>USMU01000050.1 GCA_900555925.1 uncultured Clostridium sp. | reverse complement strand
TTTCTGCCCATCAGAACGCCCATGACCGACGCCATCATGAGTCCGCGCGTCCAGCCGCTGGAATCGCCCAGACAATGGAGCCCGGGAATATTCGTGTTGAAATCGGTGTCCATTTTGATTCTGTTGCTGTAAAATTTCAGTTCCGGAGAATAGAGCAGCGTCTCCGTAGAGGCGAATCCGGGAACGACGTAATCCACCGACTGAATGAAATTGATGATATTGATCATCGTGCGATACGGCATGGCCGCCGTAATGTCTCCCGCCACCGCGTCCTTTAAGGTGGGACGGATATTCGAACGGGTCAGTTCCTTATCCCACGTGCGCTTGCCGTCGAGAATATCGCCGAACCGCTGGACGAGGATATGCCCCGCGCCCAGCATATTCGTGAGCTCCCCTATCTTCTGCGCGTAAGCAATCGGCTGATTGAAGGGGTAGGAAAAGTTATGCGAACAGAGAATGGAAACGTTGGTATTGTTCGTTTTCAGTTCCTTGTAGCTGTGGCCGTTGACCACCGCGAGATTGTTGTCGTAATTTTCCTGAGAAACAAATCCGCCGGGGTTCTGGCAGAAAGTGCGGACTTTATTTTTGAAAGGCTTGGGATAACCGATGAGTTTGGATTCGTACAATACTTTATTGACCGTCTCCATGACCTCGTTTCTCACTTCCACCCGAACGCCGATGTCGACGGTGCTCGGAACGTGCTCCACGCCGTATTTTTCGCACAGCTTTTCCAGCCAATCCGCTCCGCGGCGGCCCGTCGCAACCACGGTATCGGAAGCGAAAATTTCCAGGCTCTTGCTGCCGTCCGCCTTGGCGACGGAAACGCCCTTACATACTCCGTCTTCGATAATCAGAGAATTGCATTCGTAATCGAAGAAAATTTCCACGCCGCGACCGAGAAGATATTTTTCAATGGAAAGGTAGATACTCTGCGCCTTTTCCGTACCCATGTGACGAATCGGGCAATCCACCAATTTGAGTCCCGCCTGAATGGCGCGCTTGCGGATTTCCTTGACTTCTTCGCCCGCGTTCAGACCTTCGATGTGTTCGTCCGCGCCGAATTCGAGATAAATTTTATCCGTATAATCGATCGTCTCCTGCGCGAGTTCTTCGCCGATGAGCTGCGGCAGATCGCCGCCCACTTCGCAGCTTAAAGAAAGTTTTCCGTCCGAAAATGCCCCCGCGCCCGAAAAGCCCGTCGTGATATGGCAATAGGGTTTGCAGTTCATGCATTTCTGCGTCTTTACCTTGGGACAATGCCGATTTTCCACCGATTTTCCCTTTTCCACAATGACGATCTTTTTCTTGCTGTCCTTTCTCAGCATTTCGATCGCCGTAAAAATTCCCGCGGGGCCTGCCCCCACGATTACCACGTCCGCTTTCATGATCACCATGACCTCCTGTCATAAATTCGTCCGAAAATGTCCGTCAAGACTTCCGACTTTGTCTGCTACCGAATATTTTCAGTCTGTTTGCTTCCGCATAAAAAAACCGCCGATGATATATTCCCGACGATTTTCGTCGGTCAACCGAATCGGCGGTTGCAAACGCTCTCTTTAAGCGAAATTTTCCGTTTTCATCGCCTTTTCGGCACACGGAACATTATACCACGAGTTTTTTATTCTGTCAAGTCAAAAATCCGATTTTTCCGAAACGCTTTTTTCCTCCGCTTCCGCCCTCAAAACGAAAGCATTTTCCTTCTGAGACCGAAGAATTTCCTGTTTCTCGTTATGGCGGAACAAAATTTTGAGCTTATAAAAATTATATCTCAAAATAAAGACGGACGGAAGATTCAAAAGCGCGTTCACGATTGCGACGGGAAGGCCGAAACACAGCCAATATTTGAGCGGCATACAGAAAATGATAAAAAAGCCGACGAATATACAGACGAAGTGAATGACTTCCCCGTAACACGCTTCCAACATGTAGCGTGTCAGATACTCATTGTTTTTGGGATCCGCGATTTTATTTTTCCGGAAAGCGGTAAATTGTCCGAGTTCGGGGATTTTATCCTTCCATTTCCGAATTTTCAAAGTCTCGTAAAACTTCTTTTCCCTCGCGGAAACCTGAAAAATCTTTTTATCGTGCGAAAACCATTTCGCGGGCATGCGGCGAATGAGAAACGCAAACAATCCGTCTACGGCGATTGCCAGAACGACGTTTAAGGATACTCCGCCAAGCGCGAACCAGAATCCGAAGCCGAAATGCGGCGCCGCAAAAATCAGATCCGCCGCCGTCAATAAAGCCATGCCTACAAAGATGATCGAAAGGTATAAAATCATTTTCCCTCCGCCTCCCCTTCGCCGTAGTCGAGAGGGATTTTGTATACTTCCTCGTACTTCGCTTTGCAGAGCGCGTAATTTTGCTCTTTCATGCGCTCGGTGCTCTCTTTTTCGGAGAGCGTTTTATCGGGGTAAATCGGCTCCATGATATGCAGGGAATAAATTTGCAGGGGATAGCCGTCCCCGTCGAGCCTTTCCGAATCCCGCATCGTAATGAACATAGGCACGACGGGTACGTTCGCGCGGAAAGCCATTTTGAACGCCCCGATCTTCAAGGGACGGGGTTTTCTGTAATTCCACCACATGCCTTGTTCGGGATAAATGAGAATGGATTCTCCGCGCTTCAACAGCGTATTTGCCGCGGAGAGAAAATTGATCATCGTGCGGGGATGACTGGATAAAGGAAGCGTGTCACAGTGACGGAACAAAAATCCGTACAGTCCCGGAAACGAGGTAAAATTCCCCTCCCGAATTACCTTATACAGCTTTTTCTTGGGCAGCTCATTCCGAATCGCATTGAAAAGAATATAGTTATCATAGGCGGAAAAATGATTGCAGGTAATTACGGCGCCGCCGCCGAGGGCAGAAAGATGCTCTTTCCCCTCGACGGCTTCCGTCACGATGATTCCCTTTTTGACGAGCTTTGAAAAATATCTGTCCCCCACCGCGTTCGCAATGAGGCGGAGCAGTTTATTTTTCGGTTTTTTGGTGAGATAATCCACTTTATCGGGCAAGAGCGTGACGGTGGGCGGATCGTTCTCTACGTCCTCGTCAAACCTCCTCTGCCGCTCGAAAAGAGCAATCCGCTCCAATACTTCCCGCCTGCCGGGAGATACGTTTGTTAAATCCATGGCTATTCCCTTTTACTTCGTTAAATTATGCGGCGGCCGAAAGAATTGGCCGACCAAAAATCGGCCGCGGCCGCAAAGTTCTGTCCTTTCCCGCCGCTTATTTTACGTTGCCGAACATTTTTCCGTAAGTCTTGAAATATCCGTCCGGACGCTCGATCTCGCTCATCGCAAGGGCCTTCAACCCCGCTTCGCACTCGACGTCCTTCTGTCTGTCCGCAAAGGAAAATCGATCGTAAATATCCCTGATGATCCCGTAAAATTCCGTCCGCTTCGCGTATTCCCAGAAGTATTCCTGATAGGGAATATCGGGATAGTGCCAAGGTTTCCAAGTCATGCCGTAATGCACGATACGGAGTTCTTCCCTCGAAAGTTTATCCTTCGATACGGGGAATTTGTTCCAAGCGCGCGGCAGGCGGAGCACTCTATCCTGACAGAGGACATTGAGATAGTCCTCGTCCTGAATGACGGTAAATTTATACTTTTTCAAAAGATCCGCGAATTTCTCGTAGAAATTTTCCTCGCGGAAACTTTTGAGATTCATTAAAATCACGCCCGCGTTGAAAAACATGCTCGGGTCGAGTCCGTCCACTTCGGAGACGTATTTTTTATAGACTTCGAAGCTGTTCACGCCCTCGCAGGGAGCGCCGCCGATCAGATTGCTTCCCAAATCGTAAGCATACAGAGCGCTGATGTCTCCGAGAATGACCGTATCGCAGTCGAGATACAGCGCCTTGTCGTACTGCGGGAACATTCCCGCGATAAAAATGCGGAAATAGGTGGTACAGGTATAGTAATCCCGCATATGAAGGAGAGAAGAAATTTCCTTCAAGCGTTCCGTAACGTCCACGAAAGAAATATCGAAACCGTCCTCCGCAAGGCGCAGAATCCTTTCGGCATAATCTTGTCTGACGCCCGAATGAAGAACATGGATTTTATAGAGAAAATCCTTTGAAGCATTTTCCTTCAACGATTCTATCGTCACGGCAAGAAAGGGCAGATAGTTGTCGTCCGTCGCAAAAAACAGCGGGACGATTTTCCGCTCCTCTTTTGCAACCGAAGCGGCCTTTCCCTTTGCGGATTTTCCCTCTTCCGTCTTTGCTATCGTATAAATATAGGAATCTGCTTCGTTCCACCCCGACCGTCCGGGCTTTCTCAAACCGCTTTCCGCTTCTTCCGCTGTATTCATTAACATTTCATTCATAATGCCGTTCTCCTTACTTTTTTGATGTAATTTTTTGCATCGACCAAATTCTCAATGCTTCTTGTTTTTTCGGCTCTGATACTATTTTATCCCCTTTCGGGTAAAATTTCAACCTATTCAGCTTCTTTCTCTCTCTACTTACATTTTCCTCCATTCTACCCGAATTCACCTTTATCTATCCTTCCTTTCCGTACGATATAGCCGAAAAATCCACCTTTTGTCCCCTTAGTTTTTCGTTTCGCTCTGCCGCTTATCGGAAATAAAAAGCGCCGTTTTTTGGAAAAACAGAAAGAATTTCCCCGAAAACAATCAATTTTACTCTTTTTTCATTTCTTTTATGAACATCCGAAAATACATCTCAGAGCATTATCCGCATCGTTTCAAATTCTCGGCCTCTCCTCCTTAAATTACCGCCCGGTAGATTAAAAAGCCAAATTCTACCCTGAGTAGAGTCGAATTTTTCGCCTTTCTACTGTCAGTATAGTTATCTTAACCTATTTTATTGATTTTGTCAATGATTTTATGAGTCTTTTGAGATTTTGTCACTTTGCAATATTACATTTATAAAAATAAAAAAATGGGTTATCATAAAAATTTATCTATGGCAGAAATTATATCCGAAAAAAACGGGAAAAATTCTACTGTCCGTAGAGATTAGCTTCGATTTCCGACGTAAAAACGATTTTCCTAAAATTGCTCGGAGGCCGTTAAATTCGCACGATTTTCGTGGCGATGTTACGAAGAAACGCGGAATCGTGATCCACAAAGAGCAGAGAAGGACGAAAGGCGAGAATGAGCTCTACTATCTGCGCGCGGGAAATGATGTCGATATAATTGAGCGGTTCGTCCCAAATATACAGGTGCGCGCTTTCGCAAAGGCTTCGAGCGAGCGCCGCTTTCTTTTTCTGGCCCGCGCTCATGGCCGACAAATCGGCGGAGAAATCCTTTTTTCGGAAGCCCAATTTATCCAGAACGGCCTTAAACAGGCTTTCCTCTATTCCATATTGACGGACGTATTCGCCGAGCGAACCCGAAAGGGAATCCGTATTTTGCGGGACATAAGAAATTTTTAGCCGCGGGGACAGGAGAATCGTCCCAGAAAATTCCGCAAGGCCTAAAATCGCCCGAAAAACCGAGGATTTTCCGCAGCCGTTTTTTCCGTTCAACGCAATCCTGTCCCCATGAAAGACGGAAAAAGAAACACCTTTGCACGCCTCGTCCGACCCGTAGCGGACGGTCAGTTCTTTGATTTCGAGCAAACGTTCCGAAAAAAATTCGAGCGGGCGGATTTTCAGACTTTCCGCCTCCTCCGCATTTTTTAGGAGCGCGGACTTTTCCTCTATCGCGCGCTCTTTATGGGCCTCGATGACCTTAGAAGTTTTCATCATCTTGGCCGCCTTATGCCCGACATAGCCGCGATCCACCCGCAGCCCCGAATTTCGGGTGTTGTATTTTCCCGCTTCCGTTTTGTCCGACCACTCCGCCGTTCGGCGGGCGGAATCTTTCAATCTCCCGATCTCCTTTTTCAGCTTCTCGTCTCGACTCCTTTCGAACGCTTCCGTGCGGCGGGTATTCTCATACCATGAGGAAAAATTTCCCGCCTGAACTTCGATGTCCGTCCGATTCAGGGACAGGATATGATCCGTACAGGAATCCAGCAGATCTCTGTCGTGGGAGACCAGCAAAAAGCTCTCCTTCTTCCGAAGATACTCCGCCACGCAAATTTTAGACGGCAGATCGAGATGATTGGTCGGCTCGTCTATCAGAAGGAAATTCCCCTCCCGCAAAAACATCGCCGCCAACAGCGCCTTGGTCTGTTCTCCGCCCGAAAGGCAGGAAAACGGCCGATACAGCGCCGCATCGGAAACGCCCAACAGGGACAACTCTCTGGCGATCCGCCATTCTTCCGCGCCGCTCAACGCCGACAGGGCATCCATCGTCAACGTCTCGCCGTCGGGCAGGGGACAAGGGAAATAATCTACTTCCGAAGGACGGGAAATCGTCCCCGAATATTCGCCCTCGAATTCGCCGTTCAACAGTTTGAGCAGAGTGGTTTTTCCCCGCCCGTTCCTGCCGATAAGCCCCGTTTTCCAGCGGGTATCCAGTGAAAAAGATACGTTTTCAAAGACGTTTTCCCCGCTCCCGGGATAAGAAAACGTCAGATTTTTAATTTGAATGTTCATGAATCCTCCTTCGGTCAAAAATAAAGCCGCAAGAAAGAGAATCTTTCCTGCGGTCTTTCATATTCCGTCCAAAGGCGGATTTCAAGGACAAACTGTATTCGCTTTCTTGCTTTTACGACAGAATCCTGCCCCGAAGCGTTCCGCTCCGCAGCCAATTCCGCCCGTATGAAATTTCAGCAAGAAATCGTATACACTCCTTTCCCTCCGACATGATTTTCTCTATTGTAACAGAAAAAGCGCTCTGTGTCAAGAGTTTTTTCCTATGCGCCGAGCTTTTTTGACAATGCTCTAAGCCGAATCAAAATTTTTTCCGCGGCGAGCTCCTCTTCCTCTAACACCGAGCGAAGCCGTTCCTCCAATCGTGCGGATACGGCGAGACATTCCCGCGCTTCTTCCGAAAAATCCGTCTCCCCGCGCCTATGGGCGGCGAGTGCGCCGTCTATGAGCTCGAACAGGCTCTCGTGGCAGATTACCCGTCCCGCGCCCCATTGCAGCCGCGCGGGGGGCTGTTCGAGAACGTACTGCGTGAAATAAGTGAACACCGCTTTTTCAAATCCGAAAGCGTATCGGTTATTGTCTATCGCATAGAGCTCCGACAGGGCGCGGGAAGCCTTTCCCTCCCCGAACAATTCCGAAGCGCGCTGCAAACGGCGGATATTCTCCTTAAAAATCTCATGGGGGAATTTCACTTCGTCGTCCCAGTTCAACCGCACGAATGCGTCCTCGCAAAGGCGGAAAATTTCCAGAAGTTCTGAGGAAAATCCTTCCGCTTTTGCACACTCCCCTTCGCCGAGATTCTGAATTTTTTCGTAAATTCCCGTCCCGACCTCCTCGGCTTTTGCAAACAGCTCGCGCAAATCGTCCACATCACCCTTCCTTAGGGACTCCTTCAAGGCCTTGAACCGCGCGGAAAAATCGAGCGGGGGCAGCGTCCGAGCATCCAGCGCGACGGCGAGACAGCCGTACAGGACGTGATGAAAACGATATACGTCCTCGTCATAATTTTCGTCGTTGTCGAACTGAGAATGATACGTGGTGGTCATAAACTCCGAATCGGAAAAATCGTTGACCGAGGACGGGATTCCCGAAACGGCCAAAGTAAAATCGTCCGACCAAGTCTCCACGGGGGAGAACACGCGCACGCCCTCGGGAAACACGTCTCTTTCGAGCGGAAACTCCTCCATGCTCTCTCGAAAGAAACGATTGTACTCGTAGACGCAGTGAACGGCGTCGTATTCCCCGTAGCGGCAGGCGGGAAGCTCAAAATTCAAAGCGGCGCGGGTCGTGCCACGCCATTCGGGCCGGGTGCGGAAAAGCTGCGCATAGGCTCCGCTCGACCAATCGTATTTGGAATTGACCACGCCCCATTCCTCCGCCGCAAAAGCGCAAAAACGCAGGGTATGTTTAGGGCGATAGCCCGTCTTTTTCAGCGTGCGGGCGATGGAGAGCATCATCGCTATCGCGGAATTATCGTCCTGAAAGCCCGAAAAATAGGAATCGAAATGCGCGGAAAGGAGCACTGCGGAATCCTTGTCTTCGCCTTCGATTTCGCCCCAGACGTTATAGGTCGTCCCGTTTCTCCAAACTTCGGATTTCGCGTCGAATACGACGCGGGCTTCGCCGTTCTGCGCGATCTCCCATTTGAGCAGTTCCGCGTCGCGGCGGGAAATGGAGAACGCGGGCGCGTAATCGGGACCGCCGATGTCCTGCGCGTTGAGCGCTATGTCGCTGATTTCTCCGTAACCGCCGCTCTGGATTGCGATAAACGCCGCCGCGCCCTTTAAGTACGCCTGATAGACGGGATAGCTGATCCACCATTCGTTGCGCTGATCGATGTCCGCGAGGACGAGCTTATCCGTGACGTCTTTGCCCTCATAGTCCTTTGCGCGGCCCTTCCCGACATAGACGACGGAAAACTCCCGTTCGCCCTCGGTATCGAAATTCGTCTGATAGGCGCCGAGCGTAAAGAGGTGCTCCTCGCCCCTCCCGTCCGTAAACCGCATGTCCGCCCGCGTAAACTCCCAGCCGTCCACGGAAATCCTGTCCTTCGTCACGTTCGTCAATCCGATTTTCCGCATCTCTTCCGCTATGAGTTCGGCCGTGGCGAGCTCTGCGTCCGAACAGGCCGTGCGATATCCCAGCTTCGGATTGCTCGCATTTTCTTCCATCTTCTTCGCAAATCTATAAGAATATCCGCAGTCCACTCCTGCCGCAAATTCTTCGTAAATCTTCCTGTTCAATCCTCTGCCTCCTTTTTTCATGCTCTTTGCTTCTCCGCGGAAACGCCGCGGAGAAAAGCAAGCCGTCTATATTATACAACAAAAATCCCGCCGAAACAATCGTCCGACGGGTTATTTCATAAAATTTTCTTCAACTTCCCTGCTTTGACTTCCGCGTTACGCTCTTTTTTGAGGGCGACGGCCTTTGCTCCGAGAGCCGCTTCTCGTATACCTTGTCTATCCAGTCCCTTAAACGGTCACATTCCCGCTCGTCCAGCTCCGATATTTTTTTGCCCGTCATCTTGACGACCACTTCTTCGAGCTGTTCTTCCGTATACCCGATTTTTTCCCAATCTTCCGCCTTCAACGAACAGCCGATACAGCCCTTATCCTCCGTTCGGCCCTTCCCTGTCTCACGCGGATAGGAAAATACCGTCTTTCCCCGTTCGTCCACGACGACGAGGCGACGGATTCTCCGGGCGTTATCGTATTCCACTTCCGCGACGTCGTATTTCGCATACGGATTTGCGGGGCGATACCCCGTTCCGTTCTTCTGCGTAGGTACGTTCAAAAAAATGAATGGAGCGGTATACAGCTCCCGCCCGATTCCCCATTTTACGCCCGCGCGTTTGAACGCGTCGGAGGCCTCTCCCTTCTTTTCGTTTCCCGCGTCCTCGCGGCTCTCCACGCCGCAGTCCCATTTCCACACGAACGGTTCGTTCGGAGCGGGACGTATCCCGATCCCGCAATAGAGATTGCCGTGGATCTCTTTGTAGTCGTCCGCCCAATTTTCCGCACCCACCGTTTCGTCGAGTATGTCCATGTCTACCCGCGAGGTCTTATAGACGAGCGCCACCACGCCCTTTTCCGTCGCTTGTTTGATTTTGATTTCGATTTCTTCCGCCTTCAACAGCCTGAATTTTTTCTCCATAGATACAGAATGGGCGTTTTTCGGGAAGAATATGCCTCGCTCGAAAAAAAGAAACGGCTTTGTCCGCAAGAACAAAGCCGTTCCCTTTATATAAACTCATACCCTCTCAACGGATAAGCGATATTATACGGCAGCAAAATCGTACTCGACGACCTGTTCCTCGTCTACCTGCCACCATTCGAGAATATATTCCATCAACTCCTTGGGAACATATAACACGATATTTTCGGCGACTCTCCCTTCCCATTCGTAATCCTTTCCCGAATTGAGATACACCTCGATCGTCTGTGTCGGCCCCGAAAAAGCGGTAAAGGAAATGCGTCCCTCGGAAGCGGAAATTTCCACTTTTTCCAAGGACGGACAGCTTTCAAAAGCATAGTCCGCCAAAATTACGGTATCGCCCGAAAATTTCACGGCTTTCAGTTCGGGACATCTCGAAAAGGCGCCTTCTCCCATTTTCACGCTTCCTTCTATCTCTACTTCTCTGAGCGTGGAACAATTTTTGAACGCCTCGAAACCGATGTTCGCATCCCCGTAGATTTTCAGCGTTTCGAGCCCCGTGCCGTTCTCGAACGCCCCTTCCGCGATTTCCGCGCCGCCCGAAATCGTCAACGCTTTCGGCGCTGCCAAATCGAAATACGGGCTCGAAAATGCCCCCGTCTCTATCGTCGCCCCGCCGGAGATTTCCAAATTTTCAAATTCGAGACAATTGTCAAAGGCGGCTTCCCCGATTTTAGCACCGCCCTGCACCTTTACGGAATGCAGCTTTTCACAATGCGAAAAGGCGCGGTACCTTATATCCGCCCCGGCAGAAAAATGTAACTCCGTAAGGGAAGTGTTTCCGTAAAATCCGCAGTTCCCCACCAAAACGTTCTGCGCGGAGGAAAACGAAACGGAAGAAAGATTGCACTCGGCAAATCCGTACACTCCCACCGAAACGAGTGGCTGACTGACGAACAAAGAAAGATTTTCACAGCCATCAAAAGCATACCACTCGACCGTATCGACATTAAACAGCTTTGCTTCCGTCAGATTCGGACAATCCTTAAACGCATTTGCGGGGACGGAAGTCAGATATTCGTTTTCCACCTTTTCGACGGCCGTGCCGCTGAACGAGGAGGCTCCGATACTTTGAATAAAGGTAAAATCTATATCGGTCAATTTTCCGCAGCCCGAAAATACGTAATCGTCTATTTCCGTGACCAAACCGAGGTCTATGCGTTCGAGCGCGCTGTTCAAAAAACAGCCGTAGGGGAGAGAAGTAATCGCTTCGCTCTCTATCGTCACGGTTCTGACGGCAGCGCCCGAAAAACAGTAAGCGCCCATTTCCTTCACGTTCGAGCCTATCGTAAAGTCCGTAAATCCCGTTCCCGAAAAAGCACTGTCGCCGAGCGAGACGAAGTAATTTTCCTGTTCCAGCCGAATGAGATTTTTACAGTCGGAAAAAGCATATTCGCCGAGCGCGATTCCCGTTTCCGTCGGCGCGATCGTCACGCTTTTCAGATTGCCGCAGTCCGCAAAGGCATGGGAGGCGATCTCCGACAAATCGGTTCCGATTTCGACGCTCGTCAGAGCGTCACATTCCGCAAAAGCGCTTTCGCCTATGCAGGTCAAGCCGTCGGGCAGGACGATTTCCGTCAGATTTTCGCAGCGGTAAAACGCCTTTTTACCGATGGTCTCGACTCCGCTCAGCACCTCGAAGGACAAATTCGCCTTGCGGACGGGATAGGACACGAGCTCTCTGCCGAGATAGAGGACGCCCTCCCTCGCCTCGAAGGCGCAGCCCTCCTCCGTCTGATACAGTGCGCAGTCGAAGAACGGCTCCCCGGATTGCAGAGCCGCGGGCAGGGAGATACATTTCAGATTTGCGCCCGTAAAGGCGATTTCGGTACAGGAAAGGTGCTCCGTTCCTTCGAACACGACGCTTTCGAGGGCGGGAAAATCTTCGGGCGCTCTGTCGTCGGGCTCGGCCACAATCGTCACGCGGCACGCTCCGAAAACGATTTCCCGCAGCTTTGGACAATAAATGACGGCATTTTCTTCGAATTCGAGGAGGGAGTCGGGCAGCACGAGCTTTTCCATGGAGCAATACTGCATACAGGTGTTTTCTATGAGCTTGATCCCTTCGGGAAGAGTCACCGTGCCTACGACGGACCGCGGATAGTAAATCAGCGACGCCGTGCGGCGGTCGATGACCGCAGAATCCTTCACGTAACAATCGGGGTTCGCCCCGTCGATTTCCACCCGACGGACATTCGGCGATCCGGAAAGAAGCGTATAGACGAGGGACGCAGAGTATTGGTTCGAGGAATTTAAGACGGAGCGTCCGAAATAGATTTCGCTGAGCGACTTACAGCCGACAAAGGCGGCGGAGCTGAACCTCGAAACGTTTTCCACGTGAAAAATTTCTATCCCGTTATCGGGCGCGAAGGCATTGTATCCGATTTCCTCGACGGAAGCGCGGGCGGTAAATTTCGTCTCGTCCTCTTGGCCGAAATGCGCGAGCAGTTTTTTTCCGTCCGCCGTATATAAGTTGTCTTCGAGAAGGAACAAGCTGGGATTTCCCGTTTCCACCTCTACCCGCTCGACGGCGTGGAGCGCGGTTATTCCGTTCGAAGTCAGAATTTCGGAATCCAACGCCCTGGCTTCGCGGGGGAAACGGAGTTTTTTGGGAAGCACCTGATATTCGTCCGTCAGGAGCGTATCGAAAATCTCTGCGGAAAATCCGTCCGCGGTATCGGGCAGAATGATTTCCTCGTCCGCACAATTAAATCCCGTGACGACGTCGAACTCATTTCCCTCCCTGTCGGTTCGGGTTTCGTAAAAAAACTCCGTCTTTCTGTATTTGATCACGGGCGTCAAAGATACGGGCGTCTCTACTCTGTAATCCGTCAGCGTGTCCACGCGTTCGCCGTTCAACAGCCAATAGGACACCTTCAAATAATTCTGATTCCCCAAAATCTGTTCGGAATACGATTGGAGGTCGATTTGTCCGCCCTTGGGAATATAGGCGTTAACCTTTCCCTCCACCTCTATTTTCATCCGTTCGGCGTCGTCGATCCATTCGCCCGACAGCGAATAGAGATCGTTTCCGTTCTTCCCGTTTTGGTCGTCTGCCTCGTCAAAGGGATTGACGACGAGATTCCGCCCCGCGCAGTTTATGGTATCTATATCCCAGTAGCAGTCGATGTAAACGTCGTTATCCCAGCCTCGGCCTTCGTCTCGGAAATAAAATACGCAGGCGTCATTGCAGTCCGTATACAGCGTGCACTTCACCGTATTTCCGTAACAAAAACCTTTTTCGGAGGAAAGGACGCGCACATTGGAGTCGTTTGCCATTATCGCCCGAGCGGTTCCTTCAAAAGTACAATTTCGGATAATTCCGTTATTTATCATCGCAAAGGCCGAAAATTCGTCCGCGCTCTTGTCGCCGTTCACTTTTATCCCGTCGATAATCCCGCGGTTTTCTTGAAACAGGGAGCTTTGATAATTCGACGTAATCGTATGGCCGTCGGGATTGACGAGAATTCCGTTGAAGCTTCCCCGATAAATCTCTTCGCTCAACTTTTCGGTCAGAGCGACGTCCTCCGCGAGGATATATTTTCCGTACGGATCCCACGTATTCAAATCGTTCGTCCAAGGGATATAATCGTCGTAATTTTTGTCCGTGACCGCGATGTCTGTCTGAAAAGTATATTCCTTGCCGCGGCCGTCATCCGAGGGTTCGCTGAGGCAAAGTCTGAAAGTGAAACAGCCCGTCTCCCGCGCATGCAGCTTTCCCGTCTCGTCGATAAATAAGGGAGTATAATAGGAAAATACGCTCGAAAAATCATCGTCCCCCTCCCAAAGCTCTTTGCACAGTTGTTCTCTTTCGGTATATTTTCCCGCATAGTGGGTCTTTTCAAAATCCGCAAATTCGGGACAGAGCTCGGAAAACGCCGCGGGATCTCCGAAGGTCATTTCCCGAATCCCCTCCGTATAATACTCCGTCATTTTGTTTTTGGGGGATTTTCCCGACAAAGCCGACACGGCAATGACGAGCGCAAACAAAAAACAGACGACGCAAAAACCGAGTACGGCTTTTCTTCTTTCTTTATTTAATCCGTTCATTTGTGTTCCCTCCTTCTGCAAACGATATTCGCGACGAACGCTGCCGCTATGAACGCGGCGGCAAAAATCAATTCGGGAAGATTGAAGATGTCCCACGCTATATAATAAACGGGACCGTCCCAGCTCCCCCAGCCCATATTTCTGGGAATGGGATAATTGAAAAAGTCATTCATGCCGAGCGTCGGAGAGAGACGGAAGGTGTCGATCGCTTCTATGGCAAAAAAGACGAGAAGCACCATTATCAGAGTACAGATAATCCCGACGACCACTTTTGCCAAGGAATCCTTTGCCGCCCGCACACATTCAAAAATTACCGTTCCGCAGGCAAAGACGATCAGAGACGAGGCCGAAGTGGAGAGGAAAAAGAGAAAATACAGCGGGTTGCGCCCGTACAGAGAAAATAAAATATTTCTTTTATCTATTGTCGTATAATAGAGGGAATGGCTCGCCTTGAACAATACGTCGACGATCGTCCCGCCGAGCAGGAACGCGAGCGTCACTCCGCCCATGCAGATGAGATTGCAGAGCATGCGCGCGCCCAAAACGCCCATCGAATCGCGGTTGACCTTTGCATACAGGCGGTCGTATGCGGCCGTGCGGTATACGGAGAAAAAGAAAAGGAATAAAAACAGCGCGTATAGAATTAATTGCGCCATACCGTCGACGATTCCATAAGCCTCTTCCGCGCCCGCGTCGCCCGAAACGGGAACCGCTATCCCGCACCCGATCGCCGTGAGGAGCCAGATCCCCAAAAGTATGACGGGGAATTTTATGTAGGCTTTCAATTCATACAAAAATACGTCCTTACTCATTGACTTTCCTCCTGTAAAACTCCGCGACGCTGTTTCCCGTGGTCTCGCGCACCTTTTCGCTGGAATAATAGGGGGAGAGGCGGCCGTCTTTCAGAATGAAGAATCCGTCGATGAGCGTCTCCACCTCCTTGATTTCATGGGTGGTGACAATGAACAGCCGCTCCCCGCCGCACTGCATGATGAGCGTCTCCACGATCTTCGAGCGAAGGTTCACGTCCAGATTGGACAGCGGCTCGCCGAAAAGGCACACCCCCGCGCCGCCGTACGGGCTGGACAG
>USMU01000049.1 GCA_900555925.1 uncultured Clostridium sp. | reverse complement strand
AACCTTACGCGAGCGTATCGTTTGCGCCGGCGGTTATGATGGCGGAACCGACAGTCGTGAGTCGAGCATCTCCCGTCGTTTCCGGCATACTGCCGTAGAGGGAGCCGGGAACTTCCGTACCGTTCAGGGCGAGATAAAATTGATTGGCGGCCGTACCTGTCACCGTGTAGCGGATGTCATAAGTTCCTGCTTCCGTCAAAGTTACGGTATTGCTTCCCGCCGTGTGCGTGATTCCGGAAGAAAGCTGTCCGTTTTCCGCAAAAGTGACAGGGGAACTTGCGCCTACCGTTTCGGCCGCAGTATTATAAATATAGGCATATTGAGGGGTTACGGTCGGCGTGGGCGTCGGGGTCGGTGTAGGAGCGGGATTGATAATTCGGGTAATCGTCTTATAGACGATCGGACAACGGGGCGGACAGGGCGGCGGACAGGGTATGAAGCAAGGAGTGCAGCCGCCGCAAGAGCCGTAAGAATTTTGTCCGAAGCATTGAAGTTTGATAAGGTTTTCGAGATTTTTAATCATAGGTGAAAAGTCCTTTTTTCGGTAATTCGGCCGAAGCTGCGGCGAAATGTCCGCCGTACGGGCTTCGGCTTACTGTATTATATGCGCGGAAAAGAGACGGACGTTCCGAAAGAAAAGGCAGACGGAGAGACGTTTTGAAAGGGAAATTTTATTTTACGGGAAAAAAGCGGCTTTGGGGCGATAAAAAAGGTTTTTCGGAAAGGGAAGCGCAAATCATTGCTTTTTTCCGCATTTTTTGATATACTGAATAGAGAAATTTTGTACGATATTTGAGGATAATTATGGCAAACGGCGAATTTACGGATAAAGTAAAAATCCTTATCAAAGCCGGCGACGGCGGCGACGGAATGAATTCCTTCAAGGCATTTAAGGGCAAACCCGCGTGCGGTCCGGACGGGGGCGACGGCGGCCGCGGCGGAAACGTGTATTTCGTGGGCGATAAGGACATGAACGATTTGTTTTCCTTCCGCTTTACCTGGAAATTTTTTGCCGAAGACGGGGAACAGGGCGGCACGAATCAGTGTGCGGGAAAGGGCGGAAAGAATGTCTATATCAAAGTTCCTTTGGGAACGCTGGTGCGCGATGCGGAGACGGACAGGCTGATCTGCGACGTATTCGAGGACGGACAGGAAATTCTCGTCGCCCGCGGCGGGAACGGAGGAAAAGGCAACGTTCGTTTTACGACCGCGAGAAGGCACGCCCCCAATTTTGCGCAGAAGGGAGAAAAAGTCAAACAGCATTACGTCGTCCTCGAAATGAAAGTGATTGCCGACGTGGGATTGGTGGGCTTCCCCAATGTTGGGAAAAGTACGCTTCTGAGTAAAATTTCCGCAGCCAAGCCTAAAATCGCCAATTATCATTTTACTACGCTTTCTCCCAATCTCGGGGTGGTGCGCTATTACGATAAATCCTTTATCGCGGCGGACATTCCCGGCTTGATAGAGGGAGCCGCCGAGGGCGCGGGATTGGGGCACGACTTCCTGCGCCATATCGAACGCACGCGTATGCTTTGCCACGTAGTGGATATTTCGGGCTGCGAAGGCAGGGATCCCGTTGACGACTTTTTGAAAATCAACGGCGAACTTAAAGAATACAGCGAGAAACTCAGCGCTCTTCCGCAAATCGTCGTCTGCAATAAATGCGATATTTTCGGCGCGGAGGAGAATCTCAAAGCGTTTGAGAAAAAGTTCGGGCGCAAATATAAGATCTTTCCCGTCACCGCGGTTTCGGGCGAGGGAACGCGGGAGCTCGTCGAGGGAATTTTCGAGATTCTCAAAGACCTGCCCCCGGTGGAACCCGTTCGACCGGAAGAAGAATTCGAGTATACGGCAAACGATAATTTGGATTTCGATATTTATCGGGACGAGAACGGCGCCTTCGTCGTGGTCGGCGGGCTGGTGGATATGCTGTGCCGTAACGTCGTTCTGAATAATCCCGATTCTATGCTGTATTTTCAGAAAGTATTGAGGCTCCGCGGCGTCATCAAAAAACTGACGGAAATGGGATGTAAAGAAGGCGATACCGTTTCTATCGGAGAAGTGGAATTCGATTTTATCCCGTAATTTGGATTTCGGAAGCATTTTTCCCGCATTTGATTCGGGAGGGTCTGTCGCTGTTGTCTCGCACCATAAAACGCCGTTTTTTGCGGATTAAAAATCCCCGCTTTCGCCTGCTCTTTTTATAAATTTCGGAGGAAAAACCATGTTGAAAATTGCAGAAAAAGAAGATGTTCCCGTCGCGGCGGAGCTTGCGGGAATGCTTTGGCCCCATCATTCAAGGGAAGAGCTGGAAGAAGAACTTTTGTCTTTTATCGAAAGCGGAGGTATGGTTTTTCTTTGGATGGAGGAAGGTAATCCCGTGGCGTTCGCTCAATGCGGAATCCGAACAGATTACGTGGAAGGGACGCACGGCGGAGCGGTCGGTTATCTTGAAGGAATTTTTGTTTTGGGAAAATTTCGCCGCCGCGGTATCGGGAGGGTGTTGCTTACGGCATGCGAAGAATGGGCGAAAGAGCAGGGTTGTAAGGAATTTGCCAGCGACACGGAGTTGGATAATGCCGAAGGACTGTCCTTTCATTCAGGCGCGGGATTTTACGAGGCGAACCGCATCGTTTGTTTTGTCAAAAATTTGTAAGGCGGTTTATTCACAAAGGTAAAGGATTTCATGGAAAAGGGACTGAGAGCGTTTTTTTACGATTATAAATATTATCTTCTGCCCGAAAATTGTGCCGACACGGAGGACGTGAAACGGTTGAAGGGGACGGAGGTCGTGCGGCTGAAAGAGGAAAACTGCATGGCGCCCGATTTTATTCGGGAGAGCATGTCCGAAGAATTTTTGGAAATACTCGAACCTTCCCGCATCTTTCCCGTGTCCGTCAATTTGTATACCCGCGAAGAGTACGACGAATTGTTGAAAAAACAGGTGGAAAAGCGCTGTGCTGGTTGTCGGCGCTATGGTGGAAATTCGGAGGATTTGACGGGACATCACAGGGAGATTTCTTTGGCGGGCGTATGTTATTCTCGCGAGGACGAAACGGATATTCCTTCTTTTTCCCGTTTTGCGGAATGGCTTTGGGAGGTTCTCGCCGAAGAGACGAACGAGCTTGCCTCGTTGATCGATAAGGGCGAACAGAAGAAATTCTCCGAGAAAATCAATTCCCGCTTAAAAAATTTCTTTTTGCCGTTGGAAATCTACGGCGGTGTCGCGGGAAATAAATACTGTATTTGTCTGGGAGCAAACAGCTATTCCTATCAGGGCTTGCGGCCGGTATTGAAAATGCTTGCGGATACGGCGAATCGGGAGGATTCTCCCCTGTCGGCGGCAGGCTGGACGGTATTTCCCTATTTTCCGAAAGGGATTTATAAGCCTTCTTTGAGACCCGATTATTTCAAAAAACCGCCGCGGATTTTCTTTTCCGAAGAAGCGGAAACGGGAGCAGCGGAGATTGTTTTTTATGAAAAGGACGCGGAGTCTTGGAGTCCGAAAAAGACTGCGCTCCGAAAAAAGGCGCTGTACGGTTATCTTTGCCATTATGTGGGAGAGAACGTCCTCTTGGCGGGAAGCGCGTCGATTGCCGTCACGGAAAAATTCCCCGCCGACAAGCGGGAAGTGACTGCGGAGGAGCTGGCAGAACTGATAGAGAGACGGGCGGAAGATATTTACGAAGGGGAAATTCCTTTTCCCGCGCCGCTGTATCTCAGGGCAGACGAGTCGGAAATAGAGACCCTGCCCTTTAAGGAAGAGGTACAGACTTGGGCGACGATTTGTCCCGAAATGAGTCCGGAATGCCTTCCCGAATTTCCCGAACCGCATAATACGTTGTTCGAAGGATTGGGGATCATCTATGTTTATATCTATTTTCCTGTGTCTTGGACGGACGATTACGGCTCCGGAAAGAAGGAAGTGCTGGATTGGTATATATCCCATGCCGAGGAATATCCGGAACCGATTACGTTGCCGGAAAATCGGATTATTTTTGCGAAACAGGCGGGGCTCGTCTTTACCCATTCGGGGATTTGCGAAGATTATATGGTGTTTGACGAAAAGGAGTTTTTCCGCGTTTTGCGGAATCTGGCGCCCGTGCTGGAAGGTCTCAATGCGAAGATTGTGACGGTAAAGCGTGACGGCGTTATAATATACGATTCGGGATATATCATTCGTCCTGCCGATGCGGGAATACCCGTTTGAATAAAGAAAAGGAAAAGAGGTAAATTTTTATGATTATTACAGCCGATACTATTACGAGCAAACAGCGGAGCAAACTCCGTTCTCTCGCGTCGAATTTGCAGCCCGTGACGCAAATCGGGAAAGGCGGGGTGACGGATAATTTGTTAAAGACTCTGTCGGACGCTTTGGAAGCGCATGAACTCATCAAGGTGACGATTCTCTCCACGGCGGACGACGACGCGCGCAACCTTGCGGAAAACGTTGCGGAACTCTTGGAGGCGATTCCCGTGGCGGTCATCGGTCGGAAAGCGATTTTTTATCGCCGTTCTTCGCGCGAAAATTTTGCGCATCTCGAATTATGAACGACTTTTGTTCCCTTTGCGTTTGAAAAAGGGAAAATTGCTTTATAAATAAAATAGCGTCGTATCGTCGAAGCGGTGCGGCGGAAAGTAAGAAAACATCGGGTGAGTATCATGGATAACAGCGAAAACGAAAAGAAATGTAATTGCGAAGGAAAAGCGGAAAAAAACATGTCAGCCGCTCCCGCCGAAGAAAAGGCGGAAGAAAATTGCGAAAACGAGTCTGAAAAGAAACAGGAGGGCTGCAACGCACCCGCGGAGCAGTGCGAAAAGGAAGGCGAAGAAAAGGAGTGCAAGGGCGGTCACGAGAAGGGCCATTGCCGAAAGGAACTTCAAAAAGCCAAAGAGGAGATCGAAAAACTCAAAGCGGAGGCGGAAGACTTGAAGCGTAAATGGTATTCCGTATCGGCGGAGTATGAAAATTATCGCCGCCGTACCCGCGAGGAATCTGCAAGGAAATATACGGAGGGACGAAATGATGTAGTCTCTTCCCTGTTTGCGATCGGAGATAATTTAGAGCGCGCGCTTTCCGCCTGTCAGGACGAAAAGACAAAAGAGGGGATCGAAATGGTGCTGAAAAGCTATAAAAAGGTCTTGGAAAGCGAAAATGTAGAGGAGCTCGATCCCGCGGGGCAACTCTTTGACGCCTCCGTTGCGGAAGCGATTATGGCCGTTCCTCCCGAAGAGGGCGAAGAGAGCGGTATCGTCAAACAGGTTTATGTCAAGGGCTATAAACGCGGAGATAAAGTTTTGCGTTATGCCCAAGTCGTCGTAACGCAATAACGCCGTAGGGAAGCCTTTTGAGATTTTTATAGACAGACTAAAACCCCGTTCTGAAAAGGGGTGCCATAGGGAGTAATAACCCACTACACTGCACTTCGTGAGCGAAGCGTAGTGTAGTGGGTTATATTTTGTTAACAGTTAAAACGATAAATTGAAGTTTATATTCCTAAAATGTAAAAACCGTTAAAATTTTCCCCATTCTTTAACCATTCCAAAATTACCATATAATCTAATGGTTTTTGCTCTTCGATTTTAAATAAAATATTTTTTAATTGCTCAGATGAATAATAATTTATTCCAAAAATATCAACTTCTCCGCTATGTAAATTTTGATAAGTTCCCTCGTAAAATATCTTTTTATAATTAGCAAAGAAAGAGTCAATATCATCAAAATAAATATAAAGAGAATTGTCTATCCAGTGTCTAGACGTATTAACAATTTTTTTAAGTTCAGTTCCCGATTTTTGAGTACAATACTGTATTTCTATAAATGCAGAACCGCCAAACGTCCTTCTTGCATTTTGATTTTTGAATGAATGAAATATCATTAAGAATCTCCGTTAAATTACTGCTTATTATAGTTGTATTATATCATAAACAAAATAAAAAAGCAAGGACTGTTTGATTATCCTTGCTTTTACCCTATGAAATAAAGGACAGGGTTTTTGTTTGTCGAAAACGTGATTGCATGCGAAAATTCCGGCGTGTTTCGCGCTTTCAGCCTTCGTCAATTCCGAAAAATTCGTTTGGCGTAATGCCGAAATGCGTATAAAACGCCAGAATATTGTCGTAGGATGGCTTTTTCTTCCCGTTTAGCCATTGTCCTACCGTGGTTTGATTGACACTGAGAATCCGCGCTAATTTTTCTTGGCTCAAATCCCGCTCGATCATCAGTTGTTTGATAATTTCACTGTATGTCATCATTCGCAAACGGATAAAAACTTTTTTCTGCTCAAAAGCACAAGTTTATACTTACCCATTTACCATTTTACCAAATTTTGGCTTTTTTGGCTTGACATAAGTCAAAAGACCTGATATAATACAGTCAGAAACATTTTTTCGGGAGTAAGAGAAGGACTCCCCGAAACAATTTGAGCGGCGCACACAAAAAAATCATTGGTTTAAGGAACGATACACGGGAAAGCAATTTCTCGTGCGTCGTTCTTTTTTTTGGAAAAATAGGAGGAGCCGAATGCTTTACATTCGGCTCCTTCATAGAAGTAAGTTTTATAAAATTTAGTGGTTGTCAGGAGAATTGCGAATTATAGAGAGCGGAATAAAATCCGTTTTGCCGAAGGAGCTCTTCGTGGTTTCCCTGTTCTATTACATTGCCGTCCTTTACGACGAGAATAACGTCGGCGTTTTGAATCGTAGATAAGCGGTGTGCGATGACGAAACAGGTTCTGCCCTTCATCAGTTCGGACATGGCGTCCTGGATCTGAATTTCCGTGCGGGAATCGACGTTGGAGGTCGCCTCGTCGAGAATGAGCATTTTGCTTTTGGGGAGCATTGCTCTCGCGATGGTGATGAGTTGTTTTTGCCCTTTGGAGATATTGACGCCGTCATCGGAGAGCAAGGTATCGTAACCGTCTGGAAGCCGTTCGATGTAGGAATGAATTTTTGCGGCCTTTGCGGCGGCGACGACGTCTTCAAAGGTAGCGTCGCCCCTGCCGTAAGTGATGTTTTCGCGGATCGTTCCGTAAAATAGCCAGGTGTCTTGGAGAACCATGGTATAATTGTTTCGGAGACTGTCCCGCACAATATCTCGGATTTCGTTTTTATCCACGAAAATTTCTCCCGAATTTACGTCGTAAAAGCGCATCAAAAGGTTGATAATGGTCGTCTTTCCCGCACCTGTCGGCCCGACGATGGCGACCGTCTGTCCGGGCTTTGCGTGAAGGGAAAGATCGTGCAGGACGATTTTTTCGGGCAGGTATCCGAATTCGACGTCTTTGAGTTCCACATCTCCCGCGGCATCGGAAATTTTTACGGCGTTTTTTTTGTCGGCGGGTTCGGGTTTTTCGTCGATGATACGGAAAATTCGCTCGGCGGCGGTAAAGGCGGATTGAAATTCGCTGACGATATTGGCAAACTCATTGATAGGGCCCGAAAATTTTCGCGAATACATGACGAACTGCGTAACTCCGCCCAATGTGATGAACCATATCGTTCCCGCGGCCACGGTGCCGTTTTGGGAAAGCAGGTAGAGAACTCCGCCGAAAATCATGATGAGGGAGAGAGAAAGGTTATTAATGAAGTTGACGGAAGGGCCTATCATGGCTCCGTAATATTCCGCGTCATAGTAGGAATCCACGGCGGCTCTGTTTCGTTCGTCGAATTTCTCGGTGACGTTTTCCGCTTGATCGTAGGCGTTGATCGTCTTTGCTCCCGACAGCATTTCTTCGGCAAAACCGTTCATTTCTCCCAGCTTTCTCGACCGTTTCCGGAAGAGCGGCTGGATTTTTTTCGCCTTGATTTTGGTGAAAATGACGGAAATGGGTACGGTGACTGCAAAGATGAGAATAAGGGGCTTTGAAATGACGAACATGAAATACAGCGAACCGAGGACGGAATAGATGCTGGTGAGCACTTGAACGAGGTCGGTGGACAGCGTGGCATTGACCGTATCGATGTCGTAGGAAATACGACTGATGATGTCTCCCGTGGTGTGCGTATCGAAATAGGAGACGGGCAGGACGGTGAGATTTTCAAAGAGCTGTTTCCTCATTCGATAGGTGATTTTCTGACTGAGATGAACCATGACCACGGTGAGGAGATAGGCGAGGACAGCCGAGATGACGTAGCAGAGCAGCATGCGCCAAAAATTGAACATTACGACGTCCATCTGTACGCCGTTCTTATCCGAGATGGCGTCGATTGCCGCGCCGAGATAACGGGGGCCGAGCAGAGCGAGATAGTTGGAGAGGAGAGAAAAGACAATTCCCGTCAAGGTTAAGGGCCAGAATTTGAACATATATCCGAGAAGGCGGAGAAATACACGGCCGTTTTTCGGTTTTTGGGAACGAATGGCTTTCTTCAATGAAGTTTCTCCTTTGTGCGAACGAATGATTTTATTCAACGAAGCTCCCTCCCATCTGCGAATTGCTGATTTCCCGATATACGGGACAATTCTCCAAAAGCTGTGCATGTTTTCCCATGCCGATGATTTCGCCTTCGTCCAACACCAAAATGAGGTCGCAGTTCATGACGGAGCTGACTCTCTGCGCCACGACGATGAGCGTGGTATTTTCGAGATTTTGCGCGATGGCAGCGCGAAGGTTGGAATCGGTGCGGTAATCGAGGGCGGAGGAAGAGTCGTCCAAAATGAGGATCTGCGGCCTTGACGCCAAAGCTCTTGCAATCAGAAGCCTCTGCTTCTGCCCGCCCGAAAGATTTGTCGCTTTGGGAGAGAGAATGCGGGAATATCCGTCGGAGGAGGCGGAAATAAATTCGTCCGCCTGCGCGATTTTTGCCGCGCGGACGATGTCTTCGTGAGATAATTCCCTGCCGAAACGGATATTTTCCTCTATGGTGTCCGAATACAGAAAATCATTCTGCATGGCGATGCCGAATTTTCGATGCAGTTCCCCGCCTTCAAAGGTACGAATATCTCGTCCCCCGATTCGTATCGAGCCGGAATTTATATCGTAAATCCGCATCAAAAGGTTGATGAGCGTCGTTTTTCCGCTTCCCGTTCCTCCGATAATGCCCAGCGTCTGACCCCGCGGCAGAGAAAAAGAGATGTTTTTGAGGTGATTGCCCTTTCCTCCGTAGGAAAAAGATACGTTTTCGAATACGATATACCCGTTTTCTTCTTTAATCGGATAATCCGCTTCGGATAGCGCCGTCAATTCCCTCGGCGCGTCCACAACCTGTTGGATTCTCGCCGCGGAGGCCGTGCTTCTCGTATACATCATAAAAATGCGGGTGATAGAGAGCGTAGCCGTGGAAATCATGGTGAAATACTGCGTAAAGGCGATAATTACTCCGGGGTCGGTCTTTCTTCCCATCACGCGATAGGCGCCGAGCAGTACAACGAACGTAATTCCGAGATTCATTAAAAGGTTCATGACGGGATTGACGAATCCGAGCGTGAGATTCGCCTTTTTTTCGTCCGAAACGAGCTTTTTATTCACCTTGTCGTAGCGCTGATGTTCGCGTTCCACGCGGGACAGGGCTTTGATGACCCGAATCCCTTGGGAATCCTCTCTCACGACGCGGATCATGCCGTCCACCGATTTCTGAACGTTTTTATAAAGCCGCACTCCCCAAAGGGAAACGAAATACACCACCGCAAAAATGACGGGAAGCACCGCCAGCATGACGAGGGAGAGAAAAGGGTCCATGACCAGCGTCACGATAATTCCGCCGAGCAAAAGCAGGGGCGCCCTTACGCCCAGGCGTTGGATTTTTCCGATAAAATCCTGAACGTTATAGGTGTCCGTCGTAATGCGCGATTCCAGCGACGGAACGGTAAAAGCATCTATTTGTCTCCCCGAAAGAGTCATGGTACGGTAAAAGAGGTCGTGACGGATTTGCTCTGTGCAGTCGCGCGCAACCTTGGAGGCCATTCGGTTTGCTTTGACGTTGCAGACGAGCGCAATTAACGAACAGGCAATCATACCCCCGCCCCACAGAATGATCATGGACAAGCGTCCGTCGTTCGGCACCACGTCGTCGAGAATATGACTGAGAATGTAGGGGAGAGCCAGCTCGATCAGCGTCCCTGTGCATTTTATGAGAAAGCCCACCAACATGATTTTGGTAAAGGGTTTTATGTACCGAAAAAGAAATTTCATTTTTCCTCCCCGCTTTCCTCGAAATAGCTGCGGGCGCGGCAGACGATTTTTTCCAGAACGCCCGACAGACTCTCTTTTTCCTCTTTCGTGAGATCCTGCGTAATGTATTCGTTCCAAAAGGCGGTTACTCTTTTTACTTCCGGTAACACGTCAAACGCCTTTTGCGTGGGATAGACGAGGATTACTCTCCCGTCGGACGGGCTTTGCCTGCGCTCTACAAAGCCCTCCTTTTCTAGATAGGCGAGCTGTCTCGCCACGTTGCTCTTGTCTACGCAAATATGCTTTGCCAACTGTTCCTGTGAGGTTCCCGGATAATTACATACATTTATAATATAACTATGGTGGGGGGCGCCGAGCTGTACTTCTTTTAATTTTTCCGTTCGGTACAGTGCTCCGCATCGGCTGATAACATTGATTTGTCTCATGAATGTCGGCATCGTGTTCTCCTTTTTTAGAAATTGTTGCGGTCGCAACCATTATAACAAAAATAAAAAGATTTGTCAACGAGCGGCGAAGAGCAAATCTTTTTGAATTTAGGCGGAAGAATTTATTAGGGGGGCTTTCGAGAGGGGAGCTTTTGAAGGTTCCGCTCCATGATTTTTCTTACGAAAGGGGGTTCGGGGGGATTCTGCTCGTTTCGGCGTATTCAAATTTTTTTATCGGGGCGGCAATCGCGGTGCGCTCAGATTTCTTTGTCGAGGACGGCAATCGCGGTGCGTTCGATATTTCGCTGAGATTCTTTCTCCGTGCGTTTGAATACGGCGGCGGCCAAGACGTCGATGACGTATAACTGACTGATTTTGGCGACGAGGGAGCCGCCGTCCAAAGGAGTATTTTTCGCCACGACATATAAAGGAATATCCGCATAAGAGCCCAAGGGAGAACGGAGGTAATTGGTAATGATGACGAGCTTTGTCCCGTTTCTCCGCGCGGACTGTGCGATTCCTATCATATCCTTTGTGCTTCCGCTGACGGAAAAGAGTACCAAAGCGTCTTCTTCCGTGAGCGTGGAGGTTGCAATCGTCTGAAAATGACTGTCGCTCAAATGGTAGACGTGGATTCCGAAGCGGAGGAATTTATTTCTCATTTCTTCCGCGGCAACGCCCGAATTTCCGCTCCCGAAGCAATACACGCGCTTCGCCTTTAAGAGGATATCCACAGCCTTTTCTACGTCTGCATGGTCTAAAAGCTCATAAGTCGAATGGAGCGCCGTCGTCATGCTGTTCATAATCGTGAATGCAAAATCTTCCGCATCGCCCGTATATTCGTTGCTGTTGCTCTGCGCCAACAGCATGCGGAATTCGGAATATCCTCTCAACCCGAGCTTGCGGCAAAATCTCAACAGCGTGGATTCCGCCACGTTGGCAAGGCTCGCAAACTCCGTAATGGAAAGATAGCTTAAATTGGTAATGTTGTTATTGCTGAGACAGTCGATGATCGCGCGTTCCTGTTTGGTGGTGCGCTGTCGGAGCAACGCGATTCTGTCAAAGACGCTTTCTGCCATAAATACCCCGTCCGAAAATAAATTTTATGATATTTTCCTTATCAAATATACCACATTTTCGGTTTTTTGTCAAGACATCTCTTGAAATTTGTCAGATAAATGACAGTCTTTTTTCAAATCGAAAAAATAATTGTGAAAATTTGCAATCAGGTATTGACAAGAGAAAAAAGATGTGCTATACTTGTCATGAAATTAGTCATTAAAGTATATAAAAAATGAAAATTATCTGTCATTTAATAGAAAAATTGTCTTAAACGGAAGAAAATTCCGAAAAAAGCATATCTTTTTATAAGGAAAGAGGTTTTGATTTATGAAGAAGATGACCATTTACGTAATTCACCATTCTCATACGGACGTAGGGTATACCGATACGCAGGAAAAGATGAAGGCGCATCACGTGGGCTTTATTCGGGAGGTAATCGAGCTCATCAAGAAGCAGCCGCGGTTCAAATGGAATTGCGAAAGCTATTGGTGCGTTCAGCAATTTTTGGCGGAAGCTGCCGCGGAGGAGAAGAAGGACTTCGTGAAATTCGTAAAGTCGGGAAATATCGGCCTTTCGGGAAATTATCTCAACTTGACCGACCTTGCGAGCGAACGAGTGCTCAATGAAACGATGGATGCATGCGTGGCGGAGTTGAAGGAATACGGTCTTGCCTATCATTATGCGATGACGGCGGATATCAACGGCTACGGCTGGGGATTTGCGGATGCGCTGTATAATCACGGCGTCAGGGGACTTCTTTCCTGTATCCATACGCATCACGGGTACCATCCCTTATTCCGCAAGCAGGTGCCTTTCCGCTGGCGCACGCCCAAGGGAAATTCCCTTTTGGTCTGGAATGGGGAACATTACCTTTTCGGAAACGAACTCGGAATCGCGCAGGCGTCGGAATTTGAGTACACCTTGCAGGACGGACTGACGTTTGCGGGGCTCACGCCTTACGAAAAGGCGTGCAAGCGGATTCAGGCGTTTGTGGATACGGATTTAGCGCAGGGCTACGAATACGATTTCATTCCCGTTTCGGTCAGCGGGAACATGACGGACAATTCACCCGCGTCCCTGAAAGTATTGGAATTTATTGATAAATATAACGCGGAGCACGAGGAAATAGAATTAAAACTTGCGACGCTGGACGAATTTTTCGCGCGGGTGGAGAAGATAGAAAATCTGCCCGAATACGCGGGGGACTGGACGGATTGGTGGGCGGACGGAGTGGGCTCCACGCCCGCGGATACCATGCACTATCGAGCGGCGTCGCGCATGTACGACGTAGCGAGAAAGATGGACTCCGACGGAACAATCGGCGGGAAAGACAACTATCGTTCCGCGCTGTATAATCTGATGTTTTATGCGGAACATACGTGGGGCTACTCTTCGTCGATTACGGAGCCGTATCATCCGCAGGTGAACAATCTTGACCAATGGAAGCGGCTGTTCGCCCTGAAAGCGAACGAATCCGCGACGATTGCCTGCGAGAAAATCCGCCGTCATCTGGGCGAAACGCCCGTTTCCCTGCATCGGGAGCTTAAATTCCGCGCCGCAAATCCGCATGATTTTGAGGTATGCGACATGCTGGTGCAGGATCTCGAACATTTTTACGGGCACGAGCATTTCGACGTCGTAGACGAAGCTACGGGAGAGAGCGTTCCCTTCCAAATCAGCCGCTATTCGAGGGGGCCCGAAATGTGCATTTTCGTAAAACTCGCTCCGAAGCAGGTGCGTACCTTCTGCCTGAAAGAGAAGCCCGCGCCCGCAATCGGGAGCGCGGGACTCTGCGCCCGTTGCGGAATAGAGGGAATCGCGGATCTTTCACACGTGCTCCATGAAACGCCGGGCGAGTATATCTATACGGACGCAATCGAGAACGAATATTTCCGCATAGAAATGAGCCGTCCCTGCGGCGTGACGCGCATTTATGACAAAAAGAAGAGGAAGGAGCTCCTCCGCGAAGGAGAAACCGCTTTCCGTCCCGTTTACGAAGTGACTCCCCGCGATTTGACGGAGGACTATCTCTGGGTACGCAGGAATATGGGACGCAACCGCAAAGCGGTACGCACTCGGCGGGATTTCGGGGAGCTTATCGACATCAAGGTTTTGGAAAACGGAACGCTGTACGGCCGTGTAGAGCTCAAATACCGTTTGGAGGGAACGCAGGAATGCAGCGTTATTCTCACCGCGCATAAGCTGATGCCGCGAATCACCGTGGATTTGCGCCTGCATAAGGACAGCGTTTGGGAACCGGAAAATCTGTATCTGTCCCTGCCGTTTGCGAAGGACGGGGATACGGTCTACATGGATAAGGCGGGCGCGGTATTCCGTCCGAGAATCGACCAGCTGCCCGGTACCTGCGTGGATTTTTACGCGGTGCAAAACGGAGCGGCGTTTGCGGGAAAGGACGGAGCGGTTATTCTTGCGGCGCAGGATGCGCCTTTGATGACGATGGGAACGCTGGAAGCGCATTCCATCAAATTGATGGGAGAGGGGAGTCCCAATGCAGACGAGTTGTATTCCTGGGTAATGAACAATTTCTGGGAAACCAATTTCAAAGCCAGTCTTGCGGGCTTCTATCAGTTCCGCTATACATTGCAGACGACGGGGACGACGAACCCCGAACAGATATTCCGCGAAGCGGAAGGAATAAACGAAGGCGTTCTGACGTTTTACGCCTTTGAAGGAGAGAAAGAGTGAAATCGTTGGGTATCGATTTAGGCGGTACGTCGGCAAAGCTCGGCGTAGTGGAGGACGGAATCATTCTGGCCTCGGCTTCGGTGGTCACGCGCGCGGACAGCGATTACGAAGGAATCGTGCGCGACCTTACGGAAACTGCGAAAAAGCTGGTCGCGGGACACCGTATCAGAAAAATAGGAATCGGTTCGCCGGGGCTGGTGGATTCGGTGACGGGAAAAGTCTGTTTTTCCAATAATATCCGTTGGAGCGACGCCCCTCTTCGCGACGATATCGGCAGAAATCTGGGCGTTCCCGCCCTGATTGCCAACGACGCGAAGTGCGCGGCGCTGGGAGAAGCGCTGTACGGCGTCGGAAAGGGCTGTAAGAGAGTGGCGATGCTCACCCTCGGCACGGGAGTGGGAGGCTGTTTCGTCGTCGACGGCAGGCTGGAAAGCGGCTCCGTACACGCGGACGCGGCGGGGATTTTCGGACACATGACGCTCCATCCCGACGGCAGGCCGTGCAACTGCGGTCGAAAGGGCTGTTTGGAAGCGTATTGCTCGGCGACGGCGATCGCAAAGCGGGCGCAGCTCGCGCTCGGCGAGGAAACGACGGCAAAGGACGTGTTCGACGCCGCGCGGGCGAATCACCCCAAGGCGCGGGAAATCGTGGACGAACTCGCGGACGACCTCGGCACGGCGCTCGTCTTACTCCTCC
>USMU01000048.1 GCA_900555925.1 uncultured Clostridium sp. | reverse complement strand
ATCTGTCTGCTGCCCTCCCCCTTTTGTTGTTTGCTGTTGAGCCGACAACCGCGCTCGACGTGACCATTCAGGCGCAGGTGTTGGATCTCTTTAACGATTTGAAGAGAAGAATCAACGGATCCATTCTTTTGATTACGCACGATTTGGGCGTAATTGCCGAAATGGCGGATTATGTCGTCGTCATGTATGCCGGAAGAATTATCGAACAGGGTACGGCTTCCGAAATTTTCCATAATCCCTGTCATCCTTATACGCAGGGCTTGCAGAAATCGAAGCCGACGATGAAATCGTCGAGCGATAAACTGTTCAATATTCCGGGAAACGTGCCCAATCCAATCAATATGCCTAATAACTGCTATTTCAAAGAAAGATGCTCTCAGTGTATCGGCAAATGCTCCGGCGAATATCCGGGAATGGTGCAGATAAGTCCCACGCACTTTGTCGCATGCCACTTGTACGGCTCGAAGGAAAATTGATATGGAAACACAAGAAAATAAACAAAACCTTCCCGAAACGGCAGAGACGCAGGATTTTTCGGGGTATGACGATTCTGCGGAATTCGCCAAAGAGCAGGCGGAACGGGAAGAGAAAAGCAAACAGGATTTTCTTCTTCCTCCCGATCCCGAAGCGATTTTGGAAGTCAGACACTTAAAAAAATATTTTACCTTAAAAAAGACCTTGATGGGGAAGCCCATATCCAGCCTGAAGGCAGTCGATGACGTATCCTTTAAGATAAAGCCGGGCGAGACGCTCGGTATCGTGGGAGAGTCCGGCTGCGGAAAGACCACGATGGGCAGAACGATATTAAAGCTGTATCAGCCTACTGCGGGACAGATTTTTTTTGAAGGAAAAAATATCGCAGACTATAAGCCAAAGGAAATGCGGGGACTCAGAACGAAGATGCAGATTGTCTTTCAGGATCCGTATTCTTCGCTTCCGCCCAGAAGCACCGTAGGAGATATTCTTTCCGAGCCGGTCAGGGTGCATCACATTGTTCCGCCTTCCCAAGTAAAGGAATATGTCCTCAAAGTCATGGAGCAGTGCGGATTGCGCGACTATTATTACGAAAGGTATCCTCACGAGTTTTCGGGCGGACAGCGCCAGCGTATCTGTATCGCGAGAGCGTTGGTAGTTGCACCCACGTTGGTCGTGTGCGACGAGCCTGTTTCGGCCCTCGACGTTTCTATTCAGGCGCAGATTATCAATCTGTTGAAGAAATTGCAGACGGAAAGGCAGCTCACATACCTTTTCATTTCGCATGATTTATCGGTCGTTAAATATATTTCCGATAAAATCGGCGTCATGTATTTGGGCTCCATGGTCGAATTCGGAAATAAGGAAAGTATTTTCGATAATCCTTTGCATCCGTATACCAATGCGCTCTTTTCCGCCGTTCCCAATCCCAATCCTGACGAGAAGGTTCATCGTATTCTTTTGACGGGCGATATTCCTTCTCCCGCAAATCCCCCTATGGGCTGTAAATTCCATACGCGCTGTCCCAAAGCGATGGAGGTCTGTAAGCATATCGCTCCCGCTTATCGGGAGTATGAGCCCGGACATTTTGTCGCTTGTCATTGTTACGCGCAGGAGGACTAATGGCTAAGAAAAAGAAAGAGAAAGTCACCTATTACGACGATAATTCCACGATCAGCGATATGTCGAACGTCACGAGGATCGGGCAGAAAAATCCTCCGCCGCCCCGTGAACCGAAAAAACAATCGACATTCAAGGAGAAATGGAGAACTTATTGGACGACCGTCAAAATGATGGTAATTCCTTTGTGCGTCGCTTTGCTCATTATGGGTGTGCTGTATCTTTTCTTCATGTTTCTCGGAGGCGGATTCGGTTGATGATTTTTCATAACCAATTTCTCCTATAAAAAATTGGTTATAAAAGTCCGTCTCTATGGATAAACTAATCGGGTAAAGGAGTAAAAAATATGTGGTGGCAAGGTATTCTCATCATTCTCGGCGTTATTCTGATTTTGTGGCTCGTTTTGAAATTGTTCAAGGTCAGCTTCAAAGTCATTTGGAAACTTTTGATAAACGCTTTGATCGGTGGCGTGGTTTTATATCTCCTCAATTTGATTCCCGGTATTTCTATGCCGATCAATTGGTTGACGACGATATTGACCGGTATCTTCGGTGTCCCCGCCGTAATCGTAATTTTTATTGTCAGTCTGTTTTGAAATTCGTTAAAATGAAAGGAACCGCTTTGAGCGGTTCCTTTTTCCTTATGGGCAGCTTATAATTATTCTTAAAGAGAAGGTCGGATAATACTCTTATCCGACCGTTATACTTTCTTCGGCGCTCTGTATCGAAGGAGAATCAGATTTTTTATCGCGTGAAGAGAAAAATCCCCAGATAACGACGATAATAAAGCGAAAGGCGTTGGCGATGAGGGAGAACCAAACGAAGCCTTCCAGACCGTAAAAATAGGTTCCCGCAATAACGAGCGCAAAGAAGGAGACGGCATAAATCAGATTCAGGAAGAATTGTTTCTTTTCACCGCGGAAGCGCAATAAAACCACCAAAAGGATGCCGGAGACAAAATAAAAAATTTGACTGAGAATGGCGGGGACGAGAAAGGGCTTTACCGTTTCGTATAGTTCTTCGTATAAAAACGGAATAAAAATGTGGGAAAATAAAATACATCCGCCCGTGCAGACGAGCCCGCCGCCTATTCCGCAGACGACGAAAATCGTCCATAGTTTTTTCGACAGTCCTTTGTCGTAGCGTATGAGATAACTGATGACGAGGGAATTGACGGGGACGGTAAGGAGTGCGACGACTTTTCCGAACAGAGACGCCGTATAATAAATCGTCACTGCCGTGCCGCCTTCCATAGCCAAAAGCAGGAGTCTGTCCGCGTTTAAGGTGAGGTTTTCCAAAAGATTGGAGAGGAAAAGGAGACCGATACTCTTGCAGACGAGTCCGAAGTTCTGGGACGGTCTGAGAGGCCGGCGGTAAATTTTACTCGCGAAAGCGGAATAAAGGATACCGAGAATTTCGCCCGTAAGGATTGCCGTGAGCCATTGTCCCGTCCACCGATAGACGAGGAGTCCCGCGAGGTATCCGACCGAAATTGCGAGATAAAAGAAAAAGTAACGCAGGAAATTGACGTTCAGTTTGAACTCTACGTCGGAATAGCAGCGGAACACGGTGAAGAACATCAAGGCAGCATAAAGGCCAATGGTAACAGGGGTGAGAAGCTCTAAGTACCAAAGATAGAAAATACCTATAAAGGCGCTGAGTATTCCGCTCAGGAATAGAGGCAGCAGATAATCGCCGTTAGCAGGCCTTAGAGCCTTTTCGTTGACTAAACGCGAATAATTTGCCGCGTAACCGAACGGAGCGGCTATAATCGCTACGAGAGACAGCAGAGAAAGCGCTACACCATACGTCTCTTCTCCCAAACAGCGGAGAAAGTACGGATATAGCGCGAATTGAAGAACCATGTTGAACAAAGCGGTAGCGCCGATGTTCAGACAAACGTCTCCCAATCGTTTTCTGTTGTCTCTTTCGAAAAGCGCTTTGATATTCATTGTTTCATCGGAATGGGTGGAATGGCGGCTTGCGGGCGGCGGGAAAGCAGCTCCGTTACGCGGTTTTGGTAATTATTTTGAGGCCATTCTCGGTAAAAACTCCTCAACTATTTTTGAGCAGAAAGCTCTGAAAAAGTTCCCCCAGATTTCCGTCTGCCGTTTATTGCCTTGAACGTATCGACGAGACAAATTATTCCCAGAACGACGGTAGAAAGGAGAATACAAATATCAGAAATCGCCGCTCCGTTGCCTAAAAAATGATGAAGATCGGGATTTCCGGGAATAAAGAGAAAGGGGAGGATAAGAAAGACGAAATATGCCCAATCGATGCCTTTGAGTTGATCTTTTTTGTTACAGAGATAAATGAGCGGTACGAGAAAAATTCCCCAGGCATAGGTGGCATGAATGGAAGGGACACACATGAACAGCGTACAGGCAAAAAGAATGATCTTCCAGCGTTCTTTTTGAAGATAAGAGGCTGCGACAAACATTGCCACGGCAAAGACGAGCAAAGCCATGAAAAAGATTTTTAATAACTGTTCGGGAACATGCAGCGTTTTTGCGAGGCTTGTCCAAGCGCCGGAACCGGAGGAAAAGTCGGCGACGTTTTCCAACATCCAGACGAGACATTTAGGCCCTCCGAAAAAGAAGGACGGTAAAAGGAGCAGTAAAATTCCGTACAGTGCACAGCGGAGAGCCTCTTTATAACGTTTGTCCGCAATCAACAGCCAGCCGAAAGCAGCGGGATATAATTTGAGAGAGAATGAAAACGCGAGAGCGACGAGGGAAAGTTCCCTTGCAGCTTTGTTTTCGCTTTGATAAAAGAATAAAAAGACTGCCGATGCCAAGGTGGACAAAAGAATGATATTTCCCCTTTCCAATAAAGAGAGCATAGGGACATTGAGGAGAATAAAAAAGCAGAAAAGAGTTTTTTTCTTTCCCGAAAAACGTATCCGGTTTCCACAAAGGAAGAAAAACAGAAGTGCAAATACGAGCAGAAACAAAAGGCACGCAATGATAGCGGAGGGATAATTGACCCAGTTATGGCGCTGCTCGAACGGCGTCGTCGCATATTCTTCGGGAATCAACCGAAGGCATAACAGAAAGATGAGATTGGCCATGGGGGGATAGATGACTCCGCGATCGGTATAGACGCCCGTTCCCTGCGAGACGTCCCGAACGGAATTAAAGAAGTCCATAAACAAGTCGGTCCCATCTGCGAAGAATATTCCGCATAATATCTTGCCGCCCCATATCAGGGAAGCGATGAGATAGATTATCAGACTTACCGCCATGAAAGCTGCAAAAAATTCCGCGGGATTCTTTCTCTTAAAAAAATCTTTTATAGGGCTGGGATGCCCTTCCTCCCGTTCCACATCTTTTTCTTTTCGCATGATACCTCCGAAGGAATAACGATATAGACTCGTTCATTATAGCACGTTTTGTCCGAAAAGACAACTGATTATGCGACTTTAAGAAAGTTATGACGGATTTGAAAAAATAATTTTGAGGAATTTTTGCGCGAACCCTTGCGAATTAACGGAAAGTATGATACAATAACGACGTAAAGGAGAATGATTTTTATGAATATATGGCACGATATTTCCCCAAAGCGCATATCCGCTAAAAATTTTGAGGCCCTGATTGAAATTCCCAAGGGCTGTAAGGCAAAATACGAGCTGGACAAAGAAACGGGGCTTTTGAAATTGGACCGCGTCCTTTATACTTCCACCGTATATCCTGCAAACTACGGTTTTATCCCCCGTACGCTTGCCGAGGACGGAGATCCTCTGGACGTTTTGGTTTTATGCGCGGAGGCAATTTATCCTATGACACTGGTCAACTGCTATCCTATCGGCGTCATTAAAATGATCGACGGAGGCTCTCTCGACGAAAAAGTAATCGCGATTCCCTTGGGTGATCCCACGTATAACGGATACTATGATATTCACGAGTTACCCTCCCATGTATTCGATGAAATGATGCATTTTTTTGAGGTGTATAAATCCCTCGAACATAAACAGACGACCGTCAAGGAAATTTGTCATCGCGACGAGGCCGTAGATATTATAAATAAGTGTATCGCCATGTATAAAGATAAATTCGAAAGGTAAATAATTTTTCCGTAACCGCGCATAAAATCGAATATCGAGATCGATAAAATTCGACGAAAACCGCGGGGAGAATCGGTTATAAATTTTCATGAGTTTGCATGGAATATATAGAGAGGAGGCAAAACAAAGTGAAGGAACTTTTGGTCGTTGTAGACATGCAGAACGACTTTGTTTTCGGAGCGCTGGGAACCCGGGAGGCTCGGGCCGTTCTCCCCGCTGTAAAGAAAAAGGCGGAAGAGGCTAGAGGGGCGGGAAAAAGGGTGGTGTTTACACGGGATACGCACGGAGAAGACTATCTTTCTACACAGGAGGGAAAGCGATTGCCCGTTTTGCATTGTCTGCGCAAAACGAAGGGCTGGGAAATCGTCGAAGGCCTTTATTTTCAAGGAGAAAAGATATTTGATAAGCCTTCTTTCGGAAGTCTTTCCCTCGCGAAATTTGCTGCGGAGGAGAGCTATGAAAGAGTGGAGATTATCGGCGTCTGTACGGATATTTGTGTAGTATCCAACGCATTGATTTTGAAAGCCTTTTTGCCCGAAGCGGAGATCGTCGTGGACGCGGAATGTTGTGCGGGATCGACTCCTGAAAATCATCGTGCTGCGCTGAAAACGATGCGTTGTTGTCAAATCGTGACGGAAAATTTTCAAGAATAGAGAAAAAACGAAAAAATATTAAAAAACTTGGCGAAAAAATAAGAAAAGGATATTGACAATAAAAGAAAAAAAGGTTATAATATAAAGGAATAATATCGGTGTAAGTATTTGCGATAATATGGGATAAATATGGTACCGGTGAAAATGAAATTTTGAGGAGGCTTCGGATGAAAAAGAAAGGCAGAATCTGTGGGACGATCGGCTTGATCCTTTCTCTCGCATTGGCCGGCGGAACTGTCGTTTACGGAACGATGTTCGCGGAAAACGCAGTCGGTAAGGCCGAAAAACCTATCGGCAGCGCGACGGGCAACGTTTTCGACGGTTGGATCAACAAAAGCGGCTTCGATGAGACAAAGACGCTCGTGACCGAGTCGGGGGGCATTTTCGACGGCAGTAAAAAGGACGGAAAATATAAATCGTATTCCCTCTCCTTTACCCAGACTTCGACGATAACGACGACGGGAGAGGGCGCTCAGACGGTCAACAGTTTGACCAAGGGCGTCATATATACCGATTCGGATTATACATATCTAAAACTTACAGACCGGTATTTTGAGGGGCGTACGACGACGATAAGCGCGGAAGAATATGTACTTTCTAAATCTGACGGCGTATGGTATGCTCGTACAAATACTTCCGCTGCGACGGAAAACGTCGACGACACACCGCTTTTGGACAAAGCAAAATGGGAGAGGGTAACAGATGCCACTTCGTCTGCTGCAAATCTTCTTCAAATGTCGTCCGTTTTCGGACAAATGACCGAAGTATTCGGTTCTGTCAATTCTGATAATCCCGTCTATCTCGGCCTTACGGGGGAATATCATTTCAAAGATACCTCTGTGACCGCTGATTATTTGAAAGGAGACTGCCGGTTTACTGTGGGGCTTTGCCCGACGATTCGACATGCTTTAAGTCTCTCCGAAACAGACGAGACGAAATCTTATGGAACAATAACCACGGCCCTTCAGTATTCCAATCTCAATAATACGAAGGTCGACCTGCCCGATTCCGTCAAGGAGGCAATGAAAAAATGAAAGAGAATATGAAAAAAGCCGTATCGGTTAAAAAACGCATTGCCAAGACACATTCCAAAGCGGAATTCGTGGGGATTCTCTATCTGATCGCCACGGCGTTCCTCGCCGTGATGGCTTTCCTGCCCCTCGTTTACGGTACGTCCGTGGGCTCGATGTGGGTGAAAAATTTCTGGAAGCCCTTCCTTGAACTTAAAAATATTAAGACCTCCGAAGCGCCCGTTATCCTCAACGCCTTTGTTGCGCTCGTATATGCGTTGTTGCTTCTGACCGTCGTTATCAATGTACTTAAATCCTTGTCCAGACTTAGCCGTCTGTTTAAGAAGAAGGCTTCCCGACTGAACGGATTTAACCGCAACGCTATCGCGATGGAGGAGATGGGAAAGATTTTCTCCGGTACATATTGCGTATTTATCGCGTTCCCCTTTATCATTCATCTCGTTTCCGGGGCGGGATTTGCCAACCTGTTCTATATTTCCGTTGCAGTGGGACTCATTTTCCATTTCTGGTGCGGTCTCGTGGGCGGAAACGTCAGCTTGTTTACGGTCGGGGATAATCCCGCGGAAGAAAAACGCACGTTGGGAAGAATCGCTCCCTTCTTCCGCAATATCGCTCAGCTCGTCTTTGTCGGGCTCATCATGTATTTCATTTCCGAGAGCAATTTAATGCTCAATGCGGTGAAATGGTTGGAAAAGAACGCATTCAGCGAACTGTTCAAGGTAAAGATGGACGTTTTGATCTATGGCGTTCTGCCTCTGTTGCAGCTTCTCATTTGTATTTGGACATTGGTACTTTTGAAGCATGCTACTGCGGCGACAGAGTTTGACCGCGAGGGGATGGAAGCCTCCGGCATGAAGAATTTCCGAGTATTCTCTATCTTTACTTTGATTACGGCGGCTGCCTTGTTTGCGCTTTTGTTTGTAGCGGAAGGAAAGCGGGATTTCATCGCTCCCACGATGAGCACCTTATATCTCGCTATCGTCGCTCTTGCCGCGATTATCGAAGAATTCTGCATGTGTCGTCTGCCTAACGTAAAGGGTAAGCTTGCAGAGGAACCCGCTGCAGCTTCGGAGACGGAAGAAGAAGTGGACATCGATCCTGATCATCCCGCAGAAACGAATACGGAAAAGGAAACTGCGAACGAAAATGTTCCTGCGATGTATCATGTACCTTTGCAGTGCATTACTCAACCTGCTATTTTCATGCAGCCTAACGGGCAACCGATTATGGTCATGCCGATGATTGCGGGACCGCAGATGCCTCCTATGCAGTCGCCCGGAACGGAGGAGAACGGCCAGCCTGTTTACGGATATGCTAACCCATACATGAATAATCCGTATATGCCTCCGTATAGCTCTTATTGGAATAACGGCAGACCTTATCGCCCGTTCAATCCTTATCAATACGTACAGGAACCTGTTTGCGAAGAAAATCAGGAAACTGAAATTAAAACGGAAGAAAAGTCCGCGGAACCGAAGCCGGAGGAAAAATCCGCGATGCCTGAAAGTAAGCAGGCTCGTCGCGCTGATGAAAAAATGGCGAAAAAGGAGAGTCGTGCGGCCGCAGAGAGAGCTGCTGTTGAAAGAGCTTTGGCGGAAAAGTGGATGCGCAAAGCGAAACAACCTATGCCTTCGGAAGACAGCGGAATTGCTTCAACCGTGACGGAGCCTGCGATGATGGAGACCAAGGAAACGAACGTACCCGCTTTGATTCCTGCTCCCGCCCCCGAAGCGTCTCAGGCCAAAGAGCCCTTAATGGAAACCTATACATATCAGATGCCCAAGAAGCCGAATTTCGACGACTATCCCGAAGCGTCCGATTTATCCAAGGAAGATTTGTCCAAGCCGCTTCCGCCCAAGAAATGGACGGTAACTTGTCCCGATTGTGCAACGAAACTGACGGTTAAGGAAGGTGCATTTGCATATCGTTGTCCGGAGTGCGGCGGTGTATTCCAGCTGCGTAAGATATTCAGGGCAAAGCAGAAGGAAAATCAAGAAGCGAATTCTGCGGAAGAGACAAAATAAAACAATAAAGTTTATTCGAAGCAACCAAAAAAGCAGGCGTTCCTGAGAGGGAGCGTCTGCTTTTTGGCTTTTGAGCGAGATATTATTCCGATTGAATTTACTGAAAGCGCTTTTTGCAAAGCAATTTTTCTACTGCACCGAATAGATTTTATTTGCGGCTATATATTTATTATATCGTGAGGGGATCGTTATATTTCGGCGTTATGCCGCGTCTAAACTTTTGAAAAGCCGGACGGCTAACACGGTCATGTCGTCCTTTGCCGAACCGCCGTATAAAGCCACGGCCTGATTCAAAATCGTATCGGCGAGCTGTTGGGGATTAGCCGCGGGGATATTTTTTAAGGTTTCGTAAAGATCGGCGGAAGAACCGAATGCGGACGTAATACCGTCGCTTAAAAAGAGCAAAACGTCGTCCTCCTGTAACGTATAAGAAGAGGTATCGGGGTGAAGAGATTCAAGGATTCCGAGCGGCAGGGAACCGCTTTCGAGAATTTTTAATGTATTTCCCGAAAGAATGAATCCCATGGGCGAGCCGATTTTGACGATGTCGGCCGCGCCGTTGTCGAGGTCTACTACGGCGATATCGACACATGCGAACGTTTCCTCCCGACTGAACGTAAGCAATTTGTTGATGGTGGAGAGCACCAGAGAGGAGGGCATTTTTGCGCGATAAAAACTTTCTAACAGGGAAATGGTGCTTTCGGAAATCCGCCGCGCATATTCTCCGCTGCCCATGCCGTCGGAAAGCGCGATCATAAATCGTCGTTCGTCTATCTTGATGACGGAGTGCGTATCCCCGCTGGCGGCCTCTCCCGCTTTGGTGAGAGAAGCCACGCCGAATGCCGCGTCGAAATAGGGTTTCTTGTGTAAAATACAGCAGAATTTATCCTTGCTGAGCGTGAGCCTTTCGGAAATAATGAGAGGATTTCCGAGCACGTGCGAGGCAATGGCTGCTATCTTTTTTACGTCCGCTTTTCCGAAGGTGATGAGGGATAATGTGAGGTCGTCCTCGTCACCCGTAATTAAAACTTCCGAACACACGATACCCGCTTTCAGGAGCGCTACGTTCAGTTGTTTCTCTTTGTCCGAATAAATCGTGAGGGGTTCACTCTGTTCGAGGGCGATATTTTTGAGAATTTCACTTACGCCCTGTGCCTGATTGGCAAGGAGCTGCCGGCCCGAAGCGGCGTTTTCCGTTTCCAGCATATATTTTCGATAATCCCCGATTTGACGATTTACGGCATACAAGACGCCGCTTTGATTGATACAGGTATCGGCGAGGTCGGTGGGAATATCGATGAGACTGGTTTTTCCCTTCGCACAGCCTACGTCGATGAGTTTATTCAGTCCGTTTTCTAAGCCGTGCAACATGCAGGTTCGGTAATTGGTACACGATTTGCATACGCTTTCAATGACGCAGCCCCTTATGTATTCCTTTGCGCCTTCCTCCGCCTCATTAGTCCCGAGTGCCGCAAAAGTGGTCTGTATTTCCCTGAATACGCCCGAAATTTCAAAGAGTTGTTCTCCTATGGAAGCGCGGTTGCGGTTGATGGCAATACGGGAGAGGTGCTTTTCCCGATAAAAAATCAATTTATCTTCCATTTTTCTGACGAAGGGAGGAGGAATGAGTAAAAATAACAGGCAGGGAATGAGGGCGGAAAGGAGAGACTGTACCAAAAAGGAGGTTTGCAACGAATAAATTCCGTCGAAATACCCGTAAGTGAAAAATATGCCGAGGAGGGCCAAAACGGCGGGAAGTCGTCCCATTTTGATAAAGAGGGCGACCGCTGTCCCGTAAAGGAAAAATCTTTCGGGAGAAACTCCTCCGACAAGCGCGGGCGGCAGACTGAGCGCAAACGCCGCAATGAGCGCGGAAGCGTCCTTCGTTGCGCAAGCAAACAATAATAAAATAAAGAATGCAATACCCATGTAAGCAGTGACGCTGGCTATTCGGCAGAGTCCGACACCGCAGAGCACGAAAAAAAGAACGGAAAAGATAATTTCTTCCGCTTTGAGCCGACAGCGAAGTAATTTATTGAGCAACGCTTTAAGCGAGACCGTAAACATGGCCGAAAGCAGAAAGATGAGCCCTGAAAGAATAACTTTTTGAGAGATTGCCCCCAACGTAAAGGGGAGATTTAAGGGGATATTGTAGGGCGTAAAAGGAGAAAAGGCTACAAAGAGCGCCAAGGACAGAGATACGCAGACGAGAGGAATCGCCACGGCTTTCTTTTTGAGCTTTGCATAGACACAGAATACAATACAGAGAATCGCGGCTTGTCCCGCATAGACGGGCAAAACTGAGAGCGTAAATCCCGACAATCCGGACAAGAGATATAAAAGACAGGATACGACGGGATTCAGTCCCGCGACCAACATGGCATACAGGAGGGCGAGTCCGAAAGGTTCACCGTTCCGTCCGACGTAATAGAGGGAAAACATCGCCGTAAATAGAAGTATGTAAAGAAAAACGGTAGAAAAATTGAGCTTTTGGCGTTCGTTCATAAAGGCCTCCGGGCATAGGGATATTTCAGCAATCACTATAACAAAAACGCGGGCGCGGAATTTGACTGATTTTGCTCTATTTTGGCTTTCCCGGACGAAAACCCGCACGAGGGGAACCTTGCGCTCGTAATCGCCCCGTTCTTTCGGCGGGCATATATAAAAACGGTGCAAAGCGGGAACGCTTCGCACCGTTTTGAGTTGTTCGCAAGAAAGAGGGACGAACGTCCGTCATTCTTACGCGGTATGGGGGAAGATGATGAAAAACATCGTGTGAGCGGAAAAAGAAAACGCTTTGGCGGTCAGTTCTCCTGCGTGAAGCCGAGACTGATTAAAATTGCCTTGTTGACTCGGTTCATCGTCGAGGGGGGAAGCTCGCCGATGCGTTCTTTTAAGCGGCGTTTGTCGATGGTACGGATTTGTTCCAAAAGAATGACGCTGTCTTTCGCCAATCCGTAAGCGGAAGGCAGTTCGATATGGGTGGGAAGTTTCGCCTTGTTGATTTTGCTGGTGACCGCCGCGGCGATGATCGTGGGGGAGTATTTGTTCCCGACATCGTTCTGCACCACCAGAACGGGACGGATGCCGCCCTGTTCGCTGCCGACCACCGGCGATAAATCGGCATAGTAAAGTTCCCCTCGTTTGACATTCATATAAGACACCTCTCGTGTGGAAAAACTCCCTTAGTGCATTATATGTAAAGGAGCTGTTTTCCTGTTCAACAGAGAGTATTCCCGCAAAACGGGGATTTTATACCGAATTTGGAAAAAAATCCCCGAAACATGTTCGTTTCGGGGAGAAATATCGAAGGGGGGGGTAGCCCTTCATCTAGCAACCGATTATATTTTTCTGTCAGATACTTTGTTTTTCATCAGATAATATATTTCGGATCCTTTGCAGGCTGAGCGTCCAGCTCTGCCTTTTTCGCGGAATAGCCCGCTTTTCCGAGCAGTGCGAACGTGGCTTTCTTGCCTTCCTCTACGCCGGGCTGATTGAAGGTATCGATATTGAGCATGGCGCCCGCATAAGCGGTCTGCAATTCGAAAAGGAACAAAAGCTGTCCCAGCGTGAAGGCGTTGAGTTCGGGCAGCCAAAGCGTATAGTTCATTCTGCCCGCCTTGGTCAGCGCATAGGCCGTCGCTTCGTTTTCCGCCTGAATAAGCTCTTCCATGGTGTGCCCGCCGAGGAAAGCGACGTCGGGGATATTCTCACAGCCGTGGGGGATCGGCATGGAGCAGGCGTATTTTTTGAGGGAAAGGAAGGTCACGACTTTATCGTAGGGACCTTCGGTATAAAGCTGAACCTGCGAATGCTGGTCGGTGACGCCCAGAGATTTGACGGGAGTCTGTCCGACGTTGCAGGGGGTGCCGTCCAGCGTCACATTTTTGCCGAGCGATTCCGCCCAAAGCTGGCAATACCAATCGGCGAGATATTTGAGGTTATCCGAATAGGGCATCATGACGCCCACGTTTTTGCCCTGTTCCATGGCGGCCACTTGCAGAACCGCGCACATGAGGGCGGGGTTCTTTGCAGGGGAAGGATAACGGCAGACGTTGTCCATATACGCCGCACCCGCGAGGAGACCGTTGATGTCGATGCCGAGCACCGCCGCGGGAAGAAGCCCTACGGGGCAGAGCTCGGAAAATCTTCCGCCCACGCCGTCGGGGAGAATATAGCTCTTGATTCCGCCGACCTCGTCGGAAATCTTTTTGAGGTTGCCCTTGTTGGCGTCGGTGGTGAAAATGACGTTTTCTTTGACATCCACACCCGCCTTTTTGAGAAGGTCGAGGATAATGAGATACTGCGTCATCGTCTCGCTGGTCGCGCCCGATTTGGAAATGACGTTGAAGCAGGTCTTTGCGGGGTCGATGACGTCTAGGAGATCTTTCATTCTGACGGGATCGACGTTGTCCTCCACGTAGAATTTGGGCCCTTTTCTTACGGATTTGGGCAGATCGTTATAGTGCAGATGGCAGAGCGCGTTGAATGCCATAATGGGGCCGAGGGCGCTTCCGCCGATTCCGAGAACAACGAAATACTGAAATTTTCTGCGCACGTTTCTCGCGGTGGCGAGGATGTCCGCGACGATTTCTTTCTGATTATAGGGAAGCTCCGTCCAGCCCATATACAGTTCGTCCTTGCCTCTGTTTTCTTTTACGTAGGCAAAAGCGGCGGAAGCCGCGGTATTGTAGGACGCAAGCTGCTTGGGAGTAAATCCCTTGTCGCCGAGAAATTTGTCGGTCATGTTGTTGTAGTCGAGCGTAACGCGCATGTGGTCGCGCCATTCTTTGGTTTTATAGCCCATGGTGTGTTCCTCCGGGTGAAATTTTCACATTATTATTTTAGAACAAAAAAAGCGTTCTGTCAAGGATTGGAAGGGGGATTTCTTTATTTTTCAGATAACAGTTTTTTGAAAGGTTTCGGGGAGAAAATGTGACAAAAAAAGTAAAAAACGAAAGTAATTATCAACATGATGACGGCGGTGAGAGAAAGCGCCGCGACGGCTCCGAGATATTTTTTCAAAGCGGCGGAGACGAATTGTCCGATTAAGGAAACGGGGAGCATGAGAGAGCAGAGGATAAGACTGCGCTTCAAGAGGGAGAGGGGCAGGGGACATTTTCTGCAAAGAAAGACGAGATTGAGCGTGGAACATACGACATAACTGAGCGAAAGCCCGACGGGATAGGCATAGACGCCGATGTATTGCGGCAGAATCAACACCGCGCCGAGCATGAGCGCCGCGCCGATAAAGTAATAGACGAGGGTTTGCCGCTCAAAGTTGATGGAATTGAGAATGCCGGTGGAAATCATGGTGAGGCTCATGGGCAGGAGCATAAAACAGCATCTTCGGATCATTTCTCCCGCGTCCGCGTCGGAGTATAAGACTCTGCCGATATCGTCGCCCAGGACGAAAAATAAGGGGATTAAAAGGCATGCCACGAGGACGGTAACGGAAATTCCCTTTTCGATATTTTTGCCGAGCTGTTTATAGCGTTTCCGGTAGAAGTCTTCGGAAAGCTCGGGAACGAGGACGAGGGAGATGGAGCCGATGACGGTGGAAGGAATGGAGAGAATGGGGATGGCCATGCCGGAGACGACGCCGAACATTTGAAGTGCTTCGGTCTGAGTCGCGCCCGCGCGAATGAGCATGGCGGGCAGAAGTACGGCTA
>USMU01000047.1 GCA_900555925.1 uncultured Clostridium sp. | reverse complement strand
TTTCCGAAGCGCGTCGGGCGTGCGCCCGCCGGGTCCGCCGCGTCGATGCCGAACACTTTGCAAAAACAACTTTCTTCGGGGCGGGAACAAGCCAGCGTCACAATGATTCCCGCGTTCCGTCTGGACTGATAATACGTATCGACAGGCTCGGCGAGAAATACCCGATCGAGTACATCGAACGCCTTGAAATCGCACGCTTTGACGCCGAAGAGAACGAACGGCTTCTGTTCTTCTCTGACGTCTAAAATTTCAATGCTTTTCCCTTCCGTTTTGAACTTCATCATCGTCTCGCTCTGCGGGAAGAAAAAATCTTTGGGCGATTTTACCGTTTTGAGAATGCCGAGAGCGCTCTCCTGTCCGTCCGACCAAAGCCCGTAATTGGCTTCGCCTGCCTTTTTCAAGGGCATATACAGGGGCATGGAGGCGGAGATTTTGCTATATAATCCGTTTAATTTTTCCTTGCTGATTTTAAGCATGCTTTCCCTCCGCGTCAAAGACTTTACCGGGTTCGGTATCTTCCGTCCGATAATCGGTGAGAGGCGTCTTTCCCTCGGGTACATCTCCCGCCTGGAATTCGCCGTACAAAGTATCGATATCCTTGATGAATTTTCTGTTCAGGAGATGCAGGGGAATATTCTGCGGGCAGACGCGGCTGCATTCTCCGCAGTCGGTACACCGTCCCGCCACATGGAACGCACGGATTATATGGAACATCTGTTCTTCAAACTCCGTATCGTTCGCTTTCGCCGCAATTCCCGAATTAGGGTTGTCGAATACGCATTTCACACAGGAACATGCGGGACAAACATTGCGGCAGGCGTTGCAGCGAATACATTTGGAAAGTTCACTCTTCCAAAAAGCAAACCTTTCGTCGGGAGTCATCGCTTCCAGCTTCTCGACGCCCGAAAAACGGTCGTTTTTCGTCTTGGGCATCTCGTGAAGAATAATCGTTTCATCCGCTGCTTTATGCTCCTTTCCTTTACAGCAAAGGCACTTTTCGAGGAGCACTTCTTCTTTCGCGAATTCCATATCTCCGTAAAGAGAGGATACCTTTACCTTCTCGCCCAGCTCTTCCACTTCCGTCACGGCGTCCGCGCCCAGCTTTTTGATTTTAGAAATATCCAGCTTGCCCTGACATTCGATTGCCACCACATGGATATTTTCCCGAACGACGCGATGCTCCTTTACGAGCTCGTTAAAGCTATATGTGTCGCAGGGCTTCAAAAATACCGCCGTCTTTCCGGGTTTTTTGCTCGCGGCAATGAGATACTTGGATAAATTCGCCCCGCAAAAACCGTTATAGACAAAGTTTTCAAGCTCCGCTTCCGTTTCAAAAACGGAGGGTTCGGGGTCGAAATAAAACTCGCCCTTCTTCCAGCCGATTACGCGCGCGACCTCGCCGCTCTTCAAAAGCTCGGCGGCGCGTTCTTTCATTTTCAGTTCGACGTCACGCATCGTTCTTGTCCTCCTTGCACCTCAAATCGGTCAGGCGCTTGTTTTCTCCGAGCGCCGCCACCGTCTTTACGAAATCGTTCATGACAGCGGAAAATCTTGCGCCTTCCGCGGCGGAAACCCATTCCACGCGCGTGCGCTCCTTTTCTATTCCGAGATAGTTCAAAAAGCTGAACAACAGCGCCATTCTTCTCCTCGTATAATAATTGCCCGTCACATAATGGCAGTCGCCGGGATGACAGCCGCAGAGAATTACGCCGTCGGCGCCCCGCTGAAACGCTTTCAGGACAAACATGGGATTGACGCGGCAGGAGCAGGGAACGCGGATAATTTTGACGTTGGCAGGATAGCTCAGACGGCTGGAACCCGCGAGATCCGCCCCCGCGTAAGAGCACCAGTTACAGCAGAACGCCACGATATTGGGGGTATATTCTTTCTTTTCCGTCGTTACATCTTGCATATCGCTTCCACCTCCGACATGATTTGTTTGGAGCTGAATCCTTTAAGATCCATAGCGCCCGAAGGACAGGTGACCGTGCAGGCTCCGCAGCCCTGACAGACTGCGGGATTGACGGAAGCCACCCTTCTGATTTCCGTCTTTCCTCCGCCGAGACGGAATTCCTTATCGACGTAGGTAATGGCGCCGTACGCACAGACATTGGCACATTGGCTGCACCCGTTACACATCGTCTCGTCGGGCTGAGCGACGCAGGGATTCGTCTTTAAGTGATCCTTGACGAGCAGTCCGATGACCTTCGCGGCGCACGCGGAAGCCTGGGACACCGTTTCGGGGATGTCCTTGGGTCCTTGGCAGACACCCGCGAGATATACGCCAGCCGTGGGGCTTTCCACGGGACGGAGTTTGGGATGCGCTTCGGTGAGGAAGTTATTCGTATCGATACTTGCAGTCAAAAGCGTTGCTATCTTTCTGACAGAAGGTTCGGGTTCGATCGCCGCGGCGAGAACGACGAGGTCGGAAGGAATCGTCACTTGTTCGTTATCGATGAGGTTGGAACCCTGAACCATGAGTTTCCCGTTCTCGTTATAGACTTTTCCGACCATGCCCTTTATATAATCCACGCCGTACTGTTCGACCGCGCGGCGGTAGAATTCGTCGTAATTCTTTCCGGGCGTACGTACGTCGATATAGAATACGTGCACCTCCGTATCGGGATACTTTTCACGGATGAGCATGGCATGCTTCGCGGTATACATACAGCAGATTTTCGAGCAGTAAGGCTTCCCACAGCCGGAAGTATCGCGCGAACCGACGCATTGAATGAAGGTGATGACCTTCGGATGCGTTCCGTCGGAGGGACGCAAAAGGACGCCGTTCGTGGGGCCGGCCGCGTTCATCAGTCTTTCAAGTTCCAAAGACGTGATGACGTCTTTATTCTCGGCATAGCCGTACTCGTTGAACGCATCGAGGGAAATGGGCTTGAACCCCGTCGCCACGACGATGGCACCGTACTGACGTTCGATAAATTCGTCCTTCATCGTGTAATCGATAGCGCCCGCGGTACAGAATTTCTGACAGATTCCGCATTTGCCCGTTTTGAGTTTGATGCACTGCTGAGGATCGATGACCGCCACGTTGGGAATAGCCTGCGCGAACGGAATATAAATAGCCGTACGGTTGTTGAGGTTCATATTGAACTCGTTAAGCCCTTTCTTGGAGGGACATTTTTCCATACAGACCTTACAGCCCGTGCATTTCTTTTCGTCTACATATCTGGCTTTTTTACGGATCTTCACCGAAAAATTGCCGACGAACCCCTTGACCTCCTCCACTTCGGAGTAGGACAGAATGTCGATTTTATCGCTCTGAGCGCAGTCCACCATTTTCGGCGTCAGAATACAAGCCGAGCAATCGAGCGTGGGGAACGTCTTATCGAGCTGCGCCATACGTCCGCCGATCGTGGCATTCTTTTCCACGATATCCACTTCAAAACCCGCTTCCGCGATATCGAGCGCGGCCTGAATCCCCGCGATGCCGCCGCCGATGACGAGCGCGCGCTTGACGACGGGGCTTTCTCCCGCCTGCAAGGGAGCGTCCAGATTTACCTTCGCAATCGCCGTGCGGACGAGAACGATCGCCTTTTCGGTCGCTTCTTCTCTGTCCTTATGTATCCAGGAACAATGCTCGCGGATATTGGCGATTTCCACCATGTAGGGATTGAGTCCCGCGGCTTCCGCGGTCTTGCGGAAAGTAGCCTCGTGCATTCTGGGCGAACAGGACCCGACGACGATGCCCGTCAGGTTATGCTCCTTGATTGCATTTTTAATGAGCTGCTGACCGTTTTCGGAGCACATGTACTGATAGTTGGCCGAAAAGACGACGCCCGGCTCGGACTTAATGACTTCGGCCACTCTTTCCACGTCTACCGTTGCCGCGATATTACTGCCGCACCAACAAATAAAAACACCTATTCTTTGCATTTTATATAACTCTCTTTACCTTGAAATCATTTGTTGTATTTTCTGTACGCGCTGACGAGCAGTTGTTGGGGAATGAGCTCGTCTACGATGGGAGGAATATCCTCCGCTTTGATTCCGTTTGCGTTCTGCATGCGCACCACCGTATCCCGCACCGCCTCGATGACGGCAGCCGGCGCTACGCCGCGCGGACATCTCTCCACGCACGCCATGCAGGAAAGGCAGCTCCATATCGCTTTGCTTTTCAAAAGCTCTTCTACCTTGCCCTTGACGAGCAGGGAAACAAATTGATGGGGCTTTATATCCATTTCCTTGAACGCGGGACAACGACCGGAGCACTTCCCGCACTTCATGCATTTTCTGACGTCCGTGCCGCTCAAACGGAGGAGATTTTCTTTTTGTTCTTCTCTCGTCATGCTTTCACCCCCAGCGCTTCGGCAAGAAACTCCGTGAAATATCTCACGGGCAGAATGTTTCCGCCCTTCTCTTTCAGATTATACAAGCAGAGCGGGCAGGCGGTAATCACTTCCTCCGCCCCCTTTTCCTTCGCGCTCGCCAAGACCTTTCTGCTCCTTTCTTCGGGGAGCTTCGGATTTTTGAGAGCCACATACGCGCCGCAGCATTCGTTGCGGAAAGGATAGACGACGGGCGTTCCGCCGATGGCGCGGATAAAATCTTCGATAATCGTGGGATTTTCCGGATTGTCGAAAGCCATTACTCCGCTCGGGCGGAGCAAAAGACAGCCGTAATACGCGCCTATCTTTTTATTGACGGGATTGACGACTTTCTTTCTGATATTCTCGAAACCCACCACGTCTTTCAGCATTTCGAGATAATGCAGAACCTGCGTTTCTCCGCGGTAAGGTTCTTCCAATTTAAGATAGTTATTGGCTTTGGAAGAAATATTTTCGTCCGAGCGCATATCTTCGTTGGTGCGCTTGATGACGTTATGGCAAGCGGAACAGAGAGTGAGCAATTTACCCCCGCGATGCTTTGCATAGTCGAGCGCGCGCACGGCGGAAAGTTTCGTCGCAATTTCGTCTCTCGCCATGGGATAGACCGCGCCGCAGCACTGCCAATTTTCTATTTCTTCCATCTCCACGCCGAGCGCTTCGGCAGAAAGGCGGGCGTAGACGTCCAAATCTTTCGCTTTGGTTTTCAGCGTACAGCCGGGATAATAACAAATTTTCATATCGTTACCTTTTTAGATCAACTTCCGCGCTTATTTCTGCGGATATGCCATTTCCTCGGGACGGAACACTTCGTCGAATTTTTCTTCCGTAAGGAAACCGAGCGCCACGCAAGCCTCTTTCAGGGAAATATTTTCCTTATACGCCTTTTTCGCCGTCTTGGCCGCATTTTCGTATCCGATATACGGATTGAGCGCCGTGACTAACATGAGCGAATTATAGAGGTTATGTTTCATCTTTTCCTTATTGGCGCGGATTCCCGTGACGCAATTCTTTTCGAACGAAGTAATGCCGTCCGCCAGCAATCTCGCCGATTGCAGGAAATTATAGATAATGACGGGCATAAATACGTTGAGTTCGAAATTTCCCTGCGAAGCGCCCATACCGACGGCGACGTCGTTCGCCATGACCTGCACGGCGACCATCGTCATCGATTCGCACTGCGTGGGATTGACTTTCCCGGGCATAATCGAAGAACCCGGCTCGTTTTCGGGAATGAAAATTTCGCCCAGTCCGTCGCGCGGCCCGGAAGCCAGCCAACGCACGTCGTTGGCTATCTTCATGAGATTGCAGGCGAGTGCCTTCAATGCGCCGTGTGCGAACACGAGTTCGTCCTTGGACGTGAGTGCATGATATTTATTTTCCGCCGTGACGAACGTTTTACCCGTCAACGCGCTGACTTCTGCGGCGACTTCCTCCGCAAAGCCCTTGGGCGCGTTGAGTCCCGTTCCCACCGCGGTTCCGCCGAGAGCAAGCTCCTTCAACCCCGAAAGCGCAAGGGAAAGCTGTGCTTTCGTCTTTTCTATCATATTTCTCCAACCGCTGATTTCCTGAGAAAAGGCGATAGGAACGGCGTCCTGCAAATGCGTTCTTCCGCTCTTTACGATTCCCTCGTTTTCTTTTTCCAGACGGCAGAACGTCGAAATGAGTTTGTCCATCGCGGGGAATAATTTATCCTCTATCGCAATGACCGCCGCGATGTGCATCGCCGTCGGGAAAGTATCGTTGGAACTTTGGCTCTTATTGATGTCGTCGTTGGGATGCAGGAGCTTTTTCCCCGCCATTTCGTTGCCGCGATTGGCAATGACCTCATTGGCGTTCATGTTCGACTGCGTTCCGCTTCCCGTCTGCCATACGACAAGCGGGAAATGCTCGTTGAGCTTTCCGGAAATCACCTCGTCCGCGGCCGCGCAAATAATATCTTTCTTTTCTTCGGATAATTTTCCGAGTTTATAGTTTGCGAGAGCGGCGGCTTTTTTGAGGATACCGAACGCATGCGTGATTTCCCTGGGCATCACTTCCGTGCCGATCTGAAAATTTTCGTGGCTGCGTTCCGTCTGCGCCGCCCAATATTTATCCGCGGGGACCTTCATCTCCCCCATCGTATCTTTTTCTATCCGATATTCCATATCCGTATCTCCGCCCGTACGATTAAATATCCAACTGCGCGATGACTTCTTTGAGGACTTCCGCGCTGTGATTGAGTTTTGCGAGCTCATCCTCCGACATCTTCGGCGTCAAAGTAGTCTGGATACCGTTATTTCCCAAAACGCAGAGTGTGCTCAGACATACGTCGGAAATTCCGTATTCGCCTTCGAGAAGCGTGGACAGCGTCATGACGGTATCCGCGCCCGAATAGATACACTTGACGATATGGCATACGGAAGCGGCAATTCCATAAAAAGTAGCGCCCTTTCTCGCGATAATCTTTCCGCCCGATTTCTTGACGTATTCTTCCACCTCTTCTCTCGCGTAGGGAGTGATGGGCAGAACCGTTTTGTTCGTCAGAGCATCGTCGTAATCGTTCAAGGGGATTCCCGTGATGTCGGCGGTGGACCAAGCGACGAAGGAACTGTCGCCGTGCTCGCCGAGGACATAGGCATGCACCTGTTTCTGATTGATGGAATACAATTCGGAAAGGCGGGTTCTCAAACGAATGGTATCGAGAATGGTTCCCGAACCGAGCACTTTTCCTTTGGGAAGTCCCGTTACCTTACCAAAAACATAAGTAAGAACGTCTACGGGATTGGCGACAATGACATAGATAGCGTCGGGAGCATGCTTGACGATTTCGGGAGCGATGCTCTTGATGATATTGACATTCGTCTGTGTCAAATCGATACGAGATTGTCCGGGCTTTCTGCCGATTCCCGACGTAATGATAACAATATCCGAACCCTTCGCATCTTCGTAGGAACCTTCGTATACTTTCGTGGGAGAAAGGAACGGAGTCGCCTGCTTGATGTCCATGGCTTCGCCGAGCGCTTTGTCGCGGTTGACGTCGATCAAAACGATTTCCGAAACCGAGCTGTCTACCACCAAGGTGTACGCAATAGTGGCACCTACCGAACCTGCACCGATAATAGTAACTTTGTTGTTCATACCTTATATTCTCCGTATGTTAAAATTTTTTCTCTGTATCATTGAACGCCCTGACGCGCCCACTCCAAACGGAATATATTATATCATATTTTCTTCCGAATCTCAACAACTTGGACTGCTTAATTACAAATAAGATAAAAATTTTATATTTTTCCCCTTTTTCTCCCCTTTTCCGCGTTCACAAAAAACAAAAAAATTGAAAAAGCCACACACACTTTGCCATATTTGCACAAGTGTAAATATCCGCCTGAAAAACCGCGGTTAATTATATAAAAACCGCGGCTGAAAATGATTTCAGCCGCGGTAATCTGTTCTCAAAACAGCAGAGAATATTCTTCGATATTCCATATCTCCCCTACGATTCCCTCATAAAATTCGGGCTCGTGGCAAACTAAGAGGACGGCGCCGCGATACGCTTGCAGGGCTCTGCGAAGTTCCGCCTTGGCGTCGGAATCGAGATGGTTTGTCGGTTCGTCCAAAAGGAGCACGTTACTAGGCGTGTTCATCAGGCGGCACAACCGTACTTTCGCCTGTTCTCCGCCCGAAAGAACGCGAACCTTGCTTTCGATATGCTTGGCGGTCAGTCCGCATTTTGCGAGCATGGCCCGAACCTCCCCGTTGGACATGGAGGGAAAATACTGCCAGAGTTCTTCGAGACAGGTATTGTCGCTCGGCGGAATCTCCTGCTCGAAGTAGCCCGTTTCGAGATAACTGCCGAGTTCTGCCCTTCCCGAACAGGGTGGAATCAGACCGAGGACGCTTTTGAGAAACGTCGTTTTGCCGATTCCGTTCGTTCCCACGACGGCAACTTTTTGTCCTCTTTCCAGCCTTTTGGTTATCGGACGCGACAGCGGAGTTCCGTAGCCGAGGACGAGGTCTTGCGTTTCAAATACGATTCGCCCGCTCGCACGGGCTTCCTTGAAGGAAAATTCGGGCTTGGGCTTTTCCGATGCCAGCTCGATGATTTCCATATTATCCAAACGCTTCTGTCTGGACATAGCCATGTTCCGCGTGGATACGCGAGCTTTGTTTCTGGCGACGAAATCTTTCAGTGCGGCGATTTCTTTCTGTTGACGCTCGAAGGCCGCTTCGAGGTGCTGTTTTCTCACTTCATATTCCGAAAGAAATCTATCGTAGTTTCCCACGTATCTCGTCAGACGGCAATTTTCCACGTGATAGACGAGATTGACGACGGCGTTGAGAAAGGGAATATCGTGCGAAATGAGAACAAATGCATTTTCGTAATTTATCAGATAATTTTTCAGCCACTCGATATGGTTGGCGTCGAGGTAATTGGTCGGCTCGTCCAGAAGCAGAATGTCCGGCTTTTCGAGGAGCAATTTTGCCAGCAAAACCTTCGTCCTCTGTCCTCCCGAAAGCCGGGAAACGTCCCTGTCGAGACCGAGGCTCGTCAGTTCAAAGGCGCGGGCGACCTCGTTCACCTTTATGTCGATTTGATAAAAGTCGTTATTTGTAAGATAGTCCTGTAAAGTTCCGACTTCTTCCATCAGCGCGTCGATATCCGCGTTTTCCTCCCCCATTTTTTCATAAAGAGAGTTTATATAACTTTCCGTTTCAAAGAGGTGATCGTAAGCGGAACGGAGCACGTCGCCCACCGTCATACCTTGTTTGAGTGAGGTATGTTGATCGAGATATCCCACCCGCACGTTTTTCGACCATTCTACTTTTCCCTCGTCCGGTTTTAGGGCGCCCGTGATGATGTTCATAAAGGTGGATTTTCCTTCTCCGTTTGCTCCTACAAGCCCGATATGCTCTCCTTTCAGCATACGGAAAGAAACGTCTTGAAAAATGGCACGGTCTCCGAAACCGTGCGTGAGGTCGGTAACGCTTAAAATCATTTGTCTGAGTCCTTTTGTCAAATCTCTGCGCCGTAAACGGCGCAACGGAATCAGTATACCCGATTTTCTGTCTTTTGTCAAAGAAAAACACCCTTCCGAAAAATCTCGGAAGGGTGTTTTTCTCATTTTTCATTCTTTCGTAAACCGTTAGCCAACATTAAAATTCCTTCTATTATCGTAAATACTCCCGCCACGATAAAGACCCAATCGACCGTCCCACCCTGATTGAAAAACAGGAAAAAGGCGATGACGATACAAATTACGGGAAGCGCATAAGCAAATATCGTATCGATAATTCTCGCACCCTTTGTATTGAGTTTGATTTGCGCATACAGCTGCAAAATCCCGAAAATAAGCAACAACGCCGCCAAAATATATAAAGCCGCACTTACCAACACCCAACCGAACAGAATGACGAGCGCGCCGACGACAATTTTTACCACTCCGGGCGCAACAAGTTTCGTTGTCAGATTCATGATACCGAGCACAATCAAGAGTACTCCTAAAATCGTCATTGCGATGCTAACGACCTGACCTTTCAATACGATAAATAAAATACCGAGAACGAGCGTTAAAATAGCAGAAATAATTTTCTCTGAAACCTTCATAAATTGCCTCACTTTTTTATTTAATTATAGTATACACAACTTACGGCAAAAAGTAACACGCATCCGAAAAAAATTATTCCACGCTTTTTAAGGCCTCTATCATATTGATCTTATCGGAACTGCCGACAAAGAACAGATTAATGACTAGTGAAGTGAGAAGCGCGACAACCGCGGAAATGACATACGACAAAGGACTTACGTAATAAAGGAAGCTCATTACTTCTACCGTATTTATACTGAGCACGAGATACGTCAAAGGATAGCCGAGAAGAAGCCCGAACACCGTTCCGCCCAAAGTCAAAAGCATAATTTCAAACAACAAAATGAGAGATATTCTCCCGCGGGTGAAGCCCAACACTTTCAGGGTGGCAATATCGCGCGTCCGTTCGTTGATATTGAGGAGGGAAAGATTGTATAAAACGACTACGGACAAAAGAACGGCAAACACCATGAGCGTATATTTCATTGCGTCAATGGACGAGGCTTTTTCCTCTACATTGTCCCATAATTCCTGTACGCCGCTGGCCTGAGCAGTGCCGCTCGCATCGTCGATTTTATCGAGGAGTGCCTCGGTGACGTTATCCGCTTTTATCCACGCGGAAGACGTGCCGTAGATGTCGTCCCCGAATTGATCGGTATGCAGGAATACGCCTTTGGTTATCGCGGTATTCACGATTTCATTCAGCGTAAATTCAAAAGTGTTCGTTCCCGATTTCAGCGTAAAGGAATCTCCTTCCTTCAAGTCCAGAGAATCCGCGACGGATTTGGACATCACCACGTTCCCGTTATTCGTATCGATGGTGGTCATCGTCATATTTTCCGAAAAATTATAAACTTTGATGTCCTTGCCCTTGTTCGCCCCGGAAGCGTTCATATAATAGACCTTATAGGTCTCGTAAGTTTCTATTTCACCCGCTTCCTTCAATTCGTCCATTTTTTCCGAAAAATCCTCGGAAATATAGGGCGTAGCGATATCATAGGTAAACTGTCCGTAAAATTCAGTCTGCAAGCTATGGTCTATCGTATCCCCGATTCCCAAGGCACACATCAAAAGCGCCACACATCCGGTGATTCCGATGACTGTCATCGCCGCGCGAATGGGTTTGATGGCGATATTCCGAGCCGCCATTTTTAAGGACAAAATCCCGTCGTTTCTGCCCTTCTTTTTCGGAGACGAATTTTCGCGGTTTTCCTTTTTTCCTGAGGATAAATTATTATTTTTTCCGCATTCCGTCTTTGTCCGCGTGTCCCGTTTCTTGCTGAGATGAAGAAAAATATTATCCTTGGGAACCATGGGACGCATACAGGCGGCGGGATTTTCCCGAACGACGTTCTTACAGACGAGAATACTGATAATCGTCGCTAAAAGCGCGACAGAGCCAACAGCCAAAATCGTCATCGGAATATCGAAAACAGGCATAAAAGGAATAGGCAGATTATAGACGAGCTGATATTTGACCTTCATGACATTGGGGACTATAAAAGGCCCGATTAAAGCGCCTACCGCACCGCCTATCAGACACAATAATCCGCCGAAGCTTGCATAATGCCTAAGGATTTCTCCCTTGCCGAACCCCAGACCTTTGAGCGTCCCGATTTCCGTCCGTTCCTCCAAAATCAAGCGGTTGACCGTCGTAAGAATGACGAATACCGACACCAGCAGGAAAATTACGGGAAAGACATACAACATTTTACGGCTCTGAGAAATTTCCCCGTCGAGAAGGACGGGCGCTTCCAAGCTGTTTCTGTCGTAAATGAAAATAAGATTTTCGTTGCCCGAAAAATGTTCCTCTATTTCCGATTTCAAAGTTTCGGGAGCCTCGGATTTTATCATGACCTGATTATAAAAATCGACGGCGGAAACTTCCAGAGACAGTTCCTCTTTAATAATTTCAGAAAACGTTTTCTCGGAAATATATACCGCTATGGAGGACGAGGACACTGTCGTTTCGGGGAAATTCATATATCCCGTCACTTCCGCTTTCAAATCTATATTAAAGGAAAGTCCTCCTACGGGCACGGTAATACTCACCGTAACGGGAGATCCGATATCGATACCGCTCAATTCCGCGGTACGCTGTTCCAGCGTCACGCCCGCTTCGCCTTTAACGACCTTGGGACGCGAAATGGAAGTATCTCCAACATACAGCTTCGCGCTCTTTCCGTCCAAAGCTCCCTCTGCGTAAACACGATACCCCACCTCGGCGTCAAGCGCGGAAAAATACGCCTTCTCCTCCTCGCCTATCGTTCCCATTTGCACGCAAAGATCGCAGAGGTTCGTTTCTTCGTAATATTCGTTTACCGCTTTTTCCAGAGTTCTCGTATTGGAAACGAATCCGCAAAACAGCGTCACCGCAAGCATCGTGATGATAATCATCGAGAGGAATTGCAGGCGATTTCGTTTCATTTCCCTCGCGGCGAGACGCCGGAGTATCAATCCAGCCTTTATCACCAGTTTATCTCCTCCGGCGATTTCGGCGCCTCAATATGTTCATCGCTTACAATGCGTCCGTCCGATAAACGAATAACTCTGTCCGCGACTTCCGCCAATTTGGCATTGTGCGTAACTACTACAATAGTCTTGTCCTTCTTTTTGGCGAGAGACAAAAGCAAACTGACGATATTCTTTCCCGTAGCGCTGTCCAAAGCACCTGTGGGTTCGTCACAGAGGAGCAACTTGGGGTTTTTTACAACGGCACGGGCAATTGCGACGCGCTGCTGCTCTCCTCCGGAAAGTTGGGCGGGGAAATTATTCTTTCGGTTTTCCAAGCCTACCAATTTTAACGCTTCGGCGGCGTCCATTCCCTCTTCACTCTCTGAAAGAGCAACATTTTCAACTGCCGTCAAATTCTGCATGAGATTATAAAATTGAAAGACGAATCCGATATCCTTTCTCCGATAATTCACTAATTGTTTTTCATTAAAATGAACAATGTCTTTTCCCGCTATCATGACACTCCCTTCCGTAGCGTTATCCATACCGCCCAAAATATTCAGCAAAGTGCTTTTTCCGCTCCCCGACGGTCCAAGAATAACGACGAATTCCCCTGTTTCCAAAGAAAAGGAAACATCGTTCAATGCGATTACGGAATTCTGCTCACTGCCGTATACTTTTTTCAAATTCCGAACTTCTATATTGCTCATATATCTTTTCGCCTTCCTTTTTTCTTCCAAACTATCTTTCTTCAACATTATACAACAATCGTCTAAAAAATGCAATGGTTATCCGTATTTTTCTCAATAACCTCATTTTTCTTTCACAATTTCTATCCATGGTAAATATTTTTTCTAAAAATAAAGGACCTATTTCTTCAAAAAAGGCGCAATATCCCCCTTTCAAAGAAAAAAGTCCGAATTTTTCTTTATCAAAAAAATTATTATTTCTTCGGCCGCAAAATCGCGATTCGGATATATCCCGCTTCATATCTATGTGCGGCTCTCGCGCAAGGATATAAAGGTTCTTTTTTACAACTCGAACAAAAATCGTATGTACCGCACTTGTCGTGCCCTTCTTGCATACTATCGTCCCATTTGATTTTATCGAATTTTTCTTGTTCTGCTTTGAAGTCCATACTATCTCTCCTTTATTCAATTGAAAATTTTATATATTGAAAAAACTGCTTTGAACAAGCTGTAATTTGTTTTCAAAAGGCGAATACACATTTTCGAAGCAAATGAAATGCCTTCGCATTGTTTTATCGCGTGATATTCCTCTTTTATCTCTTTTCGTACAGTTGAAATAAAATTTTTAGCCGTTTCCGAGTTTCTTTTTGTTCTGGATACCAAAAGACTGCTTTCAAAAAGGAAAAAATATATAAAATACGGAGTCAACTGCGGCTTTGCCTCGCACAAAAAATCCTTCAAGGATTTATAATTTTCGTAAGTAGATACAAACTGTTCGGAAAAACTCCGATGAGAAACACTCTCTTTGCGAATGACATAATGATATATCGCCTTTCCGCAATACTGGATTTTTCCCGGATGTCTCAACAAATAGTGAGAGAGTATATAATAATCCTCCCCGATAATCATGTTTGAAGGAGGAACAATTTCTGAAAGATAAGATTTCCGAAAAACTTTATCACAAAGATAATTAGAAATTTCACCTTTCCGATTCATCACCAGCATGACAAAATCCGTTTCCAGGCTATCATTCTTGATACTCTTAGCCACCGTCCTTCTTCCTTTATATTCCACTATATGGTTAAAACAGATAAACATGGTCTGATCGTCCAAACCAGCTATTTCCTCGTTAATCGTTGCCGCATAGTCCGCACTAACATAGTCATCCCCGTCGACAAACGTCACATATTCCGAAGTTGCGCAATCAATTCCTCTTTTTCTGGAATATGAAACGCCCGAATTTTTCTCGTTTTTCAAAATTTTAAGCGTCTCTATTTTGGCTTTGAACCCTTCCAAAATTTCATCCGTATTGTCTTCGGAACCATCATTGATACAAATCAATTCAAAATCCTTAGATGTTTGTCCGACGAAACTCTGCAAACAACGTGAAAGGTATTCTCCGCCATTATATACAGGCACAATCACCGAAAACATATTGTATTTTCTCCATTATATTTTTAATTTCACTGTTCAGTTTCCTCTATATTATAGCCAATTTCGACAAATTTTTCAACATTTTTACGCAAAAAAATTTGTAATTTTTTTATTTTTTTGCACATATTCTGAGTTTACCCGCATAAGAAAACCGCGGTCAGAGTTTTCCGCCGCGGAATAATTATCTTGTTATCATCCTCTCAGTTATGCGACTTTGCAACCAAAAAGTTGCAAAGCGCCGTTAACCGTTTTTTCAAAGAGCATATTCAAAGTTTTCGCCGACGGGAGCAAAGAATTCTGTATGCGGGGCCTTTTCTGGCTTCCGTCTTTGCCTTTGAAAAAGCACATCGATTTTCCTCGATTTACTTTCACCTTCCCCCTGCGGCCAAACTGATTTTGCCTTTGTAACAATATTATATTATATGCAGGCAGTACTAATGATATACACAAAAAAAAGACAAAAGAAAAAATTTTTCAAGAAATTTCTGTCACGCGAAGATTGCTCAATACTTCCTCGTATTTTTCTCGCGTAAAGGAAATCTTTCCTACCGTTGT
>USMU01000046.1 GCA_900555925.1 uncultured Clostridium sp. | reverse complement strand
CGCCTCCGCGGTCCCCGCGTCCCGTTTCGGGAACGCGCGCGACGGCGGTTCCGGGCGATGCGAAGGCCACGTTCGGAAGTTTCCTGCGCGCGCTTCGTAAAACGGGCAGAAACGGGGTTCTGTTCACGATTTGTATGGACCTCGACAGCGCATACGAGGAGGGGGCATTCGTGCTGTATACCGAAAGCGAGACGATTTATCGTTCGCTCACGAAGGAGGAGCATTACGTGCTCATCAGGCAGGCTTTGGAGACGATCGGGATTTCGGAATTTTTCGTTCGTCTCAGGGGCAAGAAGGGAGACGAGTTCAATAAAAGTCTGAACGAACTCAAAGAAAAATTCCCGGACGTAAAGATAGACGTCAAATGAGAAAATAAAGACGGAGGACGAAAAGAGATGTCAGGATTCAAAGGCGGCAACGGAAATATGCAGAATTTGATGCGTCAGGCGCAGAAGATGCAGGAGGAGATGGAAAAGACGGCGGAGCTTTTGGACGATTGGGAAATCGTGGGCACGTCGGCGGGCGAAGCGGTCGTGGTATACATGAACGCGAAGAAAATCATCAACGGCATCGAGCTGGACGAGAGCATAGTAGATCCCACGGACGTAGAGATGCTGGAAGATCTGATCATGGCGGCGATCAACGACGGATATTCCAAAGCGGATAAGGTATACGAGGAGAAGATGGGGAAATACGGCAACATGGGCTCGCTGGGGGGAATGATTTAACCAATGGAGATTTTTATCGAACCCATCGGCCGTCTCATCAACGAGTTTTCCAAATTGCCCGGCGTCGGGAAAAAGACGGCGCAGCGCTATGCCTACCGAATCATCAACATGAGCGAATCGGACGCGCGCGCGTTTGCGGACGCCATTCTGAACGTGAAGAGAAAGGTAAAATACTGTAAAGTATGCGGCAATTTTACGGAGAACGACGTCTGCGAGGTATGCCGTACCCGAGACAAGAGCGTCATTTGCGTCGTCAAGGAACCGAAAGACGTGGCGGCGATCGAAAAGCTGCACGAATTCAAGGGAGTGTATCACGTCCTGCACGGAGTCATAGACCCGATGGAGGGCGTAGGGCCGAACGATATCCGAATCAAGGAACTGTTGGCCCGTATTCAGGAAGGCGGAGTAAAGGAAGTGATCGTGGCGACGAATCCCGACGTTTCGGGCGACGCGACGGCGATGTATCTCGCCCGTCTCATCAAGCCTTTGGGGGTTGTGGTCACGCGGCTCGCGCACGGAATCCCCGTGGGTTCGGAAATAGAGTATACGGACGATATAACGCTCACGAGAGCGTTTGTCGAGCGCAACGCGCTCTGAAAATCACGCCTTGGGGGTGGAGTTTATGAAAATATCGGTTTTGGGCTGCGGCAGATGGGGTTCGTTTATCGCGTGGTATCTGTGTAATAAAGGCTACGACGTATATTCTTGGGGACCGGAAGGGGATTATTCCTACGAGGTACTCAAAACGACGGGAAAGAACGAATACGTGACGTTGGACAAGCGGATTCATCTGACGTGCGATCTCGAAGAGGCGGTAAAGCATGCGGAAGTGATCATCATTTCCATTTCCTCGCAGGGACTTCGCGGATTTGTAAAAAGAATCCTCGCCTATGACGTTTCGGAAAAGGATTTCGTGCTCTGTATGAAGGGGATAGAGGTTTCGACGGGTTCGAGGCTGTCCGAGGTGCTGACGGAGAGCGGCATTTCCCCCGAGCATATCGCCGTATGGGTGGGCCCCGGTCACATTCAGGCGTTTACACAGGGAATCCCGAACTGCATGGTCATCGATTCCGCGTCGGACGCTCTGAAACGCCGTCTCGCGGATAATTTTAAGAGCGATCTCATTCGGTTTTATTACGGTTCCGACCTCATCGGTACGGAGCTCGGCGCGGCGGCAAAGAACGTCATGGGAATCGTAGGGGGCGTCTTGGACGGCTGCGGCTACGTGTCTTTGAAGGGCTCTCTGATGTCCCGCGGAGCGCGGGAAGTGGCGCGGCTCATCAAGGCCATGGGCGGCAACGAACTGTCCGCTTACGGTCTCGCGCATCTCGGCGATTATGAAGCGACGCTGTTCAGCGAATATTCTCATAACCGCATGTACGGAGAAATGCTCGTGAAGGGTAAAAAATTTGAGAAGCTGGCAGAGGGAGTCCCCACCGCGGCGGCGATGAAGAAACTCGGCGAAAAATACGGCGTGGATCTGCCGATTACCTGCGCCGTCTATGACCTTTGTTACGGCGAATCGGAAGAAGATTGCCGCGGCAGGTGCTTGAAGCTCCTTGCAAAATTGTTCGCGCGCGATACAAAGTCGGAATTTTATTCTTAATCGCCGACAAGATAAATCCTCTTTTCGGCCGAAAAAACCGCAATCGGCCTGCCGACGCGCGTTTTCTCAAAAAGTGCGGATTTTTTGAAAGGTATATATTTCTTGAAAAGTTCAGGCTTTCTGAAAAGAAAAATTTTCTCGAAAAACGCAGAGTTCCTGAAAAGTACATGGTTTTTCAAAAAGCATATATTTATTGAAAGTACATGGTTTTTCAAAAAAGTGTATATTTCCAAAAGTACATGGTTTTTCAAAAAAGCGTATATTTCCAAAAGTACATGGTTTTTCAAAAAGTATATATTTCTAAAAGTACATAGTTTCTCAAAAACGCATGACGGAAAAAAGATCCCCCTCTCCATCGGAGAGGGGGATTTGTTTTTAATCTTCTTCGTCTAAATCTTCTCGTTTCGCTCTTTTAAGCCTGCGGCGGAAAATTCCGTAAGGAATAGAAAGGATAATAAGCGCCACGGCGGCGGAAAAGGCCACCCAGGCGGCAGAGGAGAAGGACAGGCTCGCGGAAGCGAAAAACGCACTCAGAGACTCCATCATTTCCGCGCCGAGCAAATTGACGAGGAAAGAGGGCTGCGCCTTGACGAGCAGCATCGCGCCCATAGGGAGAAGCACTAATGCGAGGAAGGGAAGCCAGCCCAGCCAAATGGGCAGTTTGAGCTTAATGGCGGGATTTCTCGAAAACGCCTTAAAGAGCATTTTGACAATCAGCCAAGCCCACGTAAAGGCGGTGAAGCAAAGCACCCCGAAGACGATTCGCAGGGCGAGAACAATGCCGTCGAGCGTCTCGTCCGTTAATTTTTCCATAATCATCTGTTTGACTTCCGCTTTAAGTTGTTCCGTGGCGTCCTCTTCGACGGAGCCTGAATCGGTTTCCTGCGTGGTGAAGTCCATGGCGGCGACGGCGGGTTCGGATTCGTCCTCGGACGAGCGGAGCATTTCCAAAATCAGATTTGCGGCGAGGTCGTCCGCGTCGATATTTCCGTTTTCGTCGGCGATGACGGAGAGGGCTTCGGCGATTGAATTTTTGATTTCTTCCTTGTTTTCTTCCGTTAATGCCGCGCCTTGAAATTCTGCAACGCCGCTTTCGTCGAGCTTTTCAAATACTTCCTCGACGGTTTCCACGGCCTTTTGGCTCACGCCGTCCACGGTTGCATTTTCGGCGTAAATGGCGTCTAAAAGCGCGTCGGTCTTTTGATTTATGTATTCCTCGTCCACGCCCGCCTGATTCAGGAGCTCGGAAACTCTTTCGTCCGTCGCCTCGGAGCCGGCATTTTGCAGGAAATTTTTCACCTGTTCGTTGACGGCGTCGCGGACGGTACTCTTTGCGGTAGAACGCACGATTTTTTCCGCAATTTCGTCGAAAGTGGGGGCGAGCTCGTCGACGACTTTATCCACGTTATTTTTGATGAGTTCCGTCACGGACTGTCTGGCGTCCTTGCCGAGGGCGGAACGGATAGTGTCCTTGGTTTGCACGGAGACGGTCAGCGAGAGCGGAATCCCGTCTCCCACGATTTCGTCGAGGTCGACTTCCTTGGCTTCTTCGGGGAGGATTTTTTCCAAAACCTCCTTTTGCATGACGTATTTGACGTCGATTTCCCAAAGCGGCGCGAAAAAGAGCGCCGCGACGGCGGCAACCGACAGCAAGGCGATTAAAATATTGAATAGAAAAACCGTAAAACGGCTTCCCGATTTGGACATAGTAAAACCTCCTGTATTTTTTGGGGGATATATTGTATAATCAGTTTAACTGATTTTCGGGAAAAAGTCAACAATTTTTTTATTTTTTCTTAAAGGCACGGGGTATAAAGATTTGACGTTTTTCCCAAATTATAGGTATGAAAAGAGTGAGGACATTTGACGAAACGAGAACGCGCGACGAGCGCGAAAGCTGTTTTCCCGCGATGAGCGGTAAAGACGGCAGGAATTTTTGCACGGTCGGAGAAAGGAGCGGGAAGAAATGACGGGAAAGAACAGAGAGAATTATAATAAGAATTATATCGCTTACGTCAATTCGTTTGCGCCCGCGACCCACCATTTCAAAAACTGCCTGCGCGCTTTCGGAGTGGGCGGGTTGATTTGCTGTATCGGCCAGTTTTTCCGCTATATGCTGGAATATCTTTTCGGTCTCAGCGGAGATGAATTGGCGGGCACGGTCAGCGTGCTTTTAATTTTTATCGGCACGCTTCTGACGGGACTCGGAGTATACGACCGAATCGGCCGCAACGCGGGCGCAGGGTCTATCGTGCCGATCACGGGTTTTGCGAACAGCGTCGCCTCTCCCGCGATAGAGTTCAAAACGGAGGGCTGGATTTACGGGCTTGCCGCAAAGATGTTCATTGTCGCAGGGCCGATTATCGTCTACGGCGTTTTGTCGGGGACGCTGGTGGGAATAATTTATTGGTTTTTGAGGTGACGTATGAACGGGCACACGATTTTTTTCGATAAAAAGCCGCGGATCATTTCTACGGGCACGGTCGCGGGGCCGAAGGAATGTGCGGGCGTCGTGGGGAAATATGTGGATATGGCGCTTTCGGACGATATGTTCGGGGAAAGCACCTACGAAAAGGCGGAATGTAAAATGCTGACGTTCGCCATTCAGAAAGCGATTGAAAATGCCGCGCTGGGGGAAGAAAAGATCGACATGCTGATTTCGGGCGATTTGCTCAATCAGATTATATCCGCCTCGTTTGCCGCGCGCGATTTCGACTTTCCCTTTTTGGGCGTTTACGGCGCCTGTTCCACCATGTCCGAGAGCATCGCTCTCGCGGCGGCGCTGATCAATGCGGGATATTTCCGAAAGATCGTAGCGGCGACGGGCAGTCACTTTTCCTCGGCAGAGCGGCAGTACCGTTATCCGTTGGAACTCGGTACCACGCGCCCGCCGCAGTCTCAATGGACGGTGACGGGCGCGGGCGGAGCCGTACTCGCCGAGTGCGGCAGTCATATTGCGGTGACGGGCGCGACGTTCGGGAAAGTAGTGGATTTCGGAATCACGGACGTGAATAACATGGGCGCGGCGATGGCGCCCGCGGCGTGCGATACGATTCTGACACATCTGAAAGATACGGGCAGGGAGCCCGATTATTACGATTTGATCGTAACGGGAGACCTCGGCGCATTAGGGAGCCGCATCGTGAAAGATCTGACGTGGGAAAAGGGAGTGGATATTCAGCCCAACCATGTGGATTGCGGAGAAATCGTCTATAAGGTGATAGAGGACGAATTTCAGGGCGGCAGCGGAGCGGGTTGCAGCGCGGTGGTGCTGAATTCGTACATTTACGATAAATTGAAACGCCGTGAAATCAATCGGGTGTTGTTTGCGGCGACGGGCGCGCTGTTGTCCACGGTTTCCTCGGGGCAGGGGGAGAGTATTCCCTGTATTTGTCACGCGGTGAGTATAGAGAACGTATAAAGGAGCGGGGAATATGTTTGCGGAATATATGGAAATTCTGTTGATGTTCGTCAAGGCGTTTTTGGTGGGCGGATTGATATGTATGATTGCGCAGATCGTCATCAATTTTACGGACCTTACGGCGGGCAAAATTTTGGTTTATTTTATGTTGTCGGGCGTAGTGCTCCAAGGCTTGGGGCTGTATCAGTATCTCGTGGATTTCGCGGGAGCGGGCGCGACGGTTCCCATTTCGGGCTTTGGCTATCTGTTGGCCAACGGAGCAATCCGCGGCGCGGAAAAGGGGCTTTTCGGGGCCTTTACGGGTGCGCTGACCGCGGCCAGCGCAGGCATAAGCGCGGCGGTGATTTTCTCGTTTATCATGGCGCTGATATTCAAATCGAAGAGCAAAAAGAATTAAGGAAAATAAAAAGGCAGGGCGCCGTCCCTGCCTTTTTTATTATAGTTGTATCTCGTTTTCATCTTTAATCCCCAAAAGATAATCCGCGCTGACGTCAAAGATTTTACAAAGTTTTTTAATCGACTTTATATCGGGCTCCGTCCGCCCCTGCTCCCAACTCGCATATCCGTTAGGGGATATATTCAACAGAGTATAGACGTCTTTTTGCGTCATTCCCTTTTCTTTCCGTATCGATTTCAATATATCTTTGAATTCCATGTCACACCTTATTTTTATTATACAATATTCTACCCAAAATCGGTTGACAATACCCAAAATTGGTAGTATAATAAAAATGTAAATACCCATAATGGGTATAAAAAATAATTTTATAGAGGTAAAAAATGGATAGAACAAGGCAGGACGGAAAGAGGTGTTTTAATTGCGGTAACTTTCAGTGTTATTATGTGAAAAAGATTTATCGCTATGATAAAACGCAGCAGGGATATTGTTCGATAAGGAAACAGATTACGGATAAAAACGATAGTTGTGAAAAGTGGAATAAAAACTATTTGAAATTTTATTCGAGCAAAGCAAAAGCCGTAAAAGTATTGGCTGAAATACTTGCGGAACTGTCCGCTGTCCGAGAAGTTTTGTATTCGGAAGAAGAGGGGGAAGATGATGAAAAATAAATCGGAAAAATATTTTTCCTGTAAAAATTGTGTGCGGTATCATGCTTTTTATAGAACGGGATATGTATGTTTTTGGGAAGAAATGCAAGGGGTTTGTCAGAAGTGGAAAGAAATCGTCTCAGAAAATGACAGGTGTGACTTTTTTAAGCCGCCGTGTTCATTTATTTTTGTTTCGGCAAAGGCAGTAGAGGCGGCTATAAAAAACGTTTATGAACTTTTGAAACTTTATGACAAACAGGATATTCAAGGCACCAACCCCGAATGATTTCCGAAAATATCCCCTTGCAGATAGACGTCGGGGACTTCTCCGACGAGGACGCATTCGCATACGAGAATATCGGTCTTAACGGCGAATTTTTCCGTGCGGGAGGGCATGACGATGCTGATGTCGGCGACGACGTTGAGATAAATGGAATGTTTCGTCTGATTGATGCCGACGCTTTCAAATTCGGAGGAAAACGCGCAGGTGACGCTGCTGACGGGAATGATGCGGATATGTATTCTCGGCCCGAAGCCCGCCAAAGCCTCTATTCCCGTGAGGGCTCCGAGGGGGACGGGGATTCCGTTCAGGCTCAGATTTTTGAGATTGGCCTGAGAGATAGAGGCCGCATCGCGGGCGATTTTGTTGATTTTCAAAGCATTTGCGGAGACGGCGGTAATGTCGCCCGCGGCGTCTCTTTCTATGCTTACGAGGTCCTCATAGCGAACGCCGTCGCTCATGGTATAGTAAACGGCGTCGTTGATGGCGACGGTAGTAAACGCGCGCATGGTGGCTTCGCTTATGGAGATGAGGACTTTTGTGACGTTGCGCTGAAAGTAAATTGCCGCGGCGATGACCACGAGGCAGACGGAGAGCAGAACGGCGACGATTGTTTTCCGTCTTCGTTTTTTTCTCTGCCGCGGCGTGCGGGGACTTTTTAGGACGTATTGTCCGCCGTCCTCGGTGACGAAAACCCGTTTGCTCATACGCTAAACCAAAAAGCGGTGCAGCTCGTGCAGAATGTTAGAGTTGCCACCCGCGAAATCGGACACGGCCAAAGCCGAAAGCAATTCCTCGTCTGCCAAAGCGTCCTCTATGGCTTCGGGGAGGAAATCCATATCCGCCTGTTTGAGCACGCGGCATAAATGGCGTTTTTGGAAATAAGCCGCGTTTTCGGCCTGGTCGCCGCGCGACTGTCCTTCGAGGGGGATGAGGAGAGAGGGCTTTTTCAAGGCGAGAATTTCAAAAATCGCGTTGCTGCCCGCGCGGGAAACGACGAGGTCGGCGGCCGCATAAGCGGCGCCCATATCCGGTTCAAACTCTTTTTGAACGTAGCAGGGAATGTTGCTTTCGACGACGTTTCCCTTGCCGCATAAATGCAGAACGTTGTATTTTCTCGACAGAGCGGAGACATATTTGCGAAGTCCGTCGTTGATGGCGCGGCTGCCGCTTCCGCCGCCGAACACCAAAACGGTCTTTTTTCCCGCCGCCAGCCCGTATTTTTTGATCGCTTCCGTTCGCCGTCCGTTAAAAAGTTCTTTCCGAAGAGGGGAACCGCAATATTTTCCGTTTTTGAAGCGTTCCGCAGTTTCGGGAAAGGAGGTCAGAACGTAGCGGCATTTTCTCGCCATCAGTCGGTTTGCGAGTCCGGGCGAGAGGTCGCTTTCGTGCGTGAGGCAGGGGATTTTCAATTTTTTAGCCGCGAATACGACGGGCAGAGCCACATAGCCGCCCTTGGAAAATACAATGTCGGGGCGGAAGGCTTTCAGGCCTTCCGCGGCCTTTTTTTCCGCGCGGAGGAACTCCGCGGGGATTTTGAAGTTTTTTAAGGAAAACGAGCGGACGAACTTCGGACAGGAAATTTCCCAATAGGGAATTTTGAGGGGCGCGACGAGATTTTTTTCCAGACCGTCCGTCCCCATGTAACAAATATCCGCTTCGTTTTTTACTTCCTCGATAATCGCGAGGTTAGGCACGACGTGCCCCGCGCTTCCGCCGCCCGTAAACAGGATTTTTTTCATGATACGCCTCCGTCGCTCCGTTCTGTTTGCGGAACGGTACATATTATTATAGACGCCGAAAAGCGCGGTTATGCGCGATTATCTGTATAATTCCGCTATTTTTTCCGCCATATCCTTCACGCGAAGCCGAATATTGTCGGGAGAAACCACCTTGACGGAATTTCCCAGCCCCACGATTTTCCGAATGAGCACTTCGTCGTCGGGCAGACGGACGTCCGCATACCATTTTCCGCCCGCAGGACGCAGATTTTCCCCGCCCAGCCAATCCTGAACGTCAGCAAAGGCCTCTTCGCCGACTTCCAGACACACGTCGGCGGAAGCGGTTTCGTCCGTCCAGTAATTGAGGGGAATATCCTCCCTGCGGAAAGGGCGGCGGATAAATTTTTCGCCCGTCAGGACGGCGGTCTCCACTCGTCCGAGGCGGAACAGCCGAAAGTCCCGCGCTTTTCGGCAAAAGGCATAGACGTACCAGATTCCCTGCTTAAAGACGAGTACATGCGGCTCGATTTTTCTGTGCGAGCGTTCTCCGACGCGGGAGTTGTAATCGATTTCCAGCACCGCGCAGTCGCGGATGCAGGACTCGAAAAGCCTGAGCTTTTCCGAAAACATTCTCGTATCGCCCCAAGTTCCGCCGTCCACGAGGATCGTTCCCACCGTTCCCGAAAGCGTCAAATCCCGCGCTTCCGATTTCGCCTGCGCGGAAAGTTTGCGTTTCGCGTCGAGGAATCGTTCTTCGGGCAGTTGAGAATACATGGCTCCGAGCGCTTCGATCGCGGCTTCGTATTCCTCCTTCGTCATGAAATTGACGGGGAGTTTGTAGGTATCGGAGATAAAAATTCCTCCGTTTCTGCCCCGTTGCACCTGTACGGGGACGGCGAGAGACAATTCGTCCAAATATCGGTATATCGTCCTTTCCGAAAGCCCGTAACGCTCGGCGATATATTTTGCCGTCAGCTTGCGTTTCGCTAAAAGCTCGAATAAAATGTCCGTCAGTATCTCAAATTTCATTTTGTCCTCCCGAAAAAATTTTTTCGGATTTTCCGTAATTATTTTATAATACTTGACACACGTGTGTCAAGTTATTTATGGTATAATATCGGCATAGAATAAAGGAAGAAGGAGAAAACAGAGATGACTGCGGAAAATTTTTCGATGAGGGAATATGAAAAGCGGCTCATACGCGAGCGCAACGAGTCTGTGAATATGGAGCTGGTGCGTCGTCTTCGGAATCGGACGGAGGAGGAAGCGATGGCGGCGCTGTTGTCTTTGACGTTGTTTCCCGAAAGGGCGGCGGAAAAGTCGGCGGCATTTGCTTAAAAGTGCGAAAAGTCGGGTAATTTTAATTTCATTTATCCGAAACGGCAAAATCCCGTCAAAACGCTTGACAAAAGGCAGGAAAGGGAGTAAACTGAAAATACCATGAGACATTTTTTAAGCGAAAACGGACGTTATAACATTTATGCGTACGCCTATTGCGGCGGTGCGTTTGTTTGTCGTGCGTAAAATCGCGGAAAGTCTTTCGGAAAGGACGAAATCGACGGTTTGCGTGCGCGCAGACCGTTTTGTTTTTTCACTAAGAAAAATTCAGACGAAAAAGGATAAAGGAGTAAATTTATGGCAAACGTAATGGACACTCTCCGCGCGCGGGGATTTATCAAACAGACGGTATTCGAGGACGAACTTTACGAGAAGCTCGGCAAAGAGAGCGTATCTTTCTATATCGGTTTTGACCCGACGGCGGACTCTCTGCACGTAGGGCATTTTATGCAGCTGATCGCCATGCATCACATGCAGCAGGCGGGGCATCGTCCGATTGTTCTCGTGGGGGGCGGCACGGGCATGATCGGAGACCCTTCGGGGCGCACGGACATGCGCAGCATGATGACGCGGGACACGGTAAAGCACAATGTGGAGTGTTTCAAGAAGCAGATGTCCCGTTTCATCGATTTTGAAGGGGAAAACGCAGCGATCGTCGTGGATAATGCGGATTGGCTCCTGAATCTCAACTATGTGGATTTTCTTCGAGAAATCGGAGCGCATTTTTCGGTCAATAAGATGCTGACGGCGGAGTGTTTCAAACAGCGTCTCGAACGGGGGCTTTCCTTCCTCGAATTTAACTATATGCTCATGCAGGCTTACGATTTCCTCGTCCTGTATCGGAAATACGGCTGTGCGTTGGAGCTGGGCGGCGACGATCAATGGAGCAATATTCTCGCGGGCGCGAATCTGATTCGGATCAAGGAGCAGAAACCCGCCTATGCGATGACGTTCACGCTTTTGACGACGTCGGACGGCAAAAAGATGGGCAAGACGGCGAAAGGCGCGGTTTGGCTGGACGAGAATAAGACGTCCCCTTACGAATTTTACCAGTATTGGCGCAACACGGCGGACGAGGATGTGGAAAAGTGCATGAAGCTGCTCACGTTCCTGCCGCTTTCGGAAATCGAGGAACTCTGCCGCCATAAGGACGAGCGCATCAATGCGGCGAAAGAAGTTCTCGCCTACGAATTGACGAAAGAGGTTCACGGCGAGGAGAAGGCGAACACGGCGAGAAGTCAGGCCCGTGCGGCGTTCGGCGGATCGGACGCGGAGCTCCTCACCAAGGAAGCAAAGGGCGCGGCGACGGTAGTGGACGCGATGGTTTCGGCGGGAATCGCGAAATCCAAAGGCGAAGCGAGACGGCTCATCGAGCAGGGCGGCGTCAGCGTGGACGAAACGAAGGTGACGGACGTGAATATGCCCGTTCCCGCGAATGAATTTGTTTTGCATAAAGGGAAGAAAGTGCACGTCAGAATCGTAGTGAAATAAGGACGGCGGGAAAATGGAAAAAGCCGTTTTGACCGTATTCGGACGTCACGAGAGCGAAAAGGTCATCGAAAAATCTCGCTTTATCGCCTATTCGGAGCACGTAGAAAGCGAGGAGGAAGCGAAAAATTTCTTGTCGGAGATTCGTTCGAAGCACACTTTTGCCACGCATTGTTGTTATGCGTTTATCGCGGATAAAACGGGCAACCTCATGCGCTTTTCCGACGACGGAGAGCCGCAGGGTACGGCGGGTATGCCCATTCTGGACGTTTTGAAGAATAAGAAGCTGACGGAAACGGCGGTCGCCGTCGTCCGCTATTTCGGCGGTATAAAGCTGGGCGCGGGCGGGCTCGTGCGCGCGTATTCCTCCGCGGCGTCCGAGAACCTTGCGGGGGCGGATATTCGCACGGTGGAAATGTGTAGGGAATACGAAATCCGCGTGGATTACTCCGAAGCGGATTCCGCACGGAAATTCATTTCTTCGGGGCGGTGCCTGCCGCTTTCTGAAAACTATGCGGAAAAGGTATTTTTCACCGTCGCCGTAAAAAAGTCGGACGCGGAGAATTTTCAGGCGGAATTTATCGATTATATGCAGGGCAGGGGCGAGATAAAACCCGGAAGGGAATATTATCGCGCTTTCGGACTCTGACGGAAGCGGAACGGAGAAGAGGGGGAAAATTATGAAATATCTCAGTTTATCGAGTGACGAAAAGAATCGTCCGAGAACGTACGCAAACGGCTATCTGATTGCGGATAAAGCCGCTTATGCCACCGCGGAAAAAGTTTTCAGAAAACCGGCCGAACCGAAGCCTCCCAAACGAATAAAAACACGGACGATAGTTCTTTTGATTTTATGGTCGGCGCTCGTCGTCGGTTTGATTGTCTTGGGAACGGTCGGAAAATTTGACTTGCCCCGCATTATCGCCATGCTCGTAATGTTTTTCAGTCTTTCCGTGGTCACGACTTTGTTGCTGACTTTATCTTCCCGTCGGCCGAAAGCGGTTGAGGAGTCCGAAAAACAGTGGATAAAATACGCGAAAAGAGAGGACTTAAAGAAATACGTCGCGGCGGTGCTTCCCTTTCGGAAATATTACGGCTATACGGAAAAGAATGCCGTGACGAAATGTTTTCTTTCCTCCGATAAGCGTTTTTCGCTCTGTGATGTGTGTCTGTTCACGGCGGAGGACGGTACGCTCCGCCTCGCGGGCAATATTCGGGACGGTTTTTTGTATATGGAACGCGATTTGGGATGCTACATATTCTCCCGCGAAGAAACGGCGTTTTCTCGGGTACAAAAATCCGAATACGCAATCGAGGACGGGGGAAGACAATCGGAATGTGTTTTGCTGACGGCGGGGGACGTTTGGTTTCTGCTGGGGATCCGCGCTTGGAAAGCTCTGAAAAAATTTGAGGCGGAAACGGAAAAAATTTTGACTTCGGATATTGACAAACCGGAAAAATCGTGGTAATATAAAGACGGGAATGATTTCCGAGGGTACATTGCCGTCGGGAACGGCGAGGGGCCTCATTTATGGGGCCCCTGTTTTTCTGAAAAAAGGTATCGGGAGGCGCCGTGCGAAAGTCAATGGGCGATAAGGTTTATCTCACTTATGAACAGCAGATAGAGAAACTTAAAAGGGACGGTCTGATCTTCGACGACGAGCGGGAGGCGATCGCCCGTCTCAAATGGGAAGGATATTATAATTTCGCCGTCGGATATAATCGGCTGTTCAAGGACGAAAAGAAACGCTATATCCGCGGAACCCGCTTTCGGCATATCGAGGCTTTGTATAATTTCGATAAACATCTTCGCGGAATCGTATACGAATATACGCAGGGTGTGGAATGTAACATAAAAGCGCTGATCGCCGACACATTCAGTAAGCGTTACGGCGTCAACGAGCGTTCCTATCTTTCCGAGGAAAATTTCACATCGAAGGCGGAGGAACGGGGCAACGTCCGCTGGCTCATATCGACGTGTAAGGAAATTTTGAAAGACAGTCTGGACGAGGAGTCCAAGAGCTACCGCGACTATATCGCGCATAATGCGGAGCGCTACGGTCACGTGCCGCTTTGGGCGCTCATACGGGCGCTGAGCTTCGGGAATACTTCCAAATTTCTCAAACTGATGAAAACGGAAGACCGAGCGGAAATCGCGTCGGAATACGGTCTCGCGGGCAATATTTTATGTAATATGACGGAAATGCTGGTGGGGTATCGGAATATCGCCGCCCACGGCGAGCGCGTATTTTGCGCGCACCTTCCCGCCGTGCGGCTGAGCGATAATCTGCCCGTATGGAAATCCCTGCAAGTGCCGCGCTTTTCCGACGGGCGCCGAAAATACGGCAAATGCGATTTTCTCGCGCTGGTCGTGATTTTCAAGTATATGCTTCCCAAGGAAGAATTTTCCGTATTTCTCCGCCGCACCGCCGCGGAGACGGAAGAACTGAAAAGAGTTCTGCCGCCGTTCGCCATGCGCCGCGTGTACGAGGAGACGGGGTTGAGCGGGGCTTGGCGGAAGCTAGACGCGATGAAAAAGTAAAGGAGGCTGAAAAGCTATGAAATATATTCGATTGGGAAAAGAGGGGAGAGAGGGGAGAGAGGTCTCCCGCATTGTTCTCGGCTGCATGCGGATTGCGGACAAACCGTTATCCCGCGTGGAGGAACTTTTGAAAACGGCGCTGGATTCGGGCGTGAATATGTTCGATCATGCGGACATTTACGGCGGCGGAGAGAGCGAGATCCGCTTCAAAGAAGCGGCGAAAAAATTGGGGATTTCCCGCGAAAAGATCGTTTTGCAGTCCAAATGCGGGATTCGCAAGGGCATGTACGACTTTTCCAAAGAGCATATTCTTTCCTCCGTCGAAGGCAGTCTCAAACGGTTGGGCACGGACTATCTCGACGTCCTTCTCCTGCACCGCCCCGATGCGCTGGCAGATCCCGAGGAAGTGGACAGCGCTTTCGACGAATTATATCGTTCGGGAAAGGTAAAGGCCTTCGGCGTAAGCAACTTTTCCGCACGGCAGACGGAACTGTTCAATCGGGGCAGGTATCCGGTCGTCGCCAATCAGCTGCAATTCTCGCTCATGCATTCGGGAATGGTAGACGAGGGACTCAACGTCAATATGGCAAAGGCGGAATCGGTGGAGCGCGGCGGCGAGGTCCTCGACTACTGCCGCCTGAAAAATATCACGGTACAGGCGTGGTCGCCGCTCAATTACGGCATGTTTGAAGGGATTTTTGTCGGGAACGATAAATTCCCCGAACTCAACAAAGAGCTTTCCCGCTTGGCCGAAAAATACGGCTGCGCGCCGTCCGCCGTCGCGTTCGCCTGGATTTTGCGCCATCCCGCGGGCATGCAGGTTATCGCGGGCACTACCGATCCCGCACGTCTTAAACAACTGTGCGTCTCGGCAGACATTTCCCTTACGAGAGAGGAATGGTATTCCCTTTACCTTTCCACGGGCAAAACGCTTCCCTGAAACAAAAAATAAATTATCGGATAAAAAGCGCCGAAAAACAGCCGCGGAGCGTTCC
>USMU01000045.1 GCA_900555925.1 uncultured Clostridium sp. | reverse complement strand
TCGTGCGCTCCTCGAAGCGGAGCCCGACAGCCGTCCCGCACTTAAAAAGGAAGGCTTCCTCACGAGAGACCCCCGCGCAAAGGAAAGAAAGAAGTACGGCCTCAAAAAGGCTCGTCGTGCGCCTCAGTTCTCCAAGAGATAATTCCCCGTCATTCGACGGAAAAAAGCCCGACCGCATTTCGGTCGGGCTTTTTGATAATTTTTTTTCGGAGTTCGGAATATCGCCGCCTCTTTGTTTTCACTCCTTCGTCGCGGAGAGCTTGTCCTGAATGTTCCGCAGTCGGCGTATTTGTTCGGCGAGCGTCGTCCCTTTGGCCTTTTTTGCTTTTCGGTCTATATCGCGGAGGCCCCGCTCGACGGGAGGCCGTTTATTCAGCGCCTCGACTTTTTACGGTCTATATCGCGAACCGCTTTTTCATGGCGTTCCATCAATGCGAGAAAGGGATTATTCTCTTCGATATTTTTTGTCGGTTCGTCGACATGCGCACTCTGCCGCGGGGAGGCGGCCGAGGGGGATTCGCTTTTCCCTTGGGACGGGGAGAAAAGATTCCCAAACAAGGAGATAGGGGAGTTCGAAGGAGCCGCCGCGGAATCGTTGTTTTCCGCAGGCGAACCGGCCTTTTCGTTTTGGGAAGTATTTTCGTCCGACGGTGCAGACGGAAAAAAGGCGTTTTTGAGAAAATTGAATAATCCAAAACTTTCCATACCCGAAAAAAATCCTTTAATTTCACAATTTTCACCGAAAATAGCGGCAAAAGCGAGGCATTTTTGTTTGCTTTAATTGACGAATTGATATATAATAGAATATGCGTTGATATTGTCGGGAAATGCACGTTCTTTTTTTCCGGCCGACATTATTTTTAAGGAGTCCTTTACAATGCGGGATAAATTCAAGAAGTTGACAAGTATGATTGCCGCGGCGGCGCTCTGCGCTACGGTGATTTCGTTTGCGGGCTGTTCGGATAACTATTCGACCAAAGTCCCCGGAGACGATATTTTTGAAGGAGAGGTTGTATCCAACGGCGGCTTTGTCGTCGAGAAGGGGAATTACGTTTACTTCATCAACGGGGCGGAAGAATATACGGCGTCGAACAAATACGGCGAAGTTGTCAAAGGGGCGCTGATGCGCCTTTCCAAGTCGGATCTTGCGAGCAAGAATTACGACAATGCGGTGACGGTGGTTCCCATGCTGTTCGTCGCGCAGAATTTCGATGCGGGTATTTATATTTACGGCGATTATGTGTATTATGCCTCTCCGACGACCGAAAAGGATCAGGACGGCAACGTGCAGAACGATTGGGTCAGCTTCAAGAGAGCAAAGCTCGACGGCAGCGAAGCGATGAAGGATTACTACTTCCGTTCGGACGACAATGCGCTCGACTATCGTTTTGTCGAGGTAGATGACGTCGTTTATTGCCTGCATGTGGACGACAGCACGCTCTATTCCTATAATACGCAGACGAGGACGGACACGGTGCTTGTCTCGGGTGCGGGCTCCGAGTTCTTTTTCGATAGCTCCGATCCCGAAAATCCCACGGTCTATTATACGATGGGCGTGACGCAGGACGTCGATTCGGCCTCGTCCTCGACGCTCAGCTATACACAGCTTTACAGCGTCCGTGCAGACGCGCAGGTGGAAAAAGTAGATTCTTCCAAGGCTTCCTATACGATTAAGGGCGGAAAGACGTATTCTTTCGACGGCGCCTATCTCGAAGATAACTTGGAAGGCTTCGACGCTTCGGATTACACGACGTATCCCTATGTCAATTTAGGCGATCTGGTGCTGGACGGAAAGGGCTCTTCGGACGTATATAAACAGACGCAGTTCAACGACGATACGAGCACGCCCGCCACGCCCGACGGCTATACCTACACGATTCAGAGCTATCAGAACGACGGGATATATTTCACCCGTACCAACGTCAATAAGACCTCTTCGGACGGCGAGAACAGCAAGCTCTATTATCTTTCGGACGAAGCGGTGTCCGCGGCGGATTGGAAGACGATCGCCGGCAATCAGAGCGAGGAAATCGACACGGTCGCTTTGAATACCACGAATGCTTCGACTTCCGCACTTTTCTATATCGAAAACGGAACGCATTATTATATTTATGCTTCTGACACAAAAGTTTACAGAAACAAAGCGAATGCCGACGGAACGGTGGCGGAAAGCCTGCTGATGATTCCGAAGGCGGAAAGCGCGCCTTCGCTTTGGAAAACAGAGGGCGATTATCTCTATTATTATACGACGGGTACGAACGGCAATAACCTTTTGAGAATCAATTATAAGGGCGCGGAGGAGGACTATAATCCCCTGCTTTTGACGGAGGAGTATAAGCCCGCGAAAATTTTGGACGTCGATTGGAATTCTTCGTGGTACAAGCCCGAATTTATCGGCACCGACCTGTTCTTCTCGAACGCGCAGTCCTTCGGGTCGACGTCGTATAATTATATTTATGTCGTCAGCCTTGCGGGCGAGAACGGAAGCATCATGAACGCGGAGGAGCTCAAAGCGTTCAACGATAAATACGAGGAAGTGACGGAGTATATCGACGAGTTCTCGTCGAATAACGCCGACCTTCAAACGGCGCTCAAATATTATTTCCGCACGGGCGAGACGAAATATTTTGAAGAGAACCTGCAGGAAGCGAAGGACGCGGGCTATAAAGACCATTATCTTTACAGCGAGTACGCCATCGAGGAATTCCGCGCTTTCAGCGGGAAGAGAAAGAGCAACAACAAGGACGCGAACGATTATAGCACCATGTTCGACGCCGATAAAGGCGACGCTTACTACGGCGTAGAGAGCTATTTCATGAATATGGTGGGGAAGGTGAAGGAGTCGGACGAAGAGGCCATCGACGAAGCGTGGAAGGATTCCTTGAAGAATATTCCCGAGGAGACCGAAGAGGGCTGGGCGACATGGCAGAAAGTTTTGTTGGGCGTAGGGATTGCGGCAGGCGTTTTGATTGTGGCGGCGGCGATTGCGATTCCGGTAATCTTCCACGTCAGGAAGAAGCGGAAGGCCGAAGCGGACAGAGAAGCCACGAGGGTGAAGAAGCCGGTCATCGATACGACGGACGATAAATCTATCGACGTATACGCCGACGACGCGGCGGAGGATTCCGCGGACTCTGAAAAAGCCGAAACGGAAGAAACGCCCGCGGACGTCGAAGCGGCGGAAGATTCCGAACCGGCGGAAGCGGATAAAAAAGACGAATAATGCAAAAGATAAAAGGAGCCGTTTCGAGGGGAAGCGGCTCCTTTTTGCGCCGAAAAAAAATTTTTTTTGCGAAATATTCAAAAATGCGTGAAAAACAGTTTACAAACTCTGAAAATCTTAATATAATATAGCAAAATCGCGGCGAAGGAGCCGATAAAAAATAAACGAAATGAGGGAAGGAGTTTATGGCAAGATACGTATTATGCCCTAGATGCGAATTAAATTTTATCGACGCGGATACGCAGGAGTATTGCGACGTATGCCTGAAAGAAATGCAGGGGGCAAAGACTTTTGCGGACGATTTGGAAGAGGTGGAGGAGACGGAAGAAACGGAACTCTGCCCCATCTGCGGCGAGAACTACATGCGCGTCGGAGAGACGATGTGCGACGAGTGCAAGAAGAAGACGGAGTACGAGGAAGAGGAGACGGACGATCCCGATAAAGACGATGCGTGGAGGAGCTATCTCGACGACGACGTGGAGGATTTGGGGATACCGCTTTCCGACGAAGAATTTGAAGACGATGAGGAAGATGACGAGGACGACGAGTACGACGACAGCGAAGAAGGGAAACGGGAGGACGACGATTTCGAATACGTATCGGCGGACGATTATTATCCCGACGACGATGACGAAGACGATGACGACGAGGAAGATCCGTTCGATGACGACGATGCTCCCACGCCGAAGTCGGGCGGCAAAAAGAAGCGCCGCGACGATGATTTCTGAACGTCTTAAAGAACAGAGGTATAGCCTTTCGGCTATACCTCTGTTTTTTCGCTTTCTTTTCGTTTTTCCGTCGCGGAAGAACGAAAAGAAAATTATTTGAAGAGCTCTTTTTGTAATTTTACAGGTCGTCCGCGTCCTGAACGGGAATTTCCCGCGAGTTTTTGGGCGTTCCCGTATAACTGCCGTTTACGTCCGTATCCGAGTGCATATCGGTGAGAGCCGTAGCCTTCTTGGTGGGCGCAAAATGCGAGCTTTTCCGTTTAGTCGCAGTTTTGGGTTTCATTGTTGTTCTTGTTCTTATTGCAGTTCTTGTTGCCGCAATTTTTGTTCTGGTTCTGGGAATTGTTGTAGTTTTTGTTCTGATTGTTGTTTTTGTTTTTCATGATTTTTTAATCTCCTTTTTTATTTTGATTTTTTACGAAAGCGGTGTTTCTGCTTATCGAAATCAGAGTCTGACGCCTTCAAAGGGCAAATGCAACTCTACGTGACCCTGGTCTGCCTTGCATAAGGGACAAATTTTCCAGGCCTCTGTACCTACGTGCATATAGCCGCATTCGCTGCACACCCAGAGAATGGGTGAATCGTTTTTATAGAGCGTATCATTTTTTACTGCCTCATAGAGATAGTTGAAAATGATATTGTGCTGTTTTTCCACTTCGGCGACCATACGGTAGAGAGCCGCGACGTCCTTAAAGCCTTCTTTTTCAGCCGTTTCGGCAAATTTCGGATAAATCTCCGTAGATTCGCTTTTTTCGTCAATCGCGGCAAAACGAAGTCCGTCAATTAAACTGCCCGCATGGAAAGGGTATCCGGCGTCCAGAACGATATTGTCTTTGCTGCCTGCTTTTTCTTGAAGCATTTCAAAAAAGCGTTTCGCGTGATACGTTTCATTTTTCGCTATCGTTTTGATCGCATCGGAAAGGGTTTTCAGTTTTTCTTGCATGGCAAGTTTCGCCGTGAGCTGATAGCGCATACCTGCCTGACTTTCTCCCGCAAAACTGCGGGCAAGATTTTTGAAAGTTTCTGTCTGTTCAAATTGCATGTTATTTAATCTCCCGAAGGCACCGCCTTCGTTATTCAGTATGTCCCGCATTTTTTCTTTCATGCTCGAAAGTTCCTTCCAATGCTTGCCAAATTCGAGAAATCGGAGTAAAATATATAAGGATAATAAAAGGCGCCGAAACTTAGAGCGCGCGGTCTTAAATACCTGCGATTTTTCGGTAAAATAGATTCAATCAGAGGTAATCGATTATGTTCAACATCGTTTTGGTGGAGCCCGAAATCCCACAGAATACGGGAAATATTGCCCGCACGTGTGCGGCGACGGGTTGCAGACTGCACCTTGTGCGTCCTTTGGGATTTGAGGTCTCGGATAGATACTTAAAGCGCGCGGGGCTGGATTATTGGCACCTTTTGGAAATTTTTTACTATGACAGTTTTGCGGAATTGGAGTCGAAATTTCCGAACTCCCGCTTTTTCTATTTCACGACCAAGGGTCGGACTCGCCATAGCGACGCCTCCTTCCGCGACGGAGATTTTCTCGTATTCGGCAAGGAGACGAAAGGACTTCCCGAGGAGCTGCTTTTAAGACATCCCGACGAATGTCTGAGGATTCCGATGTTTTCCGAGGCCCGTTCATTGAATTTGAGCAATTCGGTGGCCGTAGCGGTATATGAGGCGCTTCGTCAGACGGATTATCGCGGGCTTACGGACAAAGGGGAGCTCCACGAGCATCGTTGGACAGAGGCAGAAAAATAAAATGTATTCGTGAAGGTATAAATTATTTCAAAGCCGTCAATAACTTCCGTATAAAGAAAGGCGCGGACGAGTTTTCCGCCCTTTGAAAAGCGGAGGTTATTTTTTTATGAAAAAATTTTGCATAACTTTTTTAATGTCAGGCATAATAATTTTGTCGGCAATCGGATTGTGTATGGGAGGCTTCGGGGGTTCGGCTTCTGCGAATACGGAATATTTGCGCATTCATATCCGCGCTAATTCCAATTCGGGAGAGGATCAGGCCGTTAAATATATCGTGCGGGACGCGGTCGTGGAATTTCTCACGCCGCTGGTTGCGGAAGCCGAAACGAAGGAAGAGGCCATATCCCTCATGAACGAAAATCTTTCCGGAATAGAACGCTGTGCCGACGAAGTTTTAAGGGCTCACGGCTTTTCCTACGGCGCGAAAGCGCGTTTGACGGAAGAGGAGTTCCCCACCCGCGTCTATGGAGAATATACGCTGGAGGCGGGCGTCTATCAGGCTCTTATCCTCGCTCTCGGAACGGGTACGGGCGATAATTGGTGGTGCGTCGTCTATCCGCCGCTCTGCTTTGCGGGACAGCCGGGCGATAACGTCATCTATAAAAGCAAAATAAAGGAAATCATCGACCGCTGGAAAGCCGGACATTAAGTTGAAAAACGATTGAATCGGAAAGCGAAACTCTTAAAATCACTCGACCGCCGTCAGATGCCCTACATAAACAGGAGGATTTATCATGAAGAAGTTTATTAAAACGGGTGCTTTGACTGCCGCGATACTGTTGACGGGAACGATATCCGCCATTGCCGCGGCTCTGCCCGCGAGTCCTCGCGCCGATAGATCGGTGTGGGAGACGGCGGCGGGAAACTCCGCGCTCGTCGAGGCAGATAATAACGCATTCGGCGGCGCCGAATGGGCGGCCGTGCTCAAACCCGGCTCCAAAGGAGGCGAGGTAAAGGAAGTCCAGCGCCGTCTGAAACAGTGGGGATATTATAAAGGAGAACCCGACGGGATTTTCGGCGCCGGTACCAAGGCTGCGGTTATCGCGTTCCAGAAAAAGAACGGACTCACCGCCGACGGTATTGTAGGCGCGGCGACCTTCCGCGCGCTGGGCATGAACGATTCGTATAACGTACTCATGAACCAGACGCAGAATTCTAAGCCTTCCGAGTTTACCAGCTCCGACCTGTATCTCCTTGCAAAGACAATTTATGCCGAGGGGAGAGGGGAGCCGTATACGGGACAGGTAGCCATCGGAGCGGTCATACTCAACCGCGTCAGAAGTCCGGAATTTCCCAACACGATTTCCGGAGTCGTTTATCAAAAGCATGCTTTCACGGCGGTATCGGACGGTCAGATCAACTTAACGCCCAATGAGAAGGCAATGCGCGCGGCGCAGGACGCCGTAGACGGATGGGACCCTACGGGCGGGGCGTTGTATTATTATAATCCCGCCATTGCGACGAGTTCTTGGATTTTCACTCGCGAAACGATTACCGTTATCGGTAAACACGTTTTCGCTATCTGAGTCGGACCATAAAAAGGAGTTAAAAGCATGGAAAAGAAAGAAAACAATATTGCGAAAAACACGTCTTCGGGAGCGGAGAAAGTGGAGAACATTTCCGAGCGCGCTCAGGTAAAGGCAGAAACTATGGGAGAAAGCTCGCCCAAGGCAGTCGTGACCAAGAAGGAGACGGTGACGGTAAAAAAGAGCGGAAAGAAGGAAAAGAAAGCGGCGAGAAGCAAGGAAGAGAAAGAAAAAGCCGCCGCAAAGAAGCGCGTGGACGCGGCGATCGCCAAAGAACAGCGCAAAGCAAAAAAGGCGGAGCTGAAAGCCGCGAGAAAGGCGAAGCAGGAAGAAAAACGCCTTCAAATGAAAGCGAAGCGCGAGGAGCATCGCGCAAAAATGAAGGAAAAGCGCGCGCAGGCGAAAGCGGAGCGCCTTGCCCGCCGCGAACTTTTGCGCAGCGAAACGGCGGCCCAGCGGATAGAGAGGATAGAGAAGGAGCGCGCGGAAAAGCTTGCGCTCAAAAAACAGAAACGCGAACAAGCGTATAATCTGAAATTGGAAAAGCGGGACGCCCGCCTGAAAAAGCGCGAGCAGAAGCTCCGGGATAAGCAGCATAGAAGAGAAACTCGTCGGACGCCCGGTTTCGGCGGGTGGCTGGCGGCGGTGATTTCCCTCGGCGTAGTCACGCTGGCGATGACGGCGGTCGTTACGCTGGGAGCCATCCATATGTCGGAAATGAACGGTACAATGGCGGGCTCTTATCGCGGAACGCTGTACGAGCTGGTCGGGATTATGGAAAACGTAGACACGGATCTCAATAAAGTCCGCGTTTCCGCGAGCCCCGTGCAGCAGAGCCGGTTGCTCACCGACCTTCTCGTGCAGACGAGACTTGCAGAAAGCAGCCTCGAACGTTTCCCCATCGACAGCCATTCGGATGCGAACGTCACGTCTTTCATCAACCGCACGGCTGATGCTTCCCAGACGCTTCTCAATAAGCTCGGGAACGGCGAAAGACTGACGGAATCGGATATTGCGCGCTTGGAAAAGCTTTACCAGACCAATCATAAAGTGAGGGAAGAGCTCAACCGTTTGGCCATGGAAATGACGGATAAAGACATGCAGGCCTTCATGAAGGAGAAGAAGGGCAACCGCGTATTTGAGAGCTTCCAGACGCTGGAAAACGCAACTCTCGAAGAGAATAAAGAAGAATCGGGACCTTTCGCGGAACAATCCACGGAAAATAAAGACAGTGCAGAACAGGAAAAGCAGGAAGAAATTTCTTCCTCGCGTGCAGAAGAGCTCTGTCTCGAATATTTCAAGGATTATTCGATCGTCAGCACGGGCTATGCGGGAGAAACGATTTCCGGGAATATGCAGGCATATAACTTTTTCCTGCAAGACGACCATGAAAGACAGCTCTTTGCGCAGATCGCCAAAAACGGCGGTGCGTTAATATCCTTCGATTTCTATGAAGATTGCACCGAAAAGAATTTCGACCTCGAACGCTCCAAGGCGATTGCGGAAGAATATCTTTCGGGCCTCGGCTATGAAAATATGACGGCCGTATGGGTAAACGAGAGCGGAACGCAGGTCACGTTCAATTTCGCCTATGAACAGTCGGGCGCGGTATACTATCCCGATATGGTCAAGGTAAAAGTCTGCGAGACAAAGGGCAAAGTCGTCGGTTTCGACGCCGTCGCGTTCCTGAAAAATCACCGCAGCAGGTCTGCGCCGAACACGAAGATTTCCCTCGGCGAAGCCCGCGAAAAGCTCAATAAAAACCTGAACGTGGAAGCGTCCCGCCTTACGGTCATACCCGTAGACGGAAAAGAAGTTGCCGCTTACGAGTTTGTGTGCACCTATAAGGAAGAGGACACCTATTTCATCTATGTAGATGCCAACACGGGCAACGAAGTCCGTATTCTCAACGTGCTCAATTCCAAGCAGGGCAGAATCTTGATATAAATTGAGCGCGGGAAAAAGAAACAAGCTCTAAAAAAATATTCTAAAATAGAAGGCACTTTCGCTGCTCGAAATGAAGCGGCGGGAGTGCTTTTGTTATAGGGATTCCCTGATATGGAAAATAATGTTTTTGCGCATATTTTGCGGAAAATTCTTGACTCTCCTAAAAAAATATGATATAATTAATATCAAATCTCAATAAAAGGAGTTATCATGCAGGAGAGGCAGACGAAACAAAAACGGATAATTTACGATGCGTTGAAGTCGTTAGACCATCCGACGGCGACGGAGGTTTACGGGTACGTACACGAAAGACATCCTACGGTGAGCCGTGCCACGGTGTTTCGGGTATTGAACGGATTTACTTGCAGCGGCCGTGCGGCGGAGCTGAGAATGGCCGGAAGCGATGTCCGATACGATTATAACGTCAGTAGGCACTATCACGTGCATTGCCGTAAATGCGGACGGGTGGCGGATATTCTCATGCCCGCGGATTTTCCCGTCAAGGAGTCTGTGCAGGATTGCTGCGGCTTCCGGCTCGAAGATTTCAGCATAGAATTTCTCGGCACCTGCCCCGATTGTCTGAAACAAGAGGGCGCGGCGGAAAAATTATCTTAAAATATCATAGTTTTTCATTACAATCGTTGACAGATGTAGTTTTTTATGGTACAATAAGGAAAACTGCGGAAGGAGGGACGGGAATGAAGAGAGGGGCGGCCATTGTTTTGACGTTAGCCGGTTGTTTATTGGTGATTGCTTTGGGGGTCGTGGCGTTCCTGTATTCCTGAAAGAGCCGCAAGAAAATAGAAGAGGTGAAGCGGGAGAGACCGAAAGGTGCTCTCCCGTTTTTTGGTAAATCAGAGAGCCATAGAAAGCGGTAGAGTTGCGAAAGACTTGATTTTTCCGGAAAATTATGGTATGATAAAAGTGCACGACGAGCGAACGGGAGGAGGTTTCATGAAAAATTTTCAAAAATACGCGAAGCAGTATTTTTTGCCGCAGGAAACCTGTCTGGATTGGATAGCGAAAGACGCTCCCGATAAAGCGCCCGATTGGTGCAGCGTAGATTTGCGCGACGGAAATCAGGCGCTTGTAGAGCCTATGGACCTGCATACGAAAATAGAGTTTTTTCTCATGTTGGTGGAATTGGGCTTCAAGGAAATTGAGGTAGGCTTTCCGGCTGCGTCGGAAACGGAATATTCCTTTGTCCGTACTTTGATCGAAGAAAATCTCGTTCCTGACGGAGTGACGATTCAGGTATTGACGCAAGCGCGGGAACGCATTATCCGTCGTACCTTCGAGGCAGTGCGCGGTGCGAAAAGCGCGATTATACATATTTATAATTCCATTTCACCCGCACAGCGGGAACAGGTATTTCACGGCGGCAGGGCAGAGGTGAAGAAGATTGCTCTAAACGGAGCGGCATTGGCCGAGGAGCTTTCGAGACGAGAGAACGTGAGGCTCGAATACTCTCCCGAAAGTTTTACCGCGACGGAGCCGGAATTTTCCCTAGAAGTTTGCAATGCGGTATTGGAGCTTTGGAAGCCGACGGCGGAGAAGAAGGCAATCATCAACCTTCCGGCGACGGTGGAGACGTCCCTGCCGCACGTATTTGCGCAGCAGGTGGAATATATGCGGAAGCATCTCGTTTACGGCGACGGGGTGATTTTGTCCGTGCACCCTCACAACGACCGCGGAAGCGGCGTGGCGGCGACGGAATCGGCTCTGCTGGCAGGTGCGGAGCGCGTGGAAGGGACGCTGTTCGGCAACGGCGAGCGGACGGGGAACGTGGATGTCGTCACGCTCGCGCTCAATCTCTATTCGCACGGAGTGGACCCGAAACTCAATTTTGAAAATCTGCCTTATGCGGCGGCGAGATATACGTATTTGACGGGAATGAAAATTCCGCCCCGCCAGCCCTATGCGGGGGAATTGGTGTTCGCGGCCTTTTCGGGGTCGCATCAGGACGCGATCGCAAAGGGAATGCGGTATCGGGAAAAAACGGGCGCAAAAATCTGGAACGTTCCCTATTTGCCCGTAGACCCTCGGGACATCGGTCGGGAGTATGAAAAGGACGTCATTCGCATCAACAGCCAATCGGGAAAAGGCGGAGTGGGATATATTTTGGAGAGTGCGTATGAAATGCACCTTCCCGCTCGGTTGAAGGAGGCGTTTTCGGAAATCGTCAAGAGCGTTTCGGACTCGGAGCATAAGGAATTGAAGCCGTCGGAAATTTATCGGCTGTTTGTAGAGCATTTTGTAGAGAACACTTCCCGTTTAGACGTTTCACAGGTTCGTTTTCGTCAACAGGAAAAAATTACGGCAACCGTTTCGATACTCGACGCAGAGGGAAAAAGCCGAGAGATTTGCGCGGAGGGAAACGGCCGGCTCGACGCCGTGTCCAATGCTCTGAAAAATTATCTGGGAATCCCGTATCTCATGAACGGATATGAACAGCATGCGCTTTCCGCGGGAAGCTCGTCCAAAGCGATTACCTACCTGAGCATAGAGAACGGCGGGAAATCGTATTGGGGCGCGGGGATTCACGACGACGGTACGACCGCTTCGGTGAACGCGCTCTGTGCGGCGATCAATAATCTTTTGTCGGACAGAAAAAAAGGATAAAGAAAATTTTTTGTTTGTTATCGGTAAAAAGTGTTGACATTTGAGCGCAAATAGCATATAATGAAAACACTTGAATGCAGGTGTCGCCTAGCGGTATGGCGTCAGCTTCCCAAGCTGATTCCGGCGAGTTCGACTCTCGTCACCTGCTCCACGAAAAAAAGCCCCTTTTTGGGGCTTTTTTCTTTTTTACGATAAATTTGCAATAAATCTGAACGTCGTATTATATAGAATTGAATTGGAGTAACTATTTTAGACGCAAGAACGGGAGAAAAAATAGTTTTAATGGTATTGTACTTTTTGGAAATATATGTTATAATCATTCTTGAAGGAATTGCAGGAGGGAAAGAATGATGCGCTATGAAGAACACGAAAAATATAATAGAATTGAATTATATTTTGATCAAAAACCGCCGGAAAATATTAGGAGCCGTTTGCATAAAAGTGGCTGGTGGTGGAGTCCTGTAAAAAAGTGCTGGAATAATAGAAATACCGATGAAGCGAAAAAGTTAGCAAGGGCCATATACGAAGAGTTAGAGCGAAAGAATACATCTAAAATTTCTGAGCGGTTGGAGTCAAAGGGAACAGAAATGAGGAAACGATACTGTTATATGGGGACGGTGACTAATTTTCTTCAAACTTCATGCGATACTTGGTTACAAGAAATGAAAAGTAACTTTTCAGAAGCCTATCTTTTATCTTTAGGAAAATTACAGATCGATGCGTGGATAGATTGCTATCATGTACTGAAATCGGAGTTAACCCCATTCAACGAGATATATAGAGCTTTTCATATTGTATTTGAATATGCTCTTCCTTATGAAGCCGGTCGTAGGCCCGATGTTCTTCTCATCAGCAATGAGTATGTATTGATACTTGAATTTAAGAAAAAGGAAAAGGCATTACGGGCGGATCTAGACCAAGTCGCTGCATATTGTAGAGATATTCAGGAATACCACTATGAATCGAGGAATAAAAGAGTTTTGCCATATTTAGTTGTAACAAAAATGCAAGAAATAGAGACTATATCTGAAAATGGCGTACATATTTGTTCGGGGGATATGCTTTTTAAGGCGCTTTGTAAGGCTGTGCCAGGGAAAGTAACGGCGTGTAAAATAGAAACTTGGCTCCAATCGAATTACGAACCCTTGCCGACGATTGTAGAAGCGGCAAGAATGATTATGGAAAGGGAAGAGCTTCCGCATATTCGACGGGTAAACAGTACGGGAATACCGGAGGCCATAAAATACTTAACAACTATTACAAATTATGCAAGAGAGCAAAAGAAGCATATTCTCGCGTTAGTGACAGGAGTTCCGGGTTCAGGAAAAACATTTTTGGGGCTGCAATTTGTCTATGATGTAGGAAGGGGGGAAGATAGAGCGAGCTCTGTTTATTTATCGGGAAACGCTTCATTGGTGAGCGTATTGACGGACGCTTTGAAAAGTGGTGTATTTGTCAAAAATCTGCATAAAATTGTGGAAGAATACTTAAAAAACGAAGCAAAGGATTTTTCTAATAATGTCATTGTTTTCGATGAAGGGCAACGGGCTTGGGACAAGGAGAGAATGGAAAAACGATATAGAGCTTCAAATGCTTCGGAACCGAATATTTTAATTCGCATGGCCGAAGAGCGTTTAGAGTGGTGTGTGTTGCTCATTTTAGTGGGCGAGGGGCAAGAGATTAATAGCGGGGAGAACGCTGGAATTGGCCAATGGAATGATGCCTTGAAGGCGTCCTCTGTGGAATGGGAGGTTCTGTGTCCGAATAAGCTCGCGACGATATTTGAAGGCACTCAAAAAGTAATCGATGACGCCTCTCGAAATAAATTAGATTTAACGGTAACGCTACGTACTCATCTTGCAGGCGATGTAAGTAATTTTGTAAACAACCTAATTGAAGGGAAAATAGATAGGGCATCGGAGTATGTAAAAAAGATTAAGTCTGCGGGATTTTCCATGTTAGTCACCCGCGACCTTGAAAAGGCGAAGGAATATTGTAAAACGAGGTATGCGGGCCAGCGTACAAAACGTTATGGTTTGATTGCTTCTTCAAAAAAAGATAGCTTTATGAAGAAATACGGTGTCGATAACGGATATGCGGCGACCAGCAATGTAAATATCGGTAAATGGTTCAATACCGACGCTCGTAGTGGCTGTTCTTGTTGCAATCTCGAAAAAGTAGTGACGGAATTTGGCTGTCAGGGTTTAGAATTGGATATGCCTATTGTGTGTTGGGGGCCGGATATGATATGGAACGGAAATTCATGGAATCTATACCAAAAATTCCAATCGGCCGACAGTGACGAAAATATATATCGAATAAACAGTTATAGGGTGTTATTGACGCGCGGACGCGACGGATTTATCATATTTGTTCCGAACGCTCATTTGCTCGACGGAGTATATACCTTATTGATTGGACTAGATATGGATGAATTATAATTTCCGAGCCGCTGGGAATTTTCTGAAAAAATTTTTTTCATGGTCGGACTTTGATTTTCTCTTTTGAAGCCTGTGTTCTGCTTCCGATTTGTTTTCTCCTTTTCCGCATGCCGATCTTTGGGCATAAAAGGGGCCGCGATTGCGAAAAATAACGGTGGCGGGGAAAATCCCCGCACATTTTTCGCAGGTTTGCGGAAGAAGGACGGGAAGATGAAAAAACAATCGTTTTTGAAGGGGGCGGCGACCATCGCCGTAGGCGGATTTATCGCAAAACTCATCGGCGCACTCTATCGTATTCCGCTCACGAACATCATCGGCGGCTACGGCATGGGGCTCTATCAGATGGTCTATCCCTTTTACTGCCTCCTGCTCACCGTTTCCGCGACGGGAATCCCTTCCTCCATCGCCAAAATGGTGGCGGAAAAGCGCGCGCGGGGCATATCCTCCCAATCCCTTCTCAAAAGCTCCTTTGTCCTCTTTCTCTCGATCGGCGCATTGGGAACGCTGTTGATGATGGCGCTTTCGCCCCTCCTTTCCCGCGCGCAGGACTGCCCCGAAGTAAAAAACGGCTATCTGGCCCTCGCGCCCTCCGTCCTGCTCGTCTCCGCGATTTCGGTGTTCCGCGGCTGGTTTCAGGGAGAAAACAACATGTTTCCGACGGCGCTTTCCGAAGTGACCGAACAGGTCGTAAAGGTGGGCTTCGGATTGCTGTTCGCTTACCTGTTCCGTTCGGACGTCGAAAAAGCGGTGACTTATATCCTCCTGTCCGTATCCGTTTCCGAAGCGTGCGCGCTCGCGCTGATGGCCTTTCTGTTCCGCCGCGTTCCCGAGCCCTTTTCAGGTTTGAAGAAGGGGGACAGGGTTTCGATGAAGTCCGTCCTCAGACTGAGCATTCCCGTCACGCTGTCGGCGGCGCTCCTGCCGCTCTCCTCGCTCTTGGACAGCGTGATCATCGTTAGGCTGCTCAAACGGTATACCGAGGACGCCGTCGCGCTTTACGGACTGTTTTCCGGCGGCGCCGTGACGATTATCAATCTCCCCGTATCCGTCTGTTACGGAATCGCGGCG
>USMU01000044.1 GCA_900555925.1 uncultured Clostridium sp. | reverse complement strand
AATTGGAGCGGTATCAAGGATATTCCCGGCGTATTCGCGGGCGGAGACTGCGTCACGGGCCCCGCGACCGTCATTCGCGCGATTGCGGCGGGAAAGGTCGCGGCGGCGAACATCGACGAATATCTCGGTTTCCGTCACGAGCTCAACGTAGACGTACAGATTCCTCCCATTCGTCTGGACGACCGCTGCTCCTGCGGCCGCGTGAACATGAAAGAGCGCAACGCTTCCGAGAGAAAGAAGGACTTCAAGCTCATGGAATGCGGCATGACCGAAGAAGAAGCTCTGCAAGAATCGAGACGGTGTTTAAGATGCGACCACTTCGGTTACGGTATCTTCAAAGGAGGCAGAGTCGAAAAATGGTAACCTTAAAAATCAACAACGTGCCCGTCACCGTAGAGGAAGGAACGACGATTCTCAACGCCGCGGCAAAAGCGGGCGTATCCATTCCCACTCTCTGCTTTCTCAAAGATCTCAACGAAATCGGCGCCTGCCGCGTGTGCGTGGTGGAAATCAAAGGCAAAGAAAAGCTCGTCACCGCGTGCAATAACGTCGTCAAGGAAGGCATGGAAATTCTGACGAACAGTCCCAAGGTTCGCAACACCCGCAAAATCAATGTGGAGCTGATTTTATCCCAGCACGACGCGCACTGCGCCACCTGCGTCAGGAGCCGCAACTGCTCTTTGCAGAACCTTGCAAACGATCTCGATATCATCGACCAGCGCTTTCAGAAGGATTTCGTCAAGGCGGCATGGCCGAAAAATTCCCCCTTAATCCGCGACGCGAACAAGTGTATCAAATGTATGCGCTGCGTACAGGTATGCGATAAAATTCAAGACATGCACGTCTGGGATGTGACCAATACGGGCTCGCGCACGACGGTAGACGTATCCAAAGGACGCATGATCAAAGAGACGGACTGCACGCTCTGCGGACAGTGCATCACCCACTGCCCGACGGGAGCGCTCCGAGAGAGAGACGATACCGATAAAGTTCTCGACGCTTTGGCAGATCCCGAAAAAATCACGGTCGTTCAAATCGCGCCGGCCGTGCGAGCGGCTTGGGGCGAGGCCTTCGGGCTTTCGAGAGAATTTGCGACGACCAAGCGCCTCGTTTCGGCGCTCCGCCGCATGGGAGTAAATTATATTTTCGATACGAATTTCTCCGCAGACCTCACGATTATGGAAGAAGGCAGCGAATTTTTGAAGCGCCTTCCCGAAATCAAGCAGTCGGGACTGCCCATGTTCACTTCCTGCTGTCCCGGTTGGGTACGGTTCATAAAATCGCAATATCCTCAATATGTCTCGCGGCTCTCTACGGCAAAATCGCCGCAGCAGATGTTCGGAGCCATCGCAAAGAGCTACTATGCCGATATTTTGGGCGTAGACCCCGAAAAGATTTTCTGTATTTCCATAATGCCCTGTATCGCCAAAAAGCACGAATGTGCCCTCGACGTCATGAATGACGCGGGCGCGGGACAGGATGTCGACGTAGTGCTCACCACCCGCGAAATCGACCGCCTCATTCGCGCGGAACACATCATTCCGCAGGATCTCAAAGAGGAGGAATTCGACTCCCCTCTCGGCGTCGGCACGGGCGCGGCAGTCATCTTCGGAACGACGGGCGGCGTCATGGAAGCGGCGCTCCGCTCCGCGTATTATCTCGCGACGGGCAAAAATCCCGACCCCGACGCTTTCTATGCCGTCCGCGGCATGAAGGGCTGGAAGGAAGCAAAATTCGACGTCGCGGGAACGGAGATCAGCGTAGCCGTCGCCCATGGGCTCGGCAATACCCGCAGACTGATGGAAGCCATCGACCGCAAAGAAGTGCATTACGATTTCGTGGAAATCATGGCTTGCCCCGGCGGCTGTGCGGGCGGCGGCGGACAGCCCATTCACGAAGGCAAGGAATCCGCCGAGGAGCGCGGGGAGAATCTCAGGAAGCTGGACAAAGAAAATACGCTCCGTTTCTCGCATGAAAATCCCTCCGTCATCAAGTGTTATGAAAATTATCTGCAAAAGCCCCTTTCACATCGCGCACACGAATTGCTGCATACCGATCATAAAGCGTGGCTGATGCCGAACGAGCCTCAGGAATAAACAAACTTCCCCGCCGCTGAATAGCGGCGGGGGAAGTTTTGTAATTGCCGACGGGAAGCCCCGCGTATGCGGGGACGCAGCGCGTCCGTATGCGGATGCCCGTACATTTTGGAAAACGAGTCGTGCCGCAAATTATTCAAAAACGAAATCGATATCGATATTCCCGTTATTGCAATCCGCTTTCAGGAGCTTTGCCCCTTCCTTCTTTTCGGCTGGTAAATTGCAATCCCCCTTTTTGATTGTGCAGGAAATGGAAAAATCCTCCCAAGCGCCTATCACCGTCCCCGTAATGTTTCCGTTTTTCGCCTTTACGTCCAAGCCCTCGCCCACGGCTACTCTCTCAAATTTTACGTCCCCTCCGTTAGCGTCGAGAACTATATTTCCGGAAACGGATACCGCGGAAATTTTAATCGCTTCGTTCGTCGTCGTCACCGAAATATCGGACAAAAGCTCGTCAGGAACTTTCAGGCTGATTTTTCGGAATTCTTCCGAGGGCTTTGTGCCGATAAAGTCCGTCCACGCCTTATCGAGTACGAGCTTTATCGTCAATTCGTCATTTTCCGAAAGGGAAATATCATAATATTCCTTTTCGTTCTCATAATAGTCTATATAAACCGTGTCGTCCTCGGAAATACCGATTTCTATTTCCCTATCCGTCGCTTCGACGGTAATCGCCTGAACGTTTTCACTCGTCGAGTAGCTTTTCGCGGTGAAATCTCCTCCGTCCGAACAGCTCCCGAACGTGAAAACGAACGTAAAACCTGCAAGCACTGATACAACTCCCGTTAACTTTTTCATAAAAAACCTCCCGATAATTATATTCTTGACTTTTTGTCTCTTTTCATGCTATAATCAGTATAAACCTTTGTGTAACACAAATGTCAAGAAAAAAATCGGGGGTATTATGGAAAAATTTTTTTCGATCAGCGAAACGGCGAAAATTGTCGGAACGACGTCCGAGACTTTGCGCCATTATGACCGAATAGATCTGGTAAAACCGCATAAAATCGATAAATGGACGGGGTATCGATACTATTCGGAGGACGAAATTGTACGGCTCAATCTCGTAAAGACCTTGCGGTGTATGGATTTGCCGCTCGATGAAATCAAGAAAATCCTGAAATCGGACGATTTCAAGGAGATTGTAGAATTTTTAGAGAAGGCGGAACAAAGCGCAAACGAAAAAATTGAAGAGCTCATTCAGGCGAAAACAAAAATCCGACGGGCAAAGCTATTTTACGAAAGTAAGCAGACTTCCGTAACGTCTGAAAAGGAGGCGTATACAAGAATTTTTCCGCAGAGAGTCATTTTGCTTTCCCAAACTCTGACGACGCCGACCGTCGGAAATTTATGGAATTATCTGCGGCATTTCTACGCGCAAATCGGAGAAGCCAAACGGGAGGAATTTGCCTTTGAAGATTTAGCGGGCATCTATCAAACGGAGGGCGACTCCCGATTATTTGCGGTATGCACGAGGTATTCTCAAACCGAGGGGCTGAAAATTCTCCCCGCGGGAAAATATCTCTGCGCCGACTGCACAGAGGAAACGCGGAAGGAGGTTTCGGAAAAATTACTCAGACGGGCAAAAAACGAATACGGCACAGCTCCGGAGTTTTCCCTCTGTCTGGTCGTGCTTTCGGGAATGTTACAATGGAATTACCAAATTCAGGTTTTTATAGAACCCTGCCCCCCTGTAACGGCCGTACTGCGGCAGAATTATTATCGATACTCCCCCTCATAAAACGGGTATGTATGCCTGTCCTGTTCGGTTATTTCACGGAGCACTTTACAAGGTACGCCCACCGCTATCACATTCGCGGGAATATCCCTTTTAACGACACTTCCCGCGCCTATCACTGCATTGTCGCCGATCGTTACGCCCGCGAGAATAATCGCTCCCGTACCTATCCAGACATTATTCCCGACGGTAATGGGCTTTGCGATCTCGATTCCGTCCTTACGCATTTGCGGGTCCAACGCATGTTCGGCTGTCGTAAAGCTGCAATTCGGAGCGATAAAAACGTTATTGCCGAACTTAACTTTCGCTCCGTCCTGAATTATCGTATTATGATTGGCATAAAAATAATTTCCCACTTCTATATTGTAACCGTAATCGCACCAAAAAGGCGGAACGACGGTAATATTTTTGCCCGTTTTTCCCAAAAGCTCTTTTAATATTGCCTGCTGCGCTTCACAGTCATTGGGATGGAGCTGATTATAACGATAGCATTTATCCTTGCACTTTTTGATTTCTTCCTCGTAGGCAGGGTTATAGCTCCCCTTAAAAAAGCAGTTGAGAGGAACTTTTGGTTTTCCGTTCATATTTATTTTCCTCCATTGTTGAAAACTATGATGTCCGTGACAGCACCGAATTTTCGGCTTTTATTTATTTTATCATCTCCCATAGATTATAACAAAAAATATTTATCTGTCAATTTGCCCTTGAAAGAATATACTGCCCCGCATACCGATACCCCGTCCCGATAAATTCAGCGCGCCGGCAACAAGAAAAACGGTAATTTGGACGCCTTAACCATAACTTTTCCGAGCACTTTTCTGTAAATTTAATCTGTATAACAAACACCCTTATCCGAAATATTCGGATAAGGGTGTCAATGGTGCACCTTAAGGAATTCGAATCCCTAGCCTTTGGTTCCGTAGACCAACGCTCTATCCAGTTGAGCTAAAGGTGCAATCAGCAATTCTCTTTCGATAAATTGCTATCATAGTATAGTATTTTTTTTTAGATTTGTCAACTGTTTTTCGCTGTTTTTTTCAAGTTTCTGTGCGTTAAATTTCAAAGAAAATTTTTCAGAGCTTTACCGCACGGACGTGCGCCAAAGGACGATAGACATGCACACGATTATCCCTGACATCTATCCTTAACCGCCTCCCGTCCTTCGCGGGAAGTGACAGCGTGCAATCGATTCCGATTCCCTCTTTCGCCGCGGCACCGCCTTTCATAATATCGTATCCCGTCAGGGCATAGACGAGCCAACGCGCCGCATAAGAAGCAAAACCGTGATCACAGCTTGCAGAAATATTGTTATTTTCCCAAAGCGTACCCGTCCGCTGCGCCATTTTCCCGAAAATATCGAAACATTCCTTCAAGACCTTTTCACGCTCTCCTTCCCGCATGAGCAAATCCAACCGCATATACAGTCCGTACATAACATTGGGCTTCTCCATTTCGGGCAGAAATCCTTCTTCTCTGGAAGGTCCCAGGCGCTTCATCAGTTCTTCAAATAATTCGGGATATTCTTCCTTCGTCGCGCATTTGAACCAAAAGGCGTAATATTGGCACACTTCCGTCAAATATCCCGTCCGCACGAGTGCACCCGTCTCATCCCGTACGAGGTTATCCACAAAAAATTCCCCGTCATAAGCCAGACGTTTCACGGCCTCGCGGATTCTTTCCGCCTTTCGCTTCCATTCCACGTTTGCGTAAACTTTCCCCGCGGCTTCGAGACAAGCGGCATAACAGATATTGGAAGGGATATTGACGCCGCATACATGAGAAGGGGAATTTGCCTCGCTCCATTCCACAAAAATCCAGCTTTCGAGGTTTTCCAAAAGTCCCTCCTCATTTTCCTTCTTTTCAAAGTATCCGAGTATTCCCCTGACATTTTCTTCGGAGTCTGCCACGATTCCTTCACAGCCGTATTGTTCCGCATATTTTTCAATCTCCAGAATATACCACATCGTCCAGTTGGGAATAAAAGTTCCGTCCACGTTGTCCGAAGGATAGCACATGGGAATCATGCCCTCCGGCAGTCCTTTTTTGGAGGCATGGACGTAATTTTCGAGAAAGGCCCTCTCCGCGGCGTTATCCCCCGTGAAAAAACGCTCCGCAACGGAGGAGAACCAGCTGTCCGAAAGCCAGCCCGCCCGTTCGCGAGAAGGACAATCGGTCAAAAGATCGACGGCGTTCTGCGCCAAAGTCGCCCGAGCGGCTTCCATAATCGCGTTTACCTGCCCGTCATCGGAAGAAAAACGCAGCTTTCCGCAGTCGGGATTTTCATAGTCCCTTTGAGAAATTTCCACTTCCAAGCCGTCGGTATATACGACGCAGGCATAACGCACCGTGTACGGCTCAAAGGAAGCGACGCGGAAAACGCCGGCGTTTTCCACCGTCCATTTATGGACACCGGAACAGCCGTTTCGCTTAAAATCGACATAGTTTTTCCCCTTTCCCGCTTCTTCCCATAAGAGCTCGTCAAACACGACATAAATGACGCCCGGACGCTTTGCGCGGATTTTCAGTTCCGTAAATCCCGTAATTGCCCGCCCGAAATCCCACGTCGTATATTTCAGGCCGCTTTTTTCGGATTCGTTCGGAAGATAGACGAACTTCGACACTTCGTCCGTCGCGGACTCCTCCCATTCCTCTATTTTGAATCCCTGTAAAATCGTCCCCACAAGCGTATGCGCACGGTCTCTCCATACGGGAGCATTTTCGTCCGTTTCCACTCGTCCCGACTCTATTTGCTTTAAGGGGAAATGCAGGGCAAGACGCGCGTTTTGCACATGGGAAACGAGCAACTGCGGAATTTTTACCTCTTCCGTCTCCAATGGTTCAAAGCATGCCTCTCCCCGATAAAACCGTGTTCTGTCCGTTTTCAGGCGATAGACCTCCGCAAAAGCCCGCTGAAAGCTGTACCGCTGAACCTTCTGTACCCTGTCGGTCAGGCGACGGCAGGCAAAATCCTCCGCACGGTATTCTTTGCCGTCGCTGCAAACCACCTCGCACGCAAAAAAGGGCTCTTGCTTGATCCAGCAATAGGATTCCACATTGCTGCTTTCCACTTCCACGACGATTACTTTTCCCGTAAAAGGAATTTCCGCGACGCGAGCAAATCCGTGCGCCGCACGCTGCGGCCCGAAAGCGAGCATTTTTCCGTCCGCATATACCTTATAGCAGGTCGAAGCCGCTATTTTCATCAGTCCTTGTTTTCTTTCCCCCATATCGAGGAGAAAGCCGAGCGTTACGTTCATTTCTTCCGATAATCCCTTGCCCCATATCGCGTTCATCTTACATTTCTCCGTTATCTTTCAAAGTATCTTTTTCCAAAAGGAAAACGACCTCTATTATTATAACATATTTTTTCTGTTTGTAAAGGAAATTTTGAATTTTTCAATCGGAAAAATTTATTCTTTAATCCAAGCGATTTTTTTTGCCAAAATGGTAGAAGATATTCCGTCCGTATGAGCGAGATAGACAATTTCCACTCCGTGAGGAGCAAGCTGACCTTCGTAACGTTTCCATTCGGGGGAGCCCTTCCAATCCGACCCCACGAACATTTTGTCGAAGCGATAGTTTTCCCAAGCACCCAGCTTATTTTTGTCCGTTTGCGGTACTACTTTGTCTACGTATCGGATAGCGGAAACGATTTCGCAGCGCTGCGCAAAAGGAATCACGGGCGTTTTATGTTTTTCCCGCTCCACCAGCTCGTCGGTGGAAACGCCGACGATTAAAAAGTCGCATTGTTCTTTCGCACGCCTTAAAATATTCAGATGCCCTATATGGAACATATCGTATACGCCCGTCGTATAGCCGATGATTGTTTTCATTTTCCGTTTTCTCCTTTTTGTACTCTCCATATTTTTTATTGCCGTTTTTTCTTCCCTGTCCATATCGTTTTCCCGTTTCCGATGTCTTTGCCGTCTGTTTAGTCTCGGTTGTCCGTATTCTTTCCCGCGGATTTTCCTCTCTTTTTCAATCCGCATATAACGTCTCTGATCACGGGAGAATTCACCCACAAAAACGCGATTATCGCCGCGGCGGAAACGATATAGATATGCCAATCGAGCGTCGCGGCTATCGCCTGTCCGACGATGAGCGAGCAGCTCAGAAAATATCGCGGAAGTCCCTTGTCAAACTTCAAAAATCTGGAAACGTCGGCCATCTGAATATGTGCCATCACCGCGTAAGCGACGGCGGTTGCGGCGGCGGCTCCGTAAGTTCCCGCCGTTCCGATAAAAAAGAAATTTCCCGCGATATTGACGGCAGCGGCAAGAAGAGTGGTAAACATTACGTTTTTGTTCTTGTGCATGGCGCTGTAAAGCCGACTGAAATAAGCGGAGACGGCGGAAAAGACCGCTCCGACCAGCAAAAGCGGAACCAATTTCCAAGCCTCAAAATATTCCTTTCCGACATAAATCCTCAAAAGCGGTTTCACGGCCGTAATTCCGAGGATACAGGCGAGAAAGACCAAAAACGTATAATATTTGAACGTGGAAGAGAAGAAAGAAGCGTCGTTGGAAGAATCGTATTCTTTAATGGAAGAAATTCCCCAAGCCTGAGAGAAAATCTGTGCGGCGATATTGACCAGAGCGGGAATTTTCGTCGCTACCGTGTATACGCCCAATTCAGATTCTCCGAGTCTCCATTCTATCATGATTTTATCGGCGGAATGAATCAGCCACCAGGAAATATTATTGACGATGAGCGGCAGAGAATAGAGCGTCATCTGCCGAAGGAGGGCGGGCGAGAATCTTGCATGAAATAAATCCTTTACTACGCCTCCGAACAAAGCGCATAAAACGGCCGTTCCGACATGGGAAAGGATGTTGGATAAAAGGTAACCCTCTATTCCCTTTTTGTAAACCGCGAGAAACAGAATATTTGCCGAAGCCAATATCAGAGTTTGCAGGACGCTGAAAAACGCAAACAGCTTGTTTTTATCGCGTACTTTCAGATAAACGAGTTCCACGGACGTGACCATGTAAGCGACGACATATGCACAGATGTACCATTTCCAATTTGAAACGGCGGGATAAAATCGAAATAGCGGGGTAAAAAGGACGGTCAGAACGCTTCCGAACAGAATGACGACGAACGCGCAGAGGAGCACGTCCTCCTTTCTGAGTTCATTTTTCAGTCCGTAACGGAGAACGCTTTCAAAGATGACGACGGAAACGAAGGGAAACAACATCTGAGCAATCGTAAACACGAGCTCGGCCGTTCCGTATTCGGAAGGCGTCATCAAATTGGTATAGAGCGGAACCAATAAAAAGACGATCAGCTTTGAGCCGAGCGAACCGAGCGCGAAAATCAGCGTATTCCCGACGAGCTCCTTGAATTTTTTATTCATTTTTGGCCCTCGGTGTCTCTTTTGAGTTCCGATATTTTCGTTTTCCGCCCCTCTCTTTAACATTCGGCATTTCTTTGCTTTTCGTTTTTGGAATTTTGCCCTCCTCCGATATTTCTTTCTTCTTGCGGTACTTATCGTAATCTATAAACGGCACGCCCCGAAAGTCGTCTTTGAGGTATTTTCCGCCCCGTTTCAAACCGCGGAAGGCGTGTAAATTCCGATGTTTTGCACTGTACGCGCAGGCGTCGAAAAATATCCCTGCTTTCACCCAAAAATAAGCCAACGCGTTCCGAAAAGTCTTTTCGACATTTTTTCCGTAAAAATACGCATACCCCGCTACCTTGCAGGCAAACGATTCTTCCGCGTCATACCTGCCTACAGGGGAATGATTGTGTAACGCAGTCGCGTCCGCAGCGAACGCCAAAGAATATTGTTTTCCCACGCGATACGAGAAATCCATATCCTCTCCGAGACAGTAACGAATCAGAACCTCGTCGAATCGAAAATTTTCAAAGACTTCCCGCCGATAAGCGGTAATGCCGCCCGGAAGAATTTCCGTTTTCATCAAATTATTTTTTATATAACCCGAATTGAATTTTTTTCTTTTGTCCTTAAAGGGCCCGACGTGAAAAAAATCGAAAAAAAACACTTTGAATCGGGAAGAAATGCTGTTTTTCTGCCGCCCGCAAATCCCGAATATTTCGGGGTTTGCGGAAAAGTGCCCGATAATTTTTTCAAAGAAATCCTTGTCCGGAATAATGTCGTCGTCGAAAAAAAAGACGTATTCTCCCGCCGCGTATCGGACGGCGAGATTTTTCGCTGCGCACAGCCCCGATACTTCGGGGGCGTAAAGGTGCTCCACATCCACGCTTTCGGGCAGATTGATTCCCTCCATGCGATATTTTTCCGCCGACTGATCGACGATAATCAGCTTGTCGGGCAAAAGCGTCTGTACCGCGAGTCCCTCGCAAAATCTCAACAAATCTTTTTCGCGGTTTTTGGTCGGAACCACCGCCGTAAACCGATTGGATTTATTTTCCGCAAACATTTCCTTTTTCCTCCCCTCTTTCCGAGCTCGCCCGTTTCCTATTCCGATGTTGACGGAGTACGGACAAGCCCCGTTCTTTGAAAGAAAAAACTTTCCTCCCCCGCGCGCTTAATCTCACGTCCGAATTATCTTTTTTCCGCGTCCGTTCAAAGCTGTCGTTGCAGAGAATATTTCTTCTTGTCCTTTCCTCTGATTCGCCGCAAAATCCTGCAAAAGAGCAAAGGCAACAGCATATACCAAAAAATCCCCCGCACCAGCGACGAAAATTCTCCCCGCGGATAAAACAGGAGATCGGTCGCCACGATCGCCCAAGACGCATACCATGCGGCATTGTCCGCAGCATCAACTTTCGACTCCGTTCTTTCCAACACTCTTCCGAGCAGAAAAGCGAAACCGAGTATCCCGAAATATCCGAAATTGATATAGGCTTCTGCGACGCAGCTGTACCCCAAAGCGCCACCGTATTTCCAGAAGGAATAGTCGACGATTTTCGTGAGCCACCTACCCAGCGAACCGTAGGCCTCCGCGGGGTGAACCGCCCAAAAGAAATTCGGGAAAATTTCCGTAAGATTGACGAGATAGGTGACGCCGTAGCGGAAAGGATATTCTTCGGGAACGAGCCTCAGCGTATAAATTACGGTCTGCAACGATTTTCCCATATCGTTGACGGTGGAAAAAATACTCCTGACGTTTTCGACGGAAAAAATATCCCTCCACGTCAAAGCGGCCAGTCCCCCGCTGTTTCGGGTAGCTCTGACGACGGGGAACACGACGAGCACGACCAGCGCGCCGAGCGCGCACAAAAGAAAAATCGTTCTCCTGTTCTTTTTCCGTTTAACCGCCGATTTTTCATATCGGTTTTTTACGCCGATGCCGTAAATGACGAGCAGGAGGGGAATGACCGCAGAAGCTCGGTATCCGATCAATAATTCCACCGCTCCATGCGCCACGATACCGAGCAAGGCGGCATATTCGGCGCGGGATTTCCTCGCGCTCCCGAAAAAGAGGTAGAAGCAGCCGGGCAAAAAGAAATAGGACAGAATTTTCGCGCCCGAAGGAATCGCGGCGAGCGCCGCTTCCTGATACAGAGAAGCATAGCCGTCCGTCAAGGTAAATTTGAGTTTTGTGAGATTGACGTACAATTCGAAAGGAAGCGCGCACAAAGCAATAATCGTTCCCGCAAGGACGACGGTTTCGTCTGCAAGGTTTTCCCGCCCGCTAAAAAATTTTCTTTTTTGTCCTTTTGCGGTGCTTATCGCCGTCAGGAGCAGGGAAAGAAAGACGTGAACGGCCAGAATTCCCCCGACGAGTTCCCGAGGCGAAAATTTTCCCGACAGAAGCCCGTCCTTCGTCAGATCGAAAGTATCGAGAAGCACTTGTCCTTGAAGGTAGAGAAAGCACATCAGGACAAACAGAGTGACCACTTTGAAGGGTGTCCCCTTCCATTTCCATAAATGATAAAAAACGAGAGCAAAAACGACCGTCGTCTCTATACATAAGCCCTTTAATAATTTTTCCGACGAAATCAATCCGCGCAGCAGGTAAGCGACGAGAGTAAGAGCAAACCATATCAAGGAAATTTTGAGCAAATATTTTTTATTTTTAAGATTTTCCGTCATACAGTTCCTCTGCCCGCTTCACCGCGTTTTCCACGGAATATCCGCGCCGTTCTATCCCCCGTTTCCGCTTGGAAAACGCGGGCGGAGAAACGGCGTTCGCCCTTGCGCAAGTTTCGGCCCAGACTTCGTCCGACGCTTCCAAAGGCAGCCTGTAAAACAGTCCCAATCCCATATCCGCCTCGTCCGTCACTCTGTCCGAGACCACGCACCGCACTCCCGCCGCCTGCGCTTCTATCAGGGAGACGGGCAGCCCCTCGAATTTCGAAGGCATCAAAAACACTTCGGCGGCGGCGAGCAGCTTGTCCACATCGCCGCGAATCCCCGCAAAAATCACTTTTTCTCCCAGGCCTTCCCTTTTTGCCGACTCTTCTATATATTTTCTCCGTTCTCCGTCTCCGACGAGAAGCAATACCGCCCGAGGATTGAAAGCGCGCAAATACTCTTTGAATACGGACAAAATTTTTTCATGATTCTTCACCTTGCAGAACCTTGCGACGCTCACAAAAATATCCTGTTCTTCCGAAACTTTAAGCTCTTTTTTTATTTCCTTCCCCCTCCCCGTATCTTTTCCGCAAAATCGGGAAAGCTCTATGCCGTTCGGAAGAATCGCCCCTTTTTCGGGGCAGGGCTCCTTAAAAAAAGCCTCGTATGCATCCTTCCCGCAGGCGACTTTTTTTGTGGCGTAACGGTCGATCAGCCGTCTGGCGTAAGCCGCATATATCCTGCGTATTGGAGAATTTTTTTGCCCGTCGTATGCGGTATGGCTGTGCATGATGCGCACGGGGACCCCTTCCTTGTACGCCGCGCGGAGCAAAAATCCCCCGAAGGAATACACATGACAGTGTACGGCGTCAAACGGCCCTTCCTCCCTCAAAAATTTTCGGAAAGCGCGGAGATATAAGCGCAAATTTTTTAAGCTTACCGCATATGGATTGTGAAAAATCTTTCCGCCCGCGGATAAAATCTCCGCCTCATAGGCTCCGACGTAATCGGTATTTACCGAAAAATACAGGTCGAACCTTTTCCTGTCTATATGCCGGAATATATTCATGACGAACGTTTCCTGCCCCGCACGGTCCAATCTTCCGAGAATCTCCAAGACCTTTTTCATGCGTTCTCCCGCGTTTTCAGAGCATAATAGACCGCCGCCGCCAATGCGCCCGCGCCCTGAAAAATAAAATAAAAAATCGTCATGACGTCATACAGCCGAAAGATGCAGGAGACGATCAAAAAGGGCATAAATAACCCCGAAATCCCGATTTCTTTATCTATCCGACTCCTGAGATAGCTCAATCTTCCGCCCTTTTCCAAAAGTTCCTCATTTTCTTTTCCATTCGCGGTTTGTGCTCCGTTCTTTCTGTTGTTTTCCCCGTTTCCTCTATTCGTTTCCTCGTTTGTCCTGTGCATTTTCCCGTTTTCTCTATTTACTTCCTCATTTGCCCTGTACGTTTCCCTGCTTTCTCTATTCGCTTCTCCATTTGCCCTGTGCATTTCCCAGCTTTCTCTATTCACTTCCTCATTTATCCTGTGCGTCTCTGTGTTTCCTCTGTTCGCTTTCCCGTTTGTCCTGTACGTCTCTCCGTTCTCCCTGTTCGCTTCCTCTTTTGTCTCGTGCGTCTCTCCATTTCCTCTGTTCGCGCTGTTGACTTCCATATTTTCCCAACTTTTTTCTATATTTTTCCCGTCTGCCCCGTTCTTTTCTATTTTTTTTAATTCCAGAACGCAATAGGTATATTTTTGATGAATGAGCCGTGCCAACAATCCAAAGGCGGAAGATAATCCTCCCATCGCAACCCAAAGTCCCGCATGCTCCGCAAAGCGTGTGGAATAACAGGCGGCGACGCCGACGGAGAAAAATACAAACGCGGTGATAAAATAGCCGCTGAAAGCGTCTATGCACCCGCCCATGGGTGAGCTTGTCTTTTTCACGCGGGCGATGTTGCCGTCTACGCAGTCCATAACGAGCCAGAGCTCCACCAATACGACGCCGACGACGCGCCAGAGGGCGGAATCGACACAGAGAGCCGCACAGCCCGCCAGTGCGACGAAAATCGAAAGGACGGAAGCGCCCCACGCGGAAAAGCCGAGATTGATAAACAGGAAGGTAAAGGGAAAGGACAATTTACGTATAATCCATTTTACCCAAAGCGAACTTTTGCTGTTTTTTTTCTTAGGCAAGGAACGGACGATTTCTCCCCAGGAATACATATTACCTCCTCGACGGTTATTGTCCCGTCAATATTTTTTGCAGCTGCCCGCGGACGACGCGCAAATCGAAACTTTTCACTTTATTCCGATTATAGGAAGAAAACGCCTTGCGTTTTTCCTCGTTCAAAGCGAGTTTCTCGATTGCCTCCGCATATCCCTTCACGTCGAATGTCTCTATCAGGTATCCGCCCATTCCCTCGTCGATGAGGTCGGTATTTCCCCGAATCCTCGACGCGACCACGGGCTTACCGCAGGCCATCGCTTCCATGAGCGCCACGGACAGTCCCTCGTGTACGGAAGGCAGAGCGAACAAATCCGCGGAATTGCAGAGCGTTCCTATATCCCGTCTGAATCCGAGCAGATGTACCCGTTCGGACAATCCCCGTTCCTCAATGAAGTGTTTAAGTTCTTCCCGTCCTTCTCCGTCCCCCGCGACGATATAATGTACGTTTTTCAAATCCAAGCGAAGCAGCGCTCTCATTACGGTTTCGTGATTTTTTCTCGGAATGAGTTCGCCGACGGACAAGACGAGAAAATCCCGTTCGGAAAGTCCGAGCTCCCGTCTCAGGTATCGGGGAACGGGCGCATAGACAAATTTGGAGGTATCCACGCCGATTCCGTCCACCTTATAAATTTCCCTTGCGTGAAAGGATTTTGCGGCCTCGTAGTCCTCCCGATTGATCGTAATGAGCACGTCGGTATATTTCGATAAAAATTTTTCCGCATGATAATACAAAAAGCGTTTCAGGGCGGGAGCGCCTTCGTAGAAATGAAATCCGTGCGCCATATAGGCGACCCTGCACCCGCATTTTTTCCCCGCGAGCCGCCCCATGAGTCCGCCTACCGGCTCATGACAGAAAACGGTGTCGTATTTTTCTTTTTGAATGAGTTTTTTCAGCTGCCGATAGGCGCCGAAATTACGGAAGTCATAGGGACTCCTTTGAAAATTCATTCGATACATGCGGAAAGAGAACTCATTTCGGAGCTTGGAGAAAAAATCTCCCGTTTCGGAGCAAGCGCATTCCACGGTAAAGCCCTTTTGCTGTAAATCGAGGATATGCGGGACAAGAAAATTCCAGATCATCGAATCGGTCGTGCAAACGACGAGAATTTTTTCCATATTCCCCCCTATATCGATTATTTTCCCCCTTCCTGCCGTTTTTATCCGTTTTTTATCGGTAGTTATCTCGTTTCTTATCCGTTTTCTGTTTTTTCTTAACGGTCATTGTCTTTCTTCTTGTCGGTCGTTATCCCGATAATTCTTCCCGCAGACCGCGAGCACTGTTTTTATCATGATTCCCCATTCCCGAAACAGGGAGAAACGTTCTACGGCGCGAAGATTGTATTTCATTTTTTCAGGCAGAATTTTTTCGAGATAAATGCGGTCCGCCTCCCCGTTTGCCCCGTCCAAAAGAGCGCTCTCGTCCTTGTAATAAATGCTCGCTTCGGAAGTGATTCCCGCAGGCAATAACAAAGTAGCCCGCATTTCGGGCGTATAGTGAGCGACGTATTTTTCCACTTCGGGCCGAGTCCCGACAAACGTCATTTTTCCCCTCCATACGTCGAGGAGCTGACAGACCTCGTCCAGCCTGTACTTTCGGATAAATTTTCCGACGCGGGTAATTCTCGCGTCGTTTTTAACGGTCACTCGCGGACCCGTTTTTTCGGCGTCCGCGACCATGGTCCGGATCTGAAATGC
>USMU01000043.1 GCA_900555925.1 uncultured Clostridium sp. | reverse complement strand
GTGCCAAACCTCCCCGTCGATGTGAACTCTTGGGGGAGATAAGCCTGTTATCCCCGAGGTAACTTTTATCCGTTAAGCGATGGCAATTCCATTCTCATACCACCTGATCACTAAGCCCTGCTTTCGCATCTGTTCGACATGTCTGTCTCACAGTTAAGCTCCCTTTTGCCTTTACACTCGCCGAATGATTTCCAACCATTCTGAGGGAACCTTTGGGCGCCTCCGTTACACTTTAGGAGGCGACCGCCCCAGTCAAACTGCCCACCTGACAATGTCCCGAGCCGTGCTTCAACGGTCCCGGTTAGAATCGCAGCAATCGAAGAGTGGTATCCCAAAGTTGACTCCACAGATGCCGAAACACCTGCTTCTCAGTCTCCCACCTATTCTGTGCATCAATTGCCGAGATTCAATATCAAGTTACAGTAAAGCTCTACGGGGTCTTTCCGTCCGGTCGCGGGTTAATACGCATCTTCACGTATACTACAATTTCGCCGGGCCCCCTGTTGAGACAGTGCCCAAATCGTTACTCCATTCGTGCGGGTCGGAACTTACCCGACAAGGAATTTCGCTACCTTAGGACCGTTATAGTTACGGCCGCCGTTCACCGGGGCTTAAGTTCACCGCTTCGCTTGCGCTGACGGATCCCCTTGACCTTCCGGCACTGGGCAGGAGTCAGCTCCTATACCTTGGCTTACGCCTTAGCAGAAACCTGTGTTTTTGATAAACAGTCGCTTGGGCCTCTTCACTGCGGCCACATCTCTGTGGCTCCCCTTCTCCCGAAGTTACGGGGTCATTTTGCCGAGTTCCTTAACAAGGGTTCTCCCGTTCGTCTTAGAATTTTCTTCTCGTCTACCTGTGTCGGTTTGCGGTACGGGTACCTCGAAACATTTAGCAGCTTTTCTCGCCGGCGTAGATTCAAAGACTTCGTTTCCTTGGTCCACTCCCCGTCACAGCCCAGGATTATGACTTGCGTACTTTACTACAAGCCTCCCTCACTGCTTGGACGCGCTTTTCCATCTGCGCGCTTCTTCTATCTTTCCGTGTCACTGCTTCATTAGCTCTCTCGGTAGTACAGGATTATCAACCTGTTGTCCATCACGTACGCCTTTCGGCCTCCGCTTAGGTCCCGACTTACTCCGGGTGGACGAACCTTCCCCGGAAAACCTCAGACTTTCGACGGCGGAGTTTCTCGCTCCGCTCTCGCTACTTATGCCGGCATTCTCTCTTCTATACAATCCACCGCTCCTTCCGGTACGGCTTCCGCTCGTATACATTGCTCCTCTACCAATACGCTTCGCGTATTCCTAAGCTTCGGTGTCAGGTTTGAGCCCCGTTAATTTTCGGCGCAACATCACTCGACCAGTGAGCTATTACGCACTCTTTTAATGCGTGGCTGCTTCTGAGCCAACATCCTGGTTGTCTATGCATTGTCACATCCTTTTCCACTTAACCTGTACTTCGGGACCTTAGCTGTAGATCTGGGCTGTTTCCCTTTTGACAACGGCACTTAGCTGTCGCTGTCTGACTCCCGCACTCAATTCCTTGCCATTCGGAGTTTAATAAGCTTCGGTAGGCTGTGAAGCCCCCTAGGCCATTTAGTGCTCTACCGACAAGGATTATATGCGAGGCTAGCCCTAAAGCTATTTCGAGGAGAACCAGCTATATCCGAATTCGTTTGGAATTTCTCCGCTAACCACAAGTCATCACCGACTATTTCAACAGGCGTGTGTTCGGTCCTCCACAACGTTTTACCATTGCTTCAACCTGCTCATGGTTAGGTCATTCGGTTTCGGGTCTACGACATGATACTTCTCACCCTCTTCAGATTCGCTTTCGCTTCGGCTCCGTGTCTTTGACACTTAACCTCGCATCACATCGTAACTCGCCGGCCCGTTCTACAAAAAGTACGACATCACACTCCTATGGCGCTCTGTCTGCTTGTAAGCTTACGGTTTCAGGTTCTATTTCACTCCCCTCCCGGGGTTCTTTTCACCTTTCCCTCACGGTACTCTTCGCTATCGGTCACATGGTCGTATTTAGCCTTCTGGGATGGTCCCCATTTCTTCCGTCCGGATTTCTCGTGTCCTGACGTACTCTGGATCCCGCTCGCTCTCTCTGAGTTTCGTCTACGGGGATTTCACCCTCTTTGTCTTACCTTTCCAGGTAATTCGACTACTCTTCCTGATGCTATCTCGCGGTCCTTACCCCGAATATATTACTACATTCGGTTTGGGCTCCTCCGATTTCGCTCGCCACTACTTTCGGAATCACTTTTGTTTTCTTTTCCTCCGGGTACTTAGATGTTTCAGTTCCCCGGGTTCCCCTCCGTTACCTATGGATTCAGTAACGGATCATACGATATTACTCGTATGGAGTTCCCTCATTCGGATATCTGCGTTTCATAGGATATTTGCTCCTCCGCGCAGCTTTTCGCAGCTTGTCACGTCCTTCTTCGGCGCCATGTACCAAGGCATTCTCCGTAAGCCCTTTGTAGCTTGATCTTCTTTCTACTCGTCTTTTCTACAAAAATTCTATTCATTCTTACTCGGCTAATCTGTTCTTGCAGCTACTCAAAGACCTTCCTTCAAAATTGTCCTCTCGTGCTCTTTGCATTAACCTATTAGCTTTAACTTTCTCTATGAAAATTTTTGCCTTTCGTACTCGTCTTATATTATTTTCCATAATACAAAACTTCTTTGCTATGCAGTTGTGAATCTTCGGTCTAACCCCGACGAAAGTCGGGACGCTGTATAAAAGAGGTTGCCTCTTTCGGTGACAGCTTATACATAATAGCACTTAGAAAAAATTATGTCAAGTGTTTTTTTTATCTTTTTTAAGATTTTTGAAATTTTTTTGAAACATTCGACAAAAAACACCATGAACGCATGATCTATTGCAGTTCTATATAATTATGGTCGCGCGAAGTCAAGAAACAAAAAGAATTACAGTAAAATCGCTCGACATTAGTTGAAACCGCACAAAGAAATTTATTGTTTCCAAGAGACAATCAATGACAGCCGCTGCAAGTGGAACAGTGTCCCGTACAGGACGAGGGCTTTTTCCCCGTCGAGGAATATACGGCTCCCGAATAATCCCGAACCGTTTCTCCTCCGCAATCGGGACAAACCACTTTTTCGGTATGAGATTTTACCAACTCTTCAAACTTTTTTCCGCATTTGCTGCATTTATACTGTAAAATAGGCATCAGCCGCGCCTCCTTTTCTTTTTTACTTGTTTAGGGGTACGAATTTTCACCGAATCGGTCATTTTTACGAGCAGTACCGAACAGACCGCCGTAAGGACGACAGAAATGGCGAGAATCAACCAAAACTCCCACGCAGCGCCGTCTCCATGTACGCCCATACCGAAAGGAAGATCGACATTCATGCCGAGCAGGCCTGCGATGAGCGTCGGAATTGCCACCAAAATCGTGATGACGGTCAAACGCTTGACGACATTATTTACATTATTGGAAATAACGGAACTGAACGCATCCATGGTCGTTTTCAAAATATCTCGATAGATGCTACACATCTCTACGGCCTGACGAGTCTCAATGAGCACATCGTCGTACAAATCCTGATAATCGGGATTGGACTGAACGGGTTCCATGCGGGAAAGCCGACCGTATACGGAAGAATTCGCGCTCAGGGAAGTGGAGAAATACACAAGGGAGTCTTGCAGGCCCAAAAGCTCGATGAGTTCCTGATTTCGCATGGATTTATGAAGTTCTGCCTGCAAACGCAGGGATTTTTTATCGATTTGCTTCAACGAATAGGAAAAACGCTTGACGTTTTCCAGCATGAAATTGAGAATAAATCCCACGGGTTTGAGCGTGGAAATCCGACTCCGGTTAGAGCTGAAATTTGCAAGGACGGGATTCGGATTCAAAGATACCGTCACGATACATTTATTATTGTAAATAATGGCGACGGGAATGGTCGTATAGGAATCCCCTTCCTCCGTATCTACCATCATCGGGCTATCCACCACGTACATGGTAGCGCCCTCATCGGTATCTACCCGTGCGGATTCCTCTTCGTCCAATGCGGCTTTGAGCATTTCTTCGGGAATTCCGCTCAGTTCACAGATATCGTCCACTTCGTCGTCCGTGGGATTGACCATTTCCACCCAACAGCGCCTTTCAAAGGCGTCCGCAGGCACAATGCGCAGGTTTTCATCAGTTTTGTAAAATTTTATCATAATCGTACCGCCTCAAAAAATAAGTGTTCAAAGGCGTCTTTACGGCAATTTTCCGAAGGAAAATGCGTAAAAAAACGCACGGGAAAAACCGCCCGTGCGTCGTACTCTTTTCAATATCGAAGGTCAGTCAATAAACAAATCTTCTGTAAAATCGTACATATCGAGGCACAGCGGATCTCCTGAAATTGTGGTCTTGCTACTTCGGTTGTCAGGGACAGCGTCCATAATTGCTCCTTGTTTGGAAATATTCCGTCGGAAAATCAGAAAATATCCGATTATGCTTCCGACTTACTTCTATATCTATTATACGCCCCAAAACCTATTTTGGCAAGTATTTTTCCACAAAAATTTTTCAGATATTTTTCCGCCCGATTATATAACCGCCTTTCCGCTCAAAAACGAATCGAAAAAGCCTGCCACATCTACCCCCGATTTTTCAAAACAGCCTATCATATCCTCCGGTTCGGCTGTCTTGAACTTATAGCCGGAATAGTATCTCTTAAGTCCCGCAAAAAAGCGTTTGTCTCCGATGGACGTGCGCAGAGTATCGAATAAAATCGCGCCTTTATCGTAAGCTATGCTGCGATATTCATATTCGCTCAGATAGTCTTTGAGCGAACGAGTCATACGCGTATCCGCGTCTCCGAATACTTGGCTGTAAACGTTATAATAGGAACGATATTCCGCCAAAGCGTCCGCAATGAGCTGTTCGCGCGTAAATCCGTAGTCGGGATGATTTTCAAAGAACAGCGCGGCGGAATATTCCGTCAGCCCCTCGTCCTGCCATGCGTTTTCCACCTGATTGCTGCCTACGGCGACACACCACCATTGGTGGGCGGTCTCATGTACGATCGTATACAAGCAGTTTTCTTCCGTCAGAGCGTCGCTGATAAGCACCAATCCCGGAAATTCCATTCCGCCGTAGCAGAACCCCGTCTGAACCACAGAATACGTTTCATAAGGGTACTTGCCGAATGTCGAGGAATAATAGGCGAGAGCCTCCTGCGCCGCCGCGAGGTGCGCCGCAGGTTTTTCGTCGTTGTAGTAATAATAGCGAATGTCTATCCCCTCCCATTTGCTTTCGGCCACCTCAAAGCAATCGGAGAGCACGATAGCGAAATCGCGGACGTTCGTCGCAGACATGACATATTCTTTTTTGCTTTCCAAGGTCCGTTCGGAAGTGATTTTTCCCGTCGCGGCGACGGTATAATCCTTGGGAACGGTCAACGTCACTTTATACGAAGCGCATTCGGAAAAGAAGGGATCGCCGTCGGAATAGTAAACGCACTCATAAAAACCGTCGTCGGTATAAGCGCAGAGAATGGGGAAGAAATTTCCGAGATTGACTGATTTTTGTCCCACACCGGTGCGGTGATTGATTTTTGCAAGCTTGGTCAGAAAACAAATATTCAAGTTTACTTTATCGCCCGGAAACAGAGATTCTTCGAGCGAAACACTGAGAATATTTTCGTCCTCACCCTTTATTTCCCAATTTTTTGCTCCGTCAACACTGGAAATCTCCATGCTCCCGTAACTTTTTCCCGCATAATAGGCAGAGGAGGAATAGACGGCGGACACCGGCTGATAAGCGGCGTCCTCGCGATAAGCGTTCGGATACAGGTTGAACTTCAGTTCGCTGATTTCGTTTGCCGTCGTATTTTTGTATTCCACTTTCATCATCGCGGTCAATGTAGCGGTTTCGGGAACATATTCGGCGGTAATCTCATATACGCACTCGCCGCTTTCGGAATCTTTACAGCCGACCGCTCCGATCATCAGAGCGACAAGGCTCACGGCGGAAAGCAAAAAACAAAGAATACGTTTCATAAAAAAATAACCCCTAAAAAGTATTAGCAGGTTATTTTATGCAAAAATAATTCGCTTTATGACTGTATAAAACGCCGGCCGCACCTCGCGGAAACGACCGGCTTGTTTTTTACTTTTCTTCAAAGGTGAGATATTTTGCGGGATCGACCGTCGCATTGTTTTCAAACACTTCGAAATGCAGGTGCGGGCCGTCCTTATATTCCTTGCCGTTCGCCTCCGCTACGGTCGCGATGACGTCGCCCTTCTTTACTTCGTCGCCGGCTTTCAGCCCTTCTTTCGCCTCTACATATTCGTAGACTGTCTTTATTCCGTCGCCGTGATCGATGATAATCTGCGTACCTACAAGGACGTCGGAAGTATAGATACTTTCGATTTTTCCCGAACGCGCCGCAAAGACTTCCGTACCCGCCGCCGCGGAAAAATCGACACCTGTATGTTCATAGTAGTTGTTCAGCGTCTGGTTATAATAGAAACCATATTCGTTGCTGATACTCACCACCTCCACGGGCATACCGAATTCCTCCGGTGTGTTGATGACATCTTGATCGTCATCTGACGATCCGCCTTGCGTCGTATCGCTGTGATTGAGCTGATTATCGCGGCTGGCCAAAGCCACCGAAGTAATGATTATCGCCGCCGCCAGAAGTACCGCCGCACATCCGAGAGCGATATACATATACAATTTTTTGTTTCTTACGCTCGTATGCGATTTACCGCTTTCGTTCTGTTCCTTCATTTTTGAAATCCTCCGAAAAATGTATTTTGTATGTAAATTGTTGCCCCCGATTTTGTATTTTATACTTAAAAATAAAAAATTTTTATCAGGGGAGAATTTTTTCTCTGTTCCATCGATTTGAAGGTTCTCTTTTCTCAATATCCTCCGAAGATAATCGGCGTCCCTAAAACGATGCTTTCTGTCCGTACGGCAATATGCAAATTTATTTTTTTCCCTCTAAGCACCACTCCGCCTTTCAACATGGGCGAATAACAATAATAAGAGACCGTTCCCGAAATCTCTTCGGCAAAGCACAGCTTTGCCCGATAACGATTAATAATCTTTTCGGCAATTTCTTTTCCTTCCGCGGATAAGCCTTTTCCTTCTTCCGTCAAACTGCCCTTTGCGCCGACATCGAGGTAGACGACGCTCTCGCCGCTCAAAGCCGCCAAATCGCAAAGTTCGAGAGTCTCTGATATCTCCGCCTGTGAAGACGGGGAATAAAGATAATAGGTGCTCCGTCCCCCCGAAAAAGCGGAAACATTCATGAGACAGACGGTCAGTCCGATAAACAGGGACGCCAGTAGAGCCGCCGCAGCTGAAAAAAACTGTTTTATGCCGAAGGCCATAAAAAATCCCTCCCGCAGGACCTTCAAGGTCTTGCGAAAGGGATTATTGACACCTTTTTCGGATTTTATAACTTATTTTTTATTTACTTGCGATTATCCGCCCGTTTGCAAGCAAATAGTAGTTTGGTCCGAAATAATGATATTCGTATCTGTATATGTACTCCACGCCGTTGAAAACCGCCGAAATATCCTTGCTCTTATATCCTCCGACCTTTTCGCAGGCATATACTTTCCCGTCGATGATGATTTTCGCTTTTCCCCAGACGAATGGAGAGGCTTTGACTTTTATCAGCGAATTGTTATATCTTGCCTCCAAAATAGCACGGCCTTTCGATGTATCTTCTTCGATAACGGGAGAATCCGATTTATTGTTCATCGGCGCGGCGGAACCGTTTCCGTTCTCGGCGACCGAAGAATTGTCCCCGCCGCAGTTTTCCCCGTCGGAAGAGACAGTTGTTCCGACGGAGTTTCCCGCGCCTGAGGGAACGGCGGCTCCGTTCAAAGGAGCCCCCGTATGCGGGTCGATACTGTTTTCCAAGCGGTACGCCTCATCTAATTGAGCCGCCGTCAAATTTACTCCCTGCGGGAAATGCTTTTGGAGCTCTCCCGATGATTTCACACCCAAAACCAGATAGTACATCATGAGTGCGTGAAAGACGATATCCACCAATAACGAAAGTCCCCCGTCCTTTATCGTTAAAATACAACTGACAATAAGCCAAATCGAATCCAAAGAAAACAATACCAAAAGGATAATTATCGCCCAGCGGTGTTTTTTGGAAAGCAGCCAAAAGACGAAAAACACGGCAAGAATGAGAAGTCCTATCGCAAAGCCTAAAGTCAAGAAGCTATTCCCGTATACTTCCTTCCAGACGATGCCCGCGGCAAAGAACGAAGTGCTGCTGTAAATGCTGAAAAGGAAATACACGTCCGCAAACAGCATGAACATATTGACGATCGTAAAAATTATGAACACCATAATGTTCGTTCTTGCAATCTTATAATTTTTGATCTCTTTTGAAACCTTGATATACTCTTTATTATCCATTATTTTCCCTCATCTTTCCTTAAAATCCCGTCAAGGGCTCTCCGCCGAGCAAATGAATATGCAAATGCTGAACGGTCTGTCCTCCGTTTTCGCCTTGATTGATAATAATTCGGTAGCCGTCCTGTAAGCCCAACGTATCCCGAAGTTCGGCGATTTTCAAAAAACAGCGTTTTAAGAGCTCCGCACGATTCTCATCGAGCTGCGAAAGATACGCGAAATGTTCTTTCGGAATGCAGAGATAATGAAGTTTTGCCTTAGGTTCGATGTCCTTGATGACGATGAGATCCTCGTCCTCGTACACTTTCGCAGATGGAATTTCCCCGCGAATGATTTTGCAAAAGATACAGTTTTCCATTTCGTTACTCCTTGTTATTTTTATTATTTTCCGCACCCGCCATAGATACGGTCAAATTCTTTTGCGAAAAGCGGAACGCCGCCTGTTCGGCCATCCAACTCTCCCTCCCTGGAAATAAATCGCAATGAGTCGGGCAAAATATCGTTTCTTATATGTATGCCGCGATTTCTGTTTTGAATGTTCCTCCACGGTTTTACTCTCTTTTTTCGTAAACGTTGTCGAACTCTTCCGTCGTCTCCGGAATTTTTCCATACGGGTTTCTTTTCAATATAATCGCAAAAATCATATCGAGAAAGAGCATTATAAGCATCAATCCTCGAAAAATCGCCCCGAAAATCTCCACCCCGCCGGCGTCGATGAAGCCCGAAAGCGCTCCTGTAATCCAATCCAATACAATAAAGGCAATCAAAGCCCCGACGGCAGAAGGTTCCCTTCCCGAAAGCAGGCAAAGCACGACAACGATGAAAAAGACCGACACCGCCCCTAAAAATCCTATTCCCGACGGATCGGACAAAAAGCACGCAGTCGATAAAAAGAAGGTAAAGGGAATAAGTCCTCCTATTTCAAAACCATTTTCAAAAATCCTGAACAGAAAAACAAGTAAAATCGTTATTCCCGTCAGCGTAAGAAACGCAACGACCGTACCGAATGAGATCCATCTGATAACCGTATAAGCGTCCGTCAGCTTCCTGAGTTTATCCCACTCGTTCTCATTCAGCTTCGTTCTTCTCTCTTCGACATTTTGTTTTCTCATTGTTTTTCCTCACCGCAGGCCGCCTTCAAGCCGTCTCGGAAAAGTTCTTCGACGCATACACGGGTAAGCCGTTTTTCCAATTTTTCGGGAATATAAAGACGAATGTAATTTTCCGAATATCCTTCCGTATATCCGTCCGAAAAACATTCGGGAACGATTTCCAGCGTCCTGCCGATAAATTTTTCCATATATTTTCGTTTTTCTTCCGCGCCTTTTTTGAGCAGCCTTTGCAGTCGCTCCTTTTTTACCGCCGCGGGAATATCCTCATATTTCTTCCACGCGTTCGTTCCCTCGCGCGGAGAATAGGGAAAGGCGTGAATCTGTGCAAACCCCGCTTCCTCCACGATGCGCAGGGAATCGAGAAAATCCTCCTCCGTTTCGGTGGGAAAGCCCACGATAATATCCGTCGTGATTGCGGCATCGGGAAAATACCGATAAATCAGAGCGCATTTTTCGAGATATTCGCCCCTCGTATAGTGACGGTTCATACTTTTCAGCACCTTATCCGAACCGCTCTGCAACGACAAATGAAACTGCGGCGCAAATTTTTTTACCGCTTTTGCCGCCACCAAAAAGCGCTCCGTAATCAGACTCACCTCGATAGACCCCAATCTTATGCGCGTATCCGCGTCCTTCACGGCGAAAATCAAATCGGCGAGGTCGCGCCCTTTTTCGTCAAGGTAGGAAGAAATATCTATTCCCGTGACTACCGTCTCCTGTGCCGTGCTGTCCGAAATTTCTTTCGCGGCGCTCTCTAAAAGCCTCGAACGGCTCCGCCCCCGCAGATACGGAATGACGCAATAGGAGCAAAAGCGATTGCACCCGTCTTGAATTTTCACAAAAGCGCGCGTTTTCAAACATTCGGGCAAGGGCATTTCGTCATAGATTTTATCTTCTTTGTCAATGTTTACCCCGAGCAATTCCCGCGAAAAACCCGACGCCGCAATTTCGAGAATTTTTCCCTTCCGTTTCGCTCCCGTCACGGAAATCACCTGTTCCCGCCTTGCAAACGGGGCGGGATTCTTCTCCGACGCACAGCCGCAGACCAATACTTTTGCCTGCGGATTGAATTTCAGCGCTTTGGAAATGGCCTGCCGACTCTTATGTTCCGCCTCCGCGGTCACCGCGCAGGTATTGACGATATACAGATCCGCAGGCTCCAATTCTCGCGAAACGGTATATCCGAGCTTCTCCAAGCCTCGGATTAAAGACCCGCTTTCCACGTCGTTGACTTTACATCCGAGCGTAAAAACGACCGCCTTCATTCCTTTCCTCCCCGACGGCCGCCCAATTCTCCGAGCGAAAACATCACGACCGCCGTCAAGGCCACGGCGGCGGTCTCCGCTCTGAGAATCCGCTTGCCGAGCGTAATGGAGGAAAATCCGTTTTCCTTTGCCAAAGCCGCCTCTTTCTCCGAAAATCCTCCCTCGCTGCCCACGATCAGAGCGCAGCCCCCTTTAAGAGTCGAAAGCTCCGCCTCACTGTCTTTTGCAAACTCGCAGGCAAACAGCTTATTTTCATACCCGTCCGCTTCTTTTAAGGCGCTTTGAAAATCCCCGCAATAGATAACGCGGGGTGCCACGGAGCGCAGACATTGTTTCGCCGCTTCCCTGGATACCTTATTCAGGCGTTCCAACTTATTTTCGTTCATGTAAGCGGAAGAATATTCCGACGAAAAAGCGACGATTTTCTTTACGCCCAGTTCCACCGCTTTCTGTACGATAAATTCATTTTTATCCGCGTTTTTCAGGTACCCGAACAGGAGAGCGACGTCCGCAGTCGCTTCCCTGTCCCCTTCGTTCTCTCCGATAACGTGCAATTTCATGCAGCGTTTTTCCGCCGCCGCGATTACGGCGGAATACTCCTTTCCGCTGTTGTCCAAAAGTACGACCTCGTCGCCCACGGACAGGCGGAGCACGTTTTTCGCATGCTCGAATTCCTCTCCCGAAAGGAGTGTCTCTTTCTCTATTTTTTCCACAAAAAATCTTTTGGGTCCGGACATATTAAGCCTCTTTATGTTTGAGGACGAGCGCGAACCATTCGCCCTTTCGCCGTTCGCGCACGACTTCCATGCCGACGGCGGCATAAGCGTCTTTGACCATGGCGAGACGACTTTCGATGATACCGCTTAAAATGAGCACGCCCTCTCGTTTAAGATTTTTGGGAATAGAGGGTGCGAGGAGCTTCAAAATCTCCCCCGTGATGTTCGCCATCATGACGTCGCCCTGAATTTCCGTATCGTCGAGCAGGTTGGAATGTGCGACGACCGTCTTATCCGCGGTACCGTTGAGCTCGCTGTTATGTGTGGCGCTGGTTACGGCCACGTAATCTATATCGGTGAGATACGCTTTTTTTGCGCCCAATTTAATTGCGGAAATCCCGAGAATGCCGCTCCCGCATCCCACGTCGATACAGACGGAATCGGGGGTGATGTAGTCCTGCATGAGCTCCACGCACATGGAAGTCGTCTCGTGCTCTCCCGTTCCGAAAGCCATATTCGAATCGAGCAAAACGACTTTTTCCCCTTCCGCAGGAGTATAAGCTATCCATTCGGGCACGACTACGATTTTTCCGAGATGAATGGGGCGGAAGTGCTTTTTCCATACGTCTATCCAGTCGTCTCCGTCCACTTCGCGTTTGGTGTCCTCCAACGTTCCGAAGGGAATACACCCGCCGCTGCGTTCCTTGGCGGCAAAAATATCCCGCATGACGTCCGAACAGATTTTTTCCGCGATATCGACGGCGATATAACATTTTACCAATACGTCGCGCGGCTGCTTTTCCGTCAGTTCGTCGTCCATATAATCCCAATACATGGTATCTTTGCTCTTTTGAAGGGAAATAATGTCGTTGACGTCACAGATCGTCACGCCGTAATTTGTATAATTCCACATGACGTCGGCCACGATTTCGCTGGCTTCCGTCGTCGTATGTACGGTCAATTCTATAAACTTCATGAAAAACCTCTTTACGTTAGTATTTATATTATATCATTAACGTTCGTATTTTTCAACCCTTCCGAAGAAAAATAATCATAAAAAATAGCTTCCGTCTTTTTGACGAAAGCTATTTTGCTTTTTCATTTCTGTATTTTTTCCGTCGCAATTTATCATCTTTCTCATTCAATACGGTTTCTTCCCGTAAAAACTTTCGACATTGTCAGAAAATTTCTTCATTTTATCGTATTGTTTCAAATCGATATCCGAATCCATAGCTTCGATTTCCCGTTTCTGTTCCCTTGTAAGGCGGGTGGGAACTTCTATCAAAATACGGATGATGAGATTTCCCGTGCCGCCGCGCGCCGAACGGATACCTTTTCCCCGAACGGTGAATAACTGTCCGTTCTGAGTTCCTTCGGGAATTGTAAAATCAAAGGTATCGTCGATCGCGGGAACCTTTACCGTCCCGCCCAAAGCCGCCGTCTTGAAGGAAACGGGCAAATCCACTTGAAGGTCAAATCCGTTGCGGACAAAAATCTTATGCGGTTCTATCTTGAAGATGATGATGAGATCGCCCGGCTGACCGCCGCCCGCGGCGGCCTGACCGTAGCCCTTCTTTTTCATGTAACTGTTATTGTCTACGCCCGCGGGAATAGTGAACGTGACCGTAGTTTCCTTTCTCACGAAGCCCTTGCCCTTACAATCGGGACATTTATCCGTGATCACGCGCCCTGTCCCTCCGCAATCGGGGCAGACGCTCTGACGAATCGTGCGTCCGAACATGGTATTCTGAACGGTCTGAACGACGCCCTTGCCGCCGCAACGCGAACAGGTGCTGTATGCCGTCCCCCCGCGCGCTCCCGTGCCTTTACAGGAAGAGCAGGGCTCGTTGCGCATATAGGAAAAAGTCTTGACGCAACCCTTTGCGGCATCCATAAAGCTGAGCGTCATTTCGCGCTGAATATCTTCTCCGACGCTCGACTGTGCCGTACGGGTCCCTCCGCCGAAGCCGCCGAAACCGCCCCCGAAAATTGAGCTGAAAATATCCGAGAAATCTCCGAATCCGCCTTCAAAGCCGCCCATTCCTCCCATGCCGCCCATACCGGGATGCTCTAATTCATAATCGTAGGCGGCGCGCTTCTGCGCGTCGGAGAGAATTTCGTTCGCTTCGTTGATTTCCTTGAATTTTTCAGCCGCCGCGGCATCGCCGGGATGCAGGTCGGGATGATACTGCTTTGCCAGCCTTCTGTATGCCGATTTTATCTCATCCGAGCTCGCCTTTTTGCTCACGCCCAAAATGTCGTAATAGTTCTTTTTTGACTCTGCCATAATGTCAAACGTCCTTTAAAGTGTCTCTCTTAAATACGTCATACGGGTTTGGCTGTCCGCCAAACCCGATCTGCGCTTTTTCTTCCGACAGACTTCCGCCGAAAATTTTCCGGTCGGAATCCGTACTTCTTCGCTTACTGGTGGAATTCGGTGTCTCCGTTGTCGGGATTGGGATTTGCACCCGCTCCGGGAGCCGCGCCGCCGTTCGCCTGATACAGCTTTGCAAATACCGGCTGCACCGCGTTCATCAGCGTGTCGTAAGCCGCCTTGATGCGATCGTCGTCGTCCGATTCCAGCTCCTTCTTCGCCGCATCCACAGCCGCCTGCAAGGTCGATTTGTCGCTTTCGTCCAGCTTGTCGCCCGCTTCCTTCATCGTCTGCTCGACGGAGAAAATCATGCCGTCCAATTTATTCTTGTTGTCCACCTTCTCCTTTCTCTTCTTGTCCTCTTCGGCGAACTTTTCGGCGTCTTTCACAGCCTTGTCGATTTCTTCCTCGGACAGATTGGTGGAAGAAGTGATGGTTATATCCGTAGATTTGCCCGTGCCCTTATCCTGCGCAGTGACGTGCACGATACCGTTCGCGTCAATATCGAAAGTAACCTCGATCTGCGGAATTCCTCTCGGCGCGGGAGCGATGCCCGACAGCATGAAGTTGCCCAGCGTCTTGTTGTCTTTGCAGAACTCACGTTCGCCCTGCAAGACGTGAATATCCACGCTCGTCTGATTGTCCGCCGCAGTAGAGAACACCTGGCTCTTTTTGACGGGAATAGTCGTATTTCTGTCGATGATTCTCGTGAACACGCCGCCCAAGGTCTCGATACCGAGGGAAAGCGGAGTGACGTCGAGAAGAAGCACGTCCTTGACCTCGCCTGTCAGAACGCCGCCCTGCACGGCCGCGCCGATCGCGACACATTCATCGGGATTGATTCCTTTGAAAGGCTCTTTGCCCGTGATTTCGCGCACTTTTTCGACGACCGCCGGCATACGGGTGGAACCGCCGACGAGAATGACTTTATCGATATCCTTATAGGTAAGGCCTGCGTCCTTCATGGCGAGACGCATGGGTTCTACCGTACGGTTGAGAAGCTCCGCCGTCATCGCCTCGAATTTCTGTTTGGTCAGGTTGACGTCGAGGTGCTGAGGACCGTCCGCACTCATGGAAATGAAGGGAAGATTGATGTTCGTGGAGCTCATGCCGGAAAGCTCTATCTTCGCCTTTTCGGCAGCCTCCTTCAATCTCTGCATGGCCATTTTGTCTTTGGAGAGGTCGATGCCGTGCGATTTCTTGAATTCCGCTACCAGATAGTCGATAATTTTATTATCCCAGTCGTCGCCGCCGAGCTTGGTGTCGCCGTTCGTCGCAAGCACTTCGAACACACCGTCCGAAATTTCGAGAATGGAGACGTCGAACGTACCACCGCCGAGGTCGTAAATCATGACCTTGCCGCCCTTATCCTTGTCGAGCCCGTAAGCGAGCGCCGCCGCCGTGGGTTCGTTGATGATACGGAGCACGTTGAGTCCCGCGATTTTGCCTGCGTCTTTGGTTGCCTGACGCTGGCTGTCGGAGAAGTAAGCGGGGCAGGTGATGACCGCCTCCGTCACTTTCGTGCCGAGATATGCCTCCGCGTCCGCTTTGAGTTTAGAAAGAATCATTGCGGAAATCTCCTGCGGAGAATAGGATTTATCGTCGATTTTTACTTTATAGTCTGAACCCATATGTCTCTTGATAGAGATAACCGTCTTATCGGGGTTGGCGACTGCCTGACGCTTCGCCGCCTGCCCCACCACGCGGGAGCCGTCCTTTTGGAAAGATACGACGGAAGGGGTCGTTCTGGAACCTTCCGCATTGGTAATGACGACGGGTTCGCCGCCTTCCATAACCGCCACACATGAATTTGTTGTACCGAGGTCGATACCGATAACTTTTCCTGCCATAATAATCTGTTTCACTCCTTGCCGCTTCTTGCGGATAACCGAAGGAATTATTCCGTTCGGCGCGGCCCATTGTAACTTTCTGCCGCTGTTTTTA
>USMU01000042.1 GCA_900555925.1 uncultured Clostridium sp. | reverse complement strand
ATATTTTTTATTTTTAGGCTTTCCGCTTCTCTTTCGGTAAATATTTGTCCGTTTTCATCGAAAATAGGCAAAGAAATCATGCTTCTGAAATCGAGTTCGGCAAACTTTTCTCTTACAGTGTGTGGAAAAGGCATACGTAAAACGCAATCGGATAATGTCAACGGAATAGGAGAATCGACCTTTATAGTAGCTAAAAACTGTGAAAAGTAGGCTTCTTCTTTATGGTCGGTTAACTTTTTACTCAAAGCCCCCTTAATTTCGTCTAAATGCCCATATACTCCGTCCAAACTGCCATATTCTTCCAAAAGGCGATAAGCCGACTTTTCCCCTATCCCTGTGACTCCCGGAATATTATCCGATTTATCCCCCATCAGAGCCTTCAAATCGACGATTTGCGCCGGAATAAGTCCTACTTCTTCTTTGAAGTTTCGAGAAGAGAGCTCCAAAATATCGCTTACACCTTTACGCGTATAACAGACATTAGTTGTATCGTCGACAAGTTGATAAGCGTCGCGATCTCCTGTATAGATATAGGTTTGGACGGGAAAACGTTTTGCCAATGTGCCAATAATGTCGTCGGCTTCATAGCCTTCGAGTTCACAAATTTTTATTTTCATCAAAGCCAACAATTCTTTCAATACGGGAACTTGTACTACGAGTTCCTCCGGCATAGGTTTGCGTCCGGCTTTATATTCTGCATACATTTCGTGTCGAAAGGTCGGAGCATGTAGATCAAACGCCACGGCGAGGTAAGCGGGTTTTTTATCGGAAATGATTTTCAGTAAAAGTTTGACAAATCCGAAAATACCGTTAGTAGGCAGGCCGCTTTTCGATGTAAACATGGGAGTCGCATAATAAGCTCTATTGAGCAGACTGTTGCCGTCGATCAATACTAATTTTTCCATAAAAAGTGTTCCTTAATGTCGTTAGTATTATTTTACCACGAAATAAAAAAAATCGCAAGGGAAAGAGAAAAAAGATTAGAAAAAACTCTAAAAATAAAGTGAAAACACTTGATTTTTTTTTCTCAATCATATATAATATTAATGTTTCATAACTTTCTACATTTTTATGCCGGTGTGTTGGAACTGGCAGACGAGGCGGACTCAAAATCCGCTGCCTGTGAGGGCGTGTGGGTTCGAGTCCCACCACCGGCACCAAATGAAAAAGCATAAGTTGAATATCTCAACTTATGCTTTTTTCATATATAAAAGCGGATAAGGATTGCCTTGCTCGTCGGTTTCGGTCCTTTTGTAAGTTATAAAGTTCATATGTTTATAAAAGCCGATTGCAAGAGGATTTTGTTCGTTGACTGTTAACTCGTTTACAGCATAGGTATCAACGACATATTGAAGTAAATACTTTCCGATGCCTTGTCCTCTGTTTTCGGCGGCAACAAACAACATTTCCAGTTTACATCCGTCTATTCCCGCAAAGGCGACGAGACATCCGCTATCGTTTTCAGCAACGATTAAACGAGGAATAGATTGTAATGCTAGCGGAACGTATTGCTTAATACTTTTGATTTCTTTTTCTGTCAAAAACAAATGCGTTGCTTTTACAGAACTTTCCCAAATCTGCAATAAAACTGTAATAATAGATTGTTTTCGGTCTTTAATTTCAACAATATTCATAGATCAACACCCCAATACTAATTGAATATACAATAAAATTATAACATATCGGCAAAATAATCTCAAACAATACAGAGATGATAATGCGAAAGTTTTTCCGTTTTCATTTCTTATAGGTGAGATTGGGAGAGAAGAAAAAAGCAAATAGGCATGATATTGCTCTTCTCTCTTTCGCTGATACAGCCTCTAAACCATTTGGGAAAATAGATTCCCACTTTAAATGTTCAAAATTTGTCGGCCTTGGCGCATTGAAGAACGGGCTTAAGTCATTTTTTGACTCAAGCTCGTTCTTTTAATTTTCTTTTTGTATTCTATCTTTTAAGCGTTTATGTTTTCCGACAGATTTGATAAATAACACGGTCAGTTTCCAAAAAGCCCAGCCCAACAGAAACAATACAATACCTAAACCAATCGAAATAGGTAAAAAAGCAATCGCCGAGGCGGAATAATTACCGATATTAAGAGTCAGATAAGGCATTTCTTTCCCGCAAAAATGAGCAATAAATTTTACGATACCCGCAAGAGGACAGGCAACGCCGCTGATAATGAACGCCACAGCTAAACAGCTTGTTATAGGTAAAATAAACATACCGCCTATGCTTGCATAACTATAAAATGAAAAAACCATGGCGAATTTTTTCCAGCTGAATTTCTTCATTTTACCGATTTCGTCTGCAAGATATGCACGGGCCAAAACTTTGGGATTCCCCAATCTATTTACGATTTGTTCTCCTGAAATCCCTTTATCTGAAAGTTCAATCATTTCACTTTTCAGTTCGTTGACGATATCAATTCGTTCCGCCGCAGGAAGTGCCTTCAAGTATTTTTCCATTTTTACTAAATAGTTATTTAAGATGGGTTCCATTTTTAATTTTCTCCTTTAATTTCTGAAATTGTTTCCAATAAATTTTGCCACTCCCCTGTCATCGAAAATAAATATTTCTTCCCTACGTCCGTAATAAAATAATATTTTCTTGGCGGCAGCCCTTCTGTCGTTTCTCTCCATTCAGAGGTTAAAGCTCCGTCCTTCAACAGCCTTCTGAGCAAAGGATATATTGTGCCTTCATTCGCTGATATGATAGAATATTTACTTAACTCCCCTATAATCTCATAACCATATCTCGCTTTCTTTTCAATCAGCAGCAGGATACAATATTCCAAAGTGCCTCGCTTTATTTGAGATTTCCATTCTTCTAAATTCAATAATAAACACCGCCTTTTCAATTAATAGATATATATATCAATTATCTTATATACATTGTACTACACAGTATATTGAAATGTCAACTAAATTTTGGTACTAAAATCAGAAATTTTTATTCGGAGTGAGCCTACTGAAATTGGCATAATTATTGTTAAAAAACAGCACAAGTTTTCGCTTGTGCTGTAAAAGCAGGTTTCGCTGAATTAGTTCAGCGAAACCTGTTTTAAGGAGAATCGTTAAATGTATTCGTCAAATGTCCACTTTTTCAAAGCGTCGAACAGATAAATGCGTTGCAAGTGCTGTTACTAATGTATAGGCGATAATTCCGACCAATAGTACAACAATTTGATAACTGAGGTAGGCGAAACCGGGCTTATCGATATAATTTCGAATAAACGGAACCGTATAAGAGGCCGTGACGGCCGCCGCGATAAGTAAAAATAAAATTACGGAAGAGATTAGAAAGGGTTTGCCGATTTTGTTTGGTTCTTTGAAGTACATGGGAAAATAGCAAATATTAAAAACCGCAAAGAGAATAAAACCCCAGCCTATCAATGCGAGATTTGCGTCCAACCCCGCCTGATTTATCATTTCAGGCAACAAGAAAGCTTTCAAAACGATCAGAAAGGCAGATAAAAGCAGAAGTGCCGTTTGTAAAATAACCGCCGTTACAATTCTGGCGAGAGCTATTTGTCCTTTCTGAACCGGGAGCATACAAGTGAAAAAAATATCTTTATTTTCTCTGCCCGACAGACACATGAAATATATGGAAAGACAGGAAAAGAAGCACATCACTTCATAAGGATAGTTGGGAATAAATACAAATGCCGCAAAGAATACAAATACGACGGACGTGGGATGTAACGCCAATGTAAATTCTTTTTTTAATAGATTCAAAAACATTTTTTCTTGTCCTTTTCCGTTTCGAGATGGATAATGATTTCGTCTAAGTCAACGTCTTTTGCTTCCCCTTTAAAATGTGATAAATCTTCCCTTTTGACGAGTGCTTCGTATCCTTCCTTCACCCGCTTGAGCCCAAAGACAGGAAATTTGCAGATTTTCGCTTCTTCTGCATTTCTGAAAGAAACTTTCTTATAACGATTTATCAGCTCTTTCAAACCACATTCCAGCAAGATTTCCCCGTCAGAAATATATATAATATCGTCCGCTATACGCATGAGATCTGATGTAATATGAGTGGAAAATAATACGGAAATATTCTTTTCTCGCGAAAGAGTCAAAATAATGTCGCAAAACTCTTCCCTCGAAAGCGGATCTAATCCGCTCGTCGGTTCGTCCATGATGAGAAACTCTGCACCGTGCGACAGCGCCAAAGTAATGGAAAATTTGACCTTCATGCCTTCCGACAAATCATGAACTTTTTTATTCTCATCGAGAGAAAAGCGTTCGAGATATTCCCGATACGTCTGTTCGTTCCAATCGTCATAAAACGAAGATACGGTCTTACAGATCAGACGTAACGTCTTTAAAGGATAAAAATCAAATCCTCCGCTCACGTACCCGATCTTTTGTTTTATGAGCCGCTCGTTTTTCCGAAAAGGAAGTCCGAAATATTCGATTTTTCCTTCACTGGAAATCAGATTCATAATACTTTTCAAAATCGTCGTTTTTCCGGCTCCGTTTCGGCCGATAAGCCCCACGATTCGCCCTTTCCGACAAGAAAAGGAAACCTCCTTCAAATGAAAACAGGGATACTCTTTTTTAAGATTTGAAACGGTTAAAGCGTTCATCTTTTCTTTTCCCTCTGCATCTGTACTTGATTCCAAAATTCTTCCGCAAACTCAAACGGCTGTATGGCTATTCCCTGCCCTTTATCTGCAAGAAGCAATACCGAGTCCCCGGGCTGAAATCCAAACATCTTCCGAACTTCCTTCGGTATGACGATTTGCCCCTTCGGTCCGATTTTTACCGTTGTCATGAATTTTCCTTCCGGAAATTTTTTTTCCATTTTGAACCTGCCTTGTATATAAAGTTAGAAAAGTTTTACTTTTCATACTTATATTATACCCTTTTTTATGACGCTTGTCAAGCAAAAACAAAGAAAAAAGAACCCGGGCAAAACCGCAAGTCCTTTTCGAGATGTCTTTATATTTTTATATCATATTTTCAAGGATTAATTTATCCGCAACCAAAGCGATGAATTCGCTGTTCGTGGGCTTTTCCGTGCCCAAATAAACTCTGGTTCCGAAAACTGCATTAATGGCATCTATTCTGCCTCGATTCCAAGCAACTTCTATCGCATGGCGAATGGCTCGTTCAACTTTACTCGGCGTCGTACCGAACTTTTCGGCGATGCTGGGATACAGTCCCTTCGTGATATTGTTGATAATATAAGGTTGTTCGACTGTCATTTTAATTCCTGCACGCAAGTATCCATAGCCCTTGATGTGGGGCGGGATTCCGATGGAAATGAAGATGTCGCTGATTTTTTCTTCTAAGGTTACAGGGCGACGTTTAGCGCTCGCATATTCCTTTCCTTCTCCGGATACAGGCGAGTCTTTCAATAGCTCTTCTACCCGTTCCAAAGCTCCTTGCATGGAAAAAGGCTTTACGAGATAGTAGTCGGCCCCCTCGCTCATCGCCTTTTCCATAAGGGTATCGCTTGGTACCCCCGTCGCAATAATTTTTGTCCCTGCCTCCTCTTTTCGTATCGCCTGAATGACACCGCAGCCGTCCGTTCCTTTCAGAAACATTCCGACGATGGCCAAATCGGGCTTCAATCGGTGCAATTCCCGAATTCCCGCTTCCCCATCGTCCCCCGCATACGCGACATTCAGGCCTTCGTTTTTCGCCAGAGCTTCCTTCAACTCGCTGAGCAACGCGCCGTTGGATTCCAGCAGTACCACTGTTTTTGAACGCATTATATCGTTCCTCCTTGAAAAAAATTTGCAGGCCTTGTCGACCTTCATATTTAACAAGGATATTATACTACAAAAAACAGACTTCGTAAAGCAATATTTTACATAATACCAAAATTAATTATCGAAAGTTTTGATTTATTTTAAATTATTCTGTTGAAGCGTGTCGAAATTTGTCTATTTGCATAAAAAAGTCTTTTTTCTTAGCCGATTTCGTCTATATATTCGTCATAGGTCACTTTTCTGTCATAGACTTTTGTGGCTTCGATTTCGATGATACGGTTTGCTACGGTATTCATGAGTTCTTGGTCGTGAGAGGTGAGCAGCATACAGCCGCGATAATTACTAAGACCGTTATTGAGCGCAGTAATAGATTCAAGGTCAAGGTGGTTGGTCGGTTCGTCGAAAATAAGGAAATTACTGCCTTCGAGCATCATTTTCGCCAGCATACAACGAACTTTCTCGCCGCCTGAAAGCACCTTGGCTTTTTTGAGCGCTTCTTCTCCCGAAAATAACATTCTACCCAACCAACCGCGGAGATATTCTTCATAGTGATCCTGAGAGAATTGAGAGAGCCATTCGACCAATGTCAAATCACAATTTTCAAAAAATTCGTTATTATTTTGCGGAAAGTAAGAGACAGAAATAGTTTTTCCCCACATAACGGTACCCGAATCAGGCTGTTCTTTTCCCGTGAGAATATCGTAGAGCATAGTGAGCGTGGTACTTTTATCCGAAACGATACCGATTTTTTCGCCTTTTTGTACAGTAAAGGAGACATCCTTGAAATACCCTTTTTTCGTAAGCCCTTCCACGATAAGAATATCGTTGCCGATTTCTCTTTCAAATTTGAAATCGATATAGGGATATTTTCTGAGAGAGGGATTAAAATCGTTGATTGTAAGCTTTTCGAGCTCTTTCTTCCGAGAAGTAGCCTGACGGGATTTGGAAGCGTTCGCCGCGAAACGGGCGATAAATTCCTGCAATTCTTTGGCCCGCTGTTCGGCCTTCTTATTCTGTTCCTTTTGCTGACGGGCGAGAAGCTGGCTGGTCTGATACCAAAAATCATAGTTTCCGACATACATATTGATTTTGCCGAAATCGACGTCGCAAATGTTCGTGCAGACCTTATTGAGGAAATGGCGGTTATGGGAAACGATGATAATGGTATTTTCGAAATCCATCAAATAGTTTTCCAGCCAGCGCACGGTTTTGATGTCGAGGTTATTGGTCGGCTCGTCGAGAAGAAGGACGTCGGGGTTTCCGAAAAGCGCCTGCGCCAACAGTACGCGGACCTTCTGTTTCGCGTCGAGCTCGCTCATGGAGGAATAATGAAGTTCCTCCGGAATCTCCAAGGCGTTGAGGAGCTGTCCCGCCTGATATTCGGCGTCATAGCCGTTCATTTCCGCAAATTCGCTTTCGAGTTCGGCGGCACGGATTCCGTCCTCTTCCGAAAAGTCAGGATTGGCATACAGGGCGTCCTTTTCGTCCATGACGTCCACGAGGTGTTTATAGCCGAGCATGACGGTGCGGAGCACCGTCTCTTTATCGTACATATTCTGGTTTTGCTGCAGAACGGACATACGCTCGTTTTTATCCAAAGAGACATATCCCTTCTGCGGTTCTATTTCGCCCGAAAGGACTTTAAGAAAAGTAGATTTTCCCGCGCCGTTGGCGCCTATGATGCCGTAACAATTCCCTTTCGTGAATTTAAGGTTGACGTCCTCAAACAATTTTTTGCTGCCGTATTGAAGGCTTACGCCCGAAACCTGTAACATGTGAATTACCTCTGTAAATTTATCGTTCTTGAAGATTATACCATATCGTGCCGTTTATGGCAAACGAATATGCCCCGCTTTTGTCCGAAAGACAAAGAAATCGCTCCCGAATATCTTCGGGAGCGATTTCCTGTTGCAAAAATGCAATCACTGTCATTTCATGATTTTTTCGAGTTCGGCCGCAACGTCCGCGACGGTTTTCAGATTTTCCACGTCATCGTCGGGAATAACAACGCCGTATTCGTCTTCAAGACGGCTCAAAAGTTCCACAACATCCAAGGAATCCGCGCCCAAATCTTCGACAATCTTAGCGTCGGGCGTCACCTTGCTCAAAGGAAGATTCAGCGCGTCCGCGAGCATTGCTTGTACTTTTTCCAACATATTTTGTTCCTCCGTGATTTCGATTTGTAATATTTATTTATGATATAATTGTAATACAAGACGAAAGAAAAGTCAAGTGCTTTTTCCCGTTTATTTATTCTTCTTTCTCATCGTCAGCGCAATACGGTTTTTCTTGATGTCCACGTCTTTCACGGTGACTTTGACGACTTGTCCCACTTTGAGAACTTCCGAAGGGTGACGGATATATTTATCGGTAATTTCCGAAATATGTACGAGTCCGTCCTGATGTACTCCGATGTCCACGAATGCCCCGAAATCGACGACGTTTCTTACCGTTCCCGTAATTTCCATGCCGGGCTTCAAGTCCTCGATCCCCATGATATCCTTGCGGAGCATAGGCGCGGGAAGTGCATCCCGAATATCCCGTCCCGGCTTCATGAGCTCGGTGACGATATCCGCCAGCGTCGCCTTGTCGAGGTCCGTCTCCTTCGCAGCTTTATCCACGCCGTAGGCTTTCAGTTTATCCCGAAGGTCGGAAATCCTGCGGGCGCGGACGTCCTCCTTGGTATAGGAAAACAGAGAGAGCAGCTTCTCCGCCTTTTCATAGGATTCGGGGTGAACGGCGGTATTGTCGAGAATATTGTCTCCGCAGTCGATACGAAGGAATCCCGCGCATTGAGTATACGCCTTTTCGCCCAGTTTGGGAACTTTGAGAAGCTGTTTCCGAGAAGTAAATTTTCCGTTTTCTTCGCGGTAGGCCACGATATTTTTCGCCACGGCGGAATTGAGTCCCGCAACATATTTGAGCAGAGAAACACTCGCCGTGTTGAGGTCTACGCCCACGCTGTTGACGCAGTCTTCGAGGACGCCTCCCAGCGCGCTGTCCAGCCGTTTTTCGTTCATGTCGTGCTGATATTGCCCCACGCCGATGGATTTGGGGTCGATTTTGATAAGCTCCGCGAGCGGATCCTGCAATCTTCTCGCAATGGACACCGCGCTGCGCGCCGTGACGTCGTAATCGGGAAATTCTTCCGCGCCCAGCGCGCTGGCAGAGTATACGCTGGCTCCCGCTTCGCTGACGATGACGTATCCTACTTCCCGTCCCGTTTCCGCCTTGATTTCCTTGATGAGCTCGGCGATAAAAATTTCGCTTTCCTTGCTCGCCGTTCCGTTGCCGCAGGAAATGACTTCCACTCCGTACTTTTCGATGAGCGCTTTCAGCGTTTTTTTAGCTTCTTCCGTCTTATTCTGCGGCGGAGTGGGATAAACTACGGTCTTGTCGAGGACTTTTCCCGTACCGTCCACGACGCAGATTTTACAGCCCGTACGGAATGCGGGGTCCCAGCCCATCGTAATTTTATTTTTCACGGGAGGCTGCATCAAGAGCGGTTTCAGATTGATTTCAAACATTTTGATCGCCTGTTCGCTGGCGTCGTCGAAGAGCTGCGCCCGCACCTCCCTTTCCACGGACGGCGCAATGAGGCGCTCGTAGCCGTCCTCGGCAGCCGCGCGGACGATTTTCGTCGATTCGCCGCCGTCTTTCAAAAACGCGGCCGCGGCAATGCGCTTTGCAAAATCCGAATCGCAGACGAGGGATACTTTGAGAAAGCCCTCTTTTTCCCCGCGGTTGAGGGCGAGGACACGGTGGCTTTTGATTTCCGAAACGGGTTCGGAATAGGACTTATACATTTCATAGGTTTTGGCTTCGTCCTCTTCCTCTTTGCCCTTGACGTAAGAGGAGCTGATTTCTCCGTGATTGAAAAAGAAATTGCGGATTTTTTTGCGGGTGGCGGCATCGTCGGAAATCATTTCCGCAATGATGTCCTGCGCGCCGGAAATCGCTTCCTCCGCGGTCGGAACTTCTTCCGTTATGTATTTCTCCGCTTCCTTCCTGACGTCGAGCGCTTTATCCTGCGCGAAAATCGCGTCCGCGAGAGGCTGCAAGCCCTTCGCTATGGCGACGGAAGCCCGCGTCTTGCGCTTCTGTTTATACGGGCGGTAAACGTCCTCCACTTCGGTGAGCGTGACCGCCTTTTCGAGCGCGGAACGAATTTCGTCCGTCATCTTTCCCTGTTCCTCTATGGCGGCAGAAACTTCCTCTTTCCGCTTTTCCAGGTTGCGAAGATACGTGAGGCGATCGTTAAGTTCCCGAAGAACCTGATCGTCGCAGCTTCCCGTCATCTCCTTTCGGTAACGGGCGATGAAGGGAATCGTGTTCCCCTCGTCGATGAGCGAAATAATATTTTTCGCGTGGTTTTCGGTAAGATTGAATTCTTGTGTAATCGTTTGTAAAATGTCCATGGTGATACCTTACAGATTATTTTGAAATTTTTATTTTCAGGGATTCGAGATATCCCTTTTGTTCCTGTGTGAGGCGATAGCTTTCCTTGGCTTTCTGAATCGCTTTGTTGTGCGTTTTTGCGCTTAAAATTCCCGCATTCAGAATTTTCAGCCCTGCCTCGTAATTTTTGACGAGTACTTCCGCCGCGAGCCACGCCGCCGCCATATGTACATAGTATTTTTCCGTATCCGAACGCTTCAAATATTCCTCGATTACGGGTATATACTTTTCCTCTATGTAGTCTCCCAACAGGACGACGAGGACATACCTTTGATAAAATTCTCCGCCGCGGGAAAAGATTTCCTCCAAAACGGGCAGAAACTCTTCCCGATGCTTTTTGATACAGTCCGCCTTGAAACAATCGCACAGCGCCCAATTATCGATGAGCGAAATACATCTGTCGAGATTGCGCACAAATACTTCGTAGGGCTGTAAAGATGCCGCCGAGAGCTTGATAAAGGTCACCTCGTAATATTTATCGGGAAAGGTGAAAAGCGTCTCTAAATCGTTTTTATGAGCCTTCGCGAGCTTTCGCATGACGGGAGTCCTCACGCCTATAAATTCCTGCGACGGGCTCATGACGATTTTTTTCTGAAATGCCGCGAAATCGGGTTCGGCATAAGCGCCGAGTTCTTCCAAAAAGTCCGAGTAAGTCATGTTTTTTTCCTTAGATTGAAGTAGATTGTCTCTTTTGCCGGATACAGAACGGACAACGCGCTCAAAGCAGGCAACGAAGCTGTTCTCTCCATACCCTTTCGTCGAAGCGGGGATTGGCGGGACTGGTTGAGGGCATTTTGAAATACGGAACGGCAATATCCGCATAGCGGGAAAGAAAGAGCTTATAGGAGAGCGCCCCGTTCAGAAGAATTTTTTCAATGCGCGCTTTGCGGAAGATTACGTCGAGGTCGGCGAGAACGACTTCCTTTACCGAAGAATCCGCCGAACCTTCTATTTCGCACTCCGCGGCCATGTCCCAAAGCGCGATATGTCTTCGGAAAAGGAACTCCTTTTTTTCCTCGACCGCTTCAGGAACGGGTTCTCCGAAAAATCCGCATACCGTTTTCCAGAAACGGTTTTGCTTGTTGCCGTAATAAAATTGAATTTTTCGGCTTTTTACGGACGGAAAACTTCCCAAAATAAGCAGTCTGCTCTCCCTGTCGAACACGGGAGGAAATCCCGATTCTCTTTTTTCGCTCACGACAATCAAAGTTCAAAGGGCTTGTCCAGATTGCCCACGGCGCCGACCGCCTTTTTCTTTTCGTCGAAGGCGAGAGAAATTGTTTCGGCTACGTCGCTCTGCGTAATCTTATTGATTGCGTCGAGCTTGCCTTCAAAGTCGAAAAGCGTATCGTTGAAAAGCATATATTTTCCGTAAAGGAGCATCTGAGAGGAAGTGCTTTCCTGTGAAAAAAGCATAGCCGCCTTCATCTGTTCCCTTCCGCGGAGAAATTCTTCTTCCGTAATCCCCTTGTCTTTCAGTTCCTTCACCACTTTGCCGATTGCCTCGTAGGCTTTGTCCGCGCTGGCGGGATTCACCCCGGCATAAATGATGAGCGAACCGCATTCGGAAAAAGCGGAAACATAGGAATATACGGAATAGGCAAGCCCCATTTTTTCACGGACTTCCTGAAAGAGGCGGGAACTCATGCTGCCGCCCAAAACGCTGTTCATGGTCTGCAAGGCGTCGGAGAGCGCATGTTCGCGCGGAAGAGCCGGATATCCGATGGCAAAATGCACCTGTTCGATAGGCTTTTTCTTTATCAAACTGCGGTGTTGAAGCGAAATGTGATTTTCCCTCCGCTCGAATTTTCCCTTCGGAAGAGAAGCGAGCATTGTTTCCGCCAATGCTTCTGCCGTCTGCATATCGATGCCGCCCGCGAAGGAAACGACGATATTTTCGGGACAATATCTTGCCTCTTTATAGCGGAAAATATCCTCCCTCGTAAAACCTTTGACGTTGGAGACGGGACCCAGAATATTCCGCCCGTAATTTTCCTTTCCGTAAAACGCGGAAGAAAGGAGGTCGAGGCAGAGGTCGTCGGGAGTATCCTCGTTCATGGAAATTTCCTCGGCGACTACGCCCTTTTCACGCACCATTTCTTCTTCGGGGAAGGTGCTGTTCAGGAAAAGGTCGGACAAAATTTCAAACGCCTCCGCCGTATGGTCGGACGTACATTTGGAATAATAGCAGGTCATATCCTTTCCCGTAAAGGCGTTCACCTGAGCGCCGATGCGGTCGAACGCGTCGGAAATTTCAAAAGAAGTACGTTTCTTCGTACCCTTGAACTGCATGTGTTCGATGAAATGGGAAATGCCGTCTTCCGCGTCCGTCTCCGCGGACGAACCCGTTCCGACGAGAATCCCCATCGTAACGGACAAAAGTCCTTCCATTTGCTTGACCACCAAGCGAAGCCCGTTTTCATATCTTTTTTCGTAAACCATTTGTTATCCTCCCGCCTGTAAATTCTCCGAAACGGTCACCGCACGGAGTGCACAGGTCTCATAATATGTCAGTATATCGTCCAGGGCGTCAGCCGTCTCCTTCATGGGGTGCATGAGGACAAACTCTCCGCCCTTGATATTTTTTGTCGCGCGGCTGTATATGAGAGAAGAATCTTTATCCCGCCAGTCGATGGTGTCTCTCGACCACAGAATGGTTTTCATGTTCAGAGCCGCGCAGGCGGACAAAGCCGCCTTTCCGTATGCCCCCGAAGGCGGAGCGAAAAGGGTCATCTGCACTCCCGTCATCAGGTGAATGAAACGATTGCACACGGAAATCTCCTCCCGATTTTCTTCCTCGGTCATCGCGGAATGATCCTTATGGAAATAGCCGTGATTGCCGAGTTCATGGCCGCGGGATAAAATTTCCTTCACGCAAGCGACGTTATCGTCCGCCCAGCTTCCGCCGATAAAAAACGTGGCTTTTCCCTCGTGGGCGTCCAAAGTATCGAGAATGCGGTATACTTCGTCCGTACCCCAATAGACGTTAAACATTAAAGAGACTCCGTCCGATTCTCCCGGCGCACAGCGATAGACGTTGCTTTCTCCGCCGTCCGTCGTCACCGCACTGTCTACGGGGAACAGGCAGACGACCCCCACGGAAAAAATGAGAAACGCCAAAGCGCAGTTCGTGACTACGTTGAGCATTACGTTTTTATTCGGCCGCTCTTTCTCTACGGCGCGGTTGCGATGTTTTTTCAAAACGGCTTACCTCGAAAAAAGTTTCCGTTCTATTGTATTTTCCTTTTTTCGAGATTATGATTTTTCCGCCTCTTTCCGCGCCTTAAAAAACGCTTTTCGTCACTTGATTTTTACGATAGTGACGCCCGTTTCTCCTTCCCCGTATTTTCCGAGCCGGAATTCCGCGACGTTTCTGTGTTTTTTCAGAAAGTCGTGGATTCCCGCACGGAGCTTTCCCGTTCCCACGCCGTGGACGATGCGCACTTCTTCGAGGTTGGCGCATACCGCCGAATCGATAAAGGCCTCCACGTCGGGCAGCGCCTCCTGTACGGTCATACCGATGACGTTGAGTTCGAGCGTCGGCAAGGGCTTGGGCGCAAGATTTTTGGAAACCTGAACGTTCTCCGTTTTCTTTTTTATCCCTTTCTTTTTATCATTCTGTGTATTCCGAGCGGAAATTAAAACGGATAAATCGGAAATTTTGCTTCGGATACGGATATTTCCGCAAAGAATTTCCGCTTCGTTTTTCTGCGGGCGAACACTTTGCACGACTCCTTCCTGATTGATATTCCCGACAAATACCTTATCGCCGGCTTTCAGCTTATCCGCTTGCGCGGCAATGTACTGAGGCCGCGCAAATTCTTCCCTTTCGTTATCGTAGGCTTTATCGCTCAGGCGGTTTTTCAAAGTCCTCGCCTTGATGAGGTCGGCTTCGGAAATGTTTTCTTTGGCAAAAATTTCTTCGATTTCTCCGAGAAGCTCTTCCGCCTCGGCCGTCCGTTCGTTGATAATTCGTCTGGATTCCGCTTTTGCGGAGGTGAACAGCTTTTCTTTTTCCTTTTGAAGTCTGTTTCTTTCCTCGTCTAAAAGCCGGATCTTTTCCTGCCACTCCGCTTTCAGGCGGTTGGTTTCCTTTAAGGCTTCTTCCGCCGCGATTCGGCTGTCCTCCGCGCTTCGGACGATATTTTCAAACGTCTGCGCGCCTTCGGACAGATTTCCCAGCGCGTCCGCCAAAATTTCTTCTTTGAGTCCCAACCTTCGGGAAATGGCCAGCGCGTTGCTGGACCCCGGAAGTCCGATTTTTATGACGTACAGCGGACGGAGAGTGTCCGAATCGAATTCCATGCACGCGTTTTCGATTCCCTCCGTGGAAAAGGCAAATTCCTTCAAAGCCGAATAATGCGTCGTCACCACGCCCGTACAACCCGTTTTCAAAAGGTAGGAAACCACCGCTTTCGCGAGAGCCTGTCCCTCGTCGGGATCGGTTCCCCCGCCCAGCTCGTCGATTAAAACGAGACTTTTTGCATCGGCGGAATCGACGATTTCCACGATATTCGTGACATGCGAAGAGAATGTGGAAAGACTTTCTTCTATGCTTTGTGCGTCTCCGACGTCGCAATAAATTTCGTCAAAGACGGATACTTCCGCGCGCCGTGCGGGAACGAACATTCCGCACATCGCCATCAGGCAAAACAGCCCCACCATTTTCAATGTGACCGTCTTACCGCCCGTATTCGGGCCGCTGATGAGCAGAAAACGATAGTCTCTGCCGAGAGACAGATTCACGGGCACCACTTTCTTTCGGTCGATTAAGGGATGCCGTCCCTGCTCGAAAGAAACGATTCCCGAAGCATTGACGGACGGTTTTACGCACGCGAGCTTATAAGCGTACTCCGCACGGGCATAGCAACAGTCAATCTCTTCCAAAACTTCTATGTCGCGGACGAGCTCTTTCGCCATAAATCCCACGCGGCGGGAGAGTTCGCCCAGAATCCGTTCCACCTCCTCTTTCTCGTCTATGGCAAGGGAACGGAGCTCGTTATTCATTTCGAGAACCTGTTCGGGCTCGATGAAGAAAGTGGCTCCGCTTTGGGAGCGGTCATGAATGAAACCCTTTACGTTGCGTTTATATTCGGCGCGGACGGGAAGAACATAGCGGTTGTCGCGCATCGTAATAATGCCGTCCTGCAAGTACTTTCCTTCCTCCCCCGTTAAATATTCCGCCAATCGGGAGCGGATTCTTTCGTTCAGAAGCCGGATTTCCCGACGAATGGAATACAACTTGTCGCTGGCGTAATCGCTCACTTCCGAATCGTTGAGAATTTTGGTGCCGATGTCATCTTCGAGCGCCGCATCGAAATACAGATTATCGGAAAGCCGCCGAATCAGGCGGATTTCTTCGTCCGAAACGCCCGATATTCCCGAATGCGCGATCCGAGCCGCGCGGAGCAGGTTTGCCACGCTCAACAGCTCGCCGCAGGAAAGAGCCGAACCTTTTTCGGCCCTTTCGATTTCATCCGAAAAGGGGGGAAAATATTCCACTTTCCCGACCCCGTAGGTAAACAGGAGCTTTACGCATTCCTCCGTCAAATCGAGGCCCTTTTTTACCTCGGAGAGGTCGGACGACGGCTGCAACGCACGCATTTTTTCTTTGCTCCCGTCCAAAACGGAATACTCCGCCGCAATCGATAAAATTTTATTCAGTTCCGTCTTTTCTATGGCTTTTTCGTTCATGATTCCGTGTATCCTCAAAAGAACAGCCTTACAGCATGCTCTTTTTTCTATGGCCTGCAGTATAGGTTCCGTAGAGAGATTTCTGTTTTTCTTCGTTATCCGCCGCTTTTACGGCCGCAACGACGGCCCCGCCCGTACTGCAATCGATAATTTTT
>USMU01000041.1 GCA_900555925.1 uncultured Clostridium sp. | reverse complement strand
AAGAATTTTCTTCCGGGCCCCCTCGCTTTACCGTCAATCTTCGAGACAAAGGATATAAGCCGGGGCGACGTCCAAAATATCGCAAAGGTTGGCAAACGTGTCTAGGGCGGGCATAATATCCCCGCGGATATAATGTGCGATGTTCGATTGAGAAACATTTAACTTTTCTGCGATTTCCGTCTGCGTCATGCCGCTTTGCCGAATTGATTCAATCAATCGTTCACGAATTTGTTCGTGTGTAATCATTGAAAACCCTCCAAATTTATTTTATGAGCATGCATCGTTTGATTTTTTGCGATAAATGATTGTTGTTCATGATTGACGACGTTATTTATCGGAAAGACAAAGAATGTACATAGGGTCTACATCGATGATTTTACATAGATTTGTAAATCTGTTTGAGAGTAACGATAAAAATATTTATACGGAATCCGACCTTCCGACGAGATAATCGAGGGAAACATTGAAATATTCCGAGATGGAAAGAAGAGTGGTAATATTCGGAATTTTCCCTTTTTTCCATTTTGCAAAAATGGAGTCTCCAAAACCGCAGGCTTTCGCCAGCTTAAAGGCTGAGAGATTATTATTTTTCAAAAGCAAAGATAAGCGTTCATTAAAAATGAAACCGTTATCGGCAGGAACATATTCGGGGCTCTGACTGCGACCTACGAGGTAATCGAGGGAACAATTTAATAAATTGGCTACGGATATTAATAATTCCAACGAAGGCCCGTTATGTCTCGTCAGCCAATTTGAAACGCATTGTTCGCTGACGCCTAAGCGCTCTGCAAATTGTGAAATGTTCAGATTATTCTGTATCCGATATTCATTGATGGCTTCCGTAAAAAATTCTATATAATCCATTGTTTACACCTACTATCATTATGAAAGAACGGGACGGTATTTATTATTTTTACAACATCGGGACGGTATAAAGGAAGTGAAATAATGGACGTTAAGAGTGTAATAGAATATCTGAAAGTCTTACTTTCAGATGAATTTGAAGCAAGCGTAAAAATTTGCGGCGATACGATTACTCTTACATTTTCCGACGGAACGGAAAGGCGTATTTCCGTATCTTGACTTTTGAAAAGGACGTCGCCGTCTTTTTGAGGGGGATAAAGTTTTTGTTTGTCAAAATTTGTCGAAAGCTATGAATAAATCCGAGTAAATAGACTCATACTGACTGTACGGGAAATCCGCGCGGAGCGAATTTTCCGTAAGGAGGATTTTTTGAATATGGAGAAATTTACAATCGGGCTTTTGCTCGGTGCGGTAGGCGGCGCGTTGCTTGCGGCGAACAGTTGTAAGATGCGCACGCTCGTAAGAAAAGGGCAGGAGGAAGTCAAACAGCGTCTCGACGAGATGATGGACGAGAAACTGAAAGACATTGAAAACGGAAAGGGCATATTTTCTTCCCAATCTTCGGAAAAGAGCGGAGAGGGAGAACAGAGTAAAGGCGACATGGAAAAGACGGAGAAGAAATCGCGCGGAAAATAATTTTCCCCGAGCGGACGAATCTTTTCGGCCATGCGGAAAGCAATTTTCCGAAACGCATGAATTCTTTCGGCCATGTTTTTAACGGCGCGGCGGTTTTTACCCGCCGCGTTTTTATGTAAAGTCCGTTGCGGCGAAAAATGAAAAAAATAAAAAATGTTTGCGTAAAACAATAGACGCGGGGGACGGTTTTGTGCTATAATGCTTTTATGACAGGAAAACGGGCGATAGCCTTTGACATAGGCGACAAGCGGATCGGCGTCGCGGTGAGCGACCCGTTCAACGAATACGCGATTCCCGCGGAGACGTATTTCCGCACGCGCAATTTTCAGGTGGACGTGGAAGCGATAGCGAGACTTGCGAAGGACAGGGGCGCGGGGGTAATCGTGTGCGGAATGCCCGTCAATTTTGACGGGACGGAGAGCGTGCAGACGGAAAAGACCCGTCGGTTCGTGGAGGCGCTCAGAGAGGCGAGCGAATTGCCCGTGGAGTTGGAGGACGAGCGTTTCACGACGATGCAGGCGCGGGAAGTGCAAATCATAGGCGGAGTGAAGCGGGAAAAGCGGAAGCAGACGATAGACTCTATTGCGGCGTCGTATATATTGGAGGGGTACCTGCTCCGCATGAAGAAGAATAAATAGAGGTGAAAGAAATGGACATGGAAAATCTGACGGAAGACGAAGAATACGAGGATAATATTCTCGAACTCGAAGACGACGAAGGAAATGTGGAGAAATATCTCCATATCGGGACAATCGAATATAAGGGCGAATGGTATTGCTTTTTCCAGAAAGCGGAGCCGGAGACGGAGGAAGAGGAGGACGAAGTAGTGATGTTCCAGCTCAAAGGCGAGGGCGACGAACAGGAGCTTCTCCCGCTCGAAGACGAAACGCTGATGGACGAAGTATTTGCGGAATTTTGTAATCAATACGAGCAGTATGAAGACAGCGAAGACGCGAAGAAATTAGACGGAGCGGAAGACTGATAGTTTTTCCGTACACGGATTTTGCTTGTAAAATTTTTATTCCGAAAGAGCCTCTTGCCCGAAACGGGAAAGAGGCTCTTTCAGAAAGTGAAAAGAAATAAATTCGGAAAGGGGAGGCAATATGGCGGATAGGGAAAAACTCAAAGAGCGGCGCAAGGAAATGTCGGAGGCGCTGAAAGAAAAATTGAAGGAGGCATTTCAGGCAGTCTTTCCCATAGCGCTCATCGTATTGGGGCTGTCTCTCACGTTGACTCCCTTGGAGACGGGCACATTTCTTTTGTTCGCGGTCGGGGTCCTGCTTTTGATTTTCGGAACGGCGCTGTTTGCATTGGGCGCAGACATGTCCATGCTCGTCATCGGTCAAAGGGTAGGCTCGACGCTGACCAAGAGCAAGAAAGTATGGCTGATAGCCTTTGTCAGTTTCGTGATAGGTGTCATCGTGACCATGGCGGAACCCGATTTGCAAATTCTTGCAGAACAGGTTCCCGACATCGACAATATGGTGATGGTTGTCACGGTATCGGTGGGAATGGGACTTTTTCTCATGGCGGCGATGTTGCGAATCGTATTCGGCGTGAGCCTTTCCGTCCTGCTGGCGATATGTTATACGGCGGTGTTCGCGTTGGCGCTCACGGCAGTTCCGTCGAGTTTCTGGGCAATTTCCTTCGACGCGGGCGGAGTCACGACGGGACCCGTGACAGTGCCTTTTATCATGTCGCTGGGCGTAGGCGTGGCGGCAGTGAGGAGCGGTAAAAAGAGCGGCGACGACAGTTTCGGCCTCGTGGCTTTGAGCAGTATCGGCCCGATTCTGGCGGTGCTCGTTTTGGGGATTATTTATAAAGCGCAGGGGGGCGAATATCCCGTATCGGACATCGTGCCGCCCGAGACGACTCAGAGCGCCTTTATCGATTACGGCAGGGGCTTGGGGGAATACGCGCTGGAAGTGCTCCGCGCGCTGTCGCCGATTGCGGCGTTTTTCGTGCTGTTTCAACTGATAACGCGGGCATTTCCCCGCCGTCAGCTCATAAAGGTAATTATCGGGCTCGTATATACGTTTGCGGGACTGACGTTCTTTTTGACGGGCGCAAACGTGGGGTTCATGCCCGTGGGGCGGGAAATCGGCAAAGCGCTTGCCGGTTTTTGGAACGGCTGGCTGCTGGTGCCCGTGGGAATGCTTTTAGGGTATTTCGTCGTCTCGGCCGAACCTGCGGTGTACGTGCTCAATAAACAGGTGGAGCACATGTCCGCGGGTGCGGTTTCCGCTTCGACGATGAAGAAGGGCTTGTGTATCGGCGTGTGCGCGGCGCTGGGATTTTCCATGCTTCGGATCGTTCTCGGTTTCAATGTAATGTGGCTTTTGCTTCCGGGGTATGCCGCGGCGCTGGTGCTGATGATTTTTACGCCCAAGTTGTTCACGGGTATCGCGTTCGACTCCGGCGGCGTCGCCAGCGGAGCCATGGTTTCCTCATTTGTGCTGCCCATGGCAATCGGAGCGTGCTCCGTGCTTGCGCCGACGGAGATTATGACATTGGCGTTCGGATGCGTGGCGCTCGTAGCGCTGGCGCCGCTCATCAGTATTCAGATTTTGGGAATCCATTATAGGCGTAAGACGGCGACATACAAGAAGAATTTCCTTTCCGAAGAGGACGACGTTGTAGAATACGAGGTGGACTGACATGAGCGGGATTGAAAGGTTGACTTTGAAAAAGGGGTTTGCGGGCGGAAAGCTGAAAAAGCTGCGCGTAGCGCGGGAGAAAGACGGTTCGAATCCGTTGCGTTCAAAGGGCGGACAGCCGCCGCGGTTGAAACTCCTTGTCGGAATCGTGGGGCAGGAGGACGCCGCGGAGGTCGTGGAGCTCTGCAACGCTTCGGGCGCGGCATTGAGTTATTCCTTTGAAGCGCACGGTACGGCGCGCACGGCGGTTCTGGACTATCTCGGTCTCGGGGAGACGAGCAAGAGAATGGTGCTTTCGCTGATTCCGGAGACCTCGGAAAGGACGGTTTTGGAGGGGATACAGAAAGAAATGGAGCTGTATCTCGTAGGGAAGGGTATTTGTTTTACCATGCCGCTGACGAGCGTATCGAGCATCGTCGCGAACGGGCTTTTGAAAGCCGCGCCCAAGGAAGCCGCGGCGGGGAGGGAAAGAAAAATGAACGAAAATTCGAGAATTTATGATTTGGTGATAGCTGCCATGCAGAGCGGTTTTGCCGACGAAGCGATGAATGCGGCTCGGGAAGCGGGCGCGGCGGGCGGAACGCTCATACACGCGACGATGCTGAACAATCGGAAAGCGGAGCAGCTTATCGGGGTAACGTTTCAGGAGGAGACGGAAATTCTGATGATTCTGACAAAGCGCGAGGGAAAACTGCCCATCATGCGGGCGATTCAGGAGACTGCGGGACTGAAAACGGACGCGGGCGGGGTTTTGTTTTCTCTGCCGGTGGATAATTTGATCGGCGTAGGCTCGATGTCGCCCGATTCCGATACACCGTCTGCGAAAAAATAACGCTTTTTCCATACCCTTTTGAAGCGATATTTTGCGTCGTTGGGACGTTCGGAAGCAAATTTTCGCATTGATAGCTTGCCGAATGTTCTGTTTTTTTGCGGCTTCGCTCAACTCTTCCGCAAAAATATGACGAGAAACAAAATTAACGGGAAATCGAAAAAAGAATGAAAGATATACTCAATCGACTCAAAAAATACCGAATGCCGCTTTCCGCGGCATTCGTCATGCTGGTGTTGTCCACCGTGTGTTCGGTCGCGCTTCCGACGCTGATGACGAACATCGTCGATTACGGAATCGGGGAAAAAAATATTTCTTACGTTTATAGGACATGTGCGGTCATGGCGGCCGTAACGGTCGCGGACGTGATTTTAATCGTATTCGCATATAAAATCGGACAGGGTGCGACGGCCCGCTTTTGCGGCGACCTTCGCGCGGAAATTTTCGCGAAGGTCAATTCCATGCCCGCAGATACTTTCAAAAAGATGGGAACGGGCGCGTTGATTACCCGTTCCATCGAAGACGTGGATCGGGTGGGGGACGTCATCAACACTCTTTTGAGCGCTCTTTCCGCCATTCCGTTTACCATGATTTTGGGCACGGCGCTCGCCTTTCGTAAAGATTGGGTGTTGGCGCTCATTCTGTTTGCGTTCGTGCCCGTCATTTTGGCGGTGGTTCTTTTGGTTTCTCGGCGTATTCATCCGCTTTGGAAAATTTCCGACGAATACATGGATAAGCAGAACGCGCTGATCAGGAGCCGCCTTTCGGGAATCCGCGTCGTGCGGGCATTCAACCGCGAGGGAGCGGAACAGCAGAAAATCGACCGAGCGACGCACGTCATGGCGGATAACATCATCAAGGCGAATATTCGGGCGGGGCTCATCAGTCCCGTGTGTATGCTCGTTTTGAATCTCGTGACGGTGCTCATTCTGTACGTGGGAGCCTATCGTCTTTCCCTGCCCGACAGCCGTCTGACGGCGGGCGGTATTCTTGCGGTCATCGAATACGTGGGCATGATTATGTCGGGGATTATGAGTATTTCCTTCACCGTTTCGGAAATTCCCCGAGCCAAGGTGAACTGCATGCGCATATCCGAAGTCCTGACGGCGGATTCCGTCCCCGAAACGCGTGCGGAAGGGCAGCCGCCGTTGAAGGGCGGAATCCGCTTAAAGGGGGTCTCCTATCGTTATCCTGCGGGTTCCGACGACGCACTTTCGGGGATAGACATGGAAATTTTGCCTGGTCAGAAAATAGCGTTTATCGGCGGTACGGGTTCGGGAAAGAGTACGGTGGTTCGCCTGTTGCTGGGGCTGGCTTCGCCGACGGGCGGGGAGCTTTCCTTCGACGGAATCCCCGCCGAAACGTTGGGCGAACGTCGCCTTCGGGAGAATATTTCCTGTGTTTTGCAGCGGGATACGATATTTTCGGGAACGATACGGGAAAACGTTCTGGCGGGCCGTGAGGTGGAGGACACGAAAGTGCTCAGAGCCGTTTCCGACGCGCAGCTCATCGATTTTGTGGAGGCGCAGAAAGAGGGGTTGGACTATCCGACGACCCAGCGCGGCGGAAACCTTTCGGGCGGTCAGAAACAGAGGCTGGCCATTGCGCGCGCACTGTTGAAGCCCGCGGCGATATACATATTCGACGACAGTTTTTCCGCGCTCGATTTTCTCACGGAATCCAGGCTTCGCGCCTGCTTGGCGGAGCGCTTGAAGGGCAAGACGCAGATTATCGTTACGCAGCGTGTGACGACGGCGATGAACTGCGATAAAATTTACGTGTTCGACGGCGGAAGGATAGACGCCTGCGGCACGCATGAGGAACTGATGCGTTCCTGCGGGATTTATCGGGAAATTTATCTTTCTCAAACGCGCCGAAGCGCGCCTGAAACGGGGAGGTGAGCGCTTTGGAAGAAAAGCAGAAACAGCCGAAAAAAGGCGTTTTGAAACGCATGCTGGCGGACGTATCGAAAATCCGTTTTCAGCTTTTTGCCGTAGTGGGAATGGCGCTCGTCATCATCGCGTGTAATATTCTTTCCCCGCAGATTATCGGCAGCGTCGTCGGAAAAGCGGATGACTTTATCCGCTCGGACGGAGCCGACGCATCCGCGTTTTTGAAGAGCCTCGCGGTCCCGCTCGCGGTGTTGGCGGGGATTTATGCGGTGTATTCCTTCTTTTCATGGCTGAAAATGTATACGCTCAATAACGTCGTTTCCCGTCGCTTTACGTGTCAGCTCCGTATCGCGATGGCGGATAAGATTTCCCGCCTGCCCGTGTCCTATCTCGATAAGACCAAGACGGGAGAAATTCTCGCCCGCGTAAATAATAATGTCTCCATGATGGGAAACTCCATACACGAGGCGATCGACGTTCTTTTGATGGGCGTTTTGCAGCTCACGGCCATCGCGGTCATGCTCTTTTACGAAAACGTTCCGATGGCTCTGGCGGTCATTCTTCTGGTTCCGCTGTCCACAATCATTTCTACCGTAATCGCCCGTAAAAGCATGCGCTATTACGATAAAATGTGGAAGAGCTACGAGGACCTGTATTCCTGTGTCGAGGAGGATTACGGCGGGATAGAGACCGTAAAATCCTATAACATGGAAGAGACCATGCGGAAAAAGCACAAAAAAATCAACGACGGACTCACCGAAGTCAACCGCCGCGCCGTATTTTTGTCCTCTGCGGTTCAGCCCGTCATTTCTTTCACGAATCACGCCTCGTTTATCGCGGTGTGTCTGCTCGGCGGACTCCTCGCGGTGTCGGGAACGCTGGAAGTCGCGACGGTCGTCACGGTCGTCCTGTACTCCAAAAACTTTTCCGGCCCGCTCATGCAGATTGCAAACGGACTTTCGTCCATTCAGCACGTAGGCTCTGCGGCCAAAAAGGTGTACGGATTTCTCGACGAAGAGGAGATGTCCGTCGAAACGGAGCTCCTGCCCGAAAAAATTGCGGGAAACGTGGAATTTAAGGACGTGGATTTCTCCTATACCGAAGAAAAGCCGCTCATCGAACATCTGAGCTTTTCCGTCAGAGCCGGCGAAAAAGTAGCGATCGTCGGTCCCACGGGCGCGGGCAAGACGACGATCGTCAATTTGCTGATGCGCTTTTACGATCCCCGAAGCGGAAAAATCGAAATCGACGGGTTTGACATTTCGGAGATGAACCGCGAGAATGTGCGCGAACAATTTTCCATGGTGTTGCAGGATACGTGGTTGTTTGAAGGCACCGTGTACGAAAATATCGCTTATGGCAGGGAAGGAGTGACGAAAGAGGAAGTGGAGGCCGCCTGTCGGGCTTCCTATTGCGATCGGTTTATAAGGCTCCTGCCGAAGGGGTACGATACGGTGATCACCGATTCGACGTCGCTTTCGGGCGGTCAGAAGCAGCTTTTGACGATCGCGCGCGCGTTTTTGTCGGATAAACCGCTTTTGATATTGGACGAAGCGACTTCCGACGTCGATACGCGCACGGAGATTCTCATTCAGAAAGCGATGGATAAGCTGATGAAAGGGAAGACGTGTTTCGTCATCGCGCACCGCCTGTCGACGATCGTAAACGCGGATATGATCATTGCGGTGGATAACGGAAAAATCGTCGATATCGGAACGCATAAAGAGCTGCTGGAAGAGGGCGGTTTTTACGCGAAGCTCTATAACAGTCAGTATTCGCGCATATCGCAGCCCTCTTTGGCGGCGGAAAATTGAGAAAAAGCGGAAAAAAGTGCCGAATTGCCCTTAAAATAGCTTGCCAAGGCTCGTCCGATATGGTAAAATAGAAACGCTAAAAATTCACACCCGGACTTTGACGCGCATTCCGTGTCCGTAAAATTTTTGAGTGCGGATATCGTTGCGGCTGTAACGCCAACCGGGGAGGTACAACGGAGGTATTGAATTATGGCAGTTATCACGATGAAACAGCTTCTGGAAGCAGGCGTCCACTTCGGACACCAGACGAGAAAATGGAACCCCAAGATGAAGAAGTACATCTTTGCGGCGAGAAACGATATTCACATTATCGACTTGCAGATGACGGCGTCTCTCATCGAGGAAGCGTATACGTTCGTATGCGAGAGCGCGAAAGCGGGCAAGACGGTTCTTTTCGTAGGCACGAAGAAGCAGGCGCAGGACGCGATCAAGGAAGAAGCGGAAAGATGCGGTCAGTTCTATGTCAACGCGCGTTGGCTGGGCGGCTGCCTGACGAATTTCAAGACCATGCGTTCGCGCGTAGAGAGACTTGAAAAACTCGAAAAAATGGAAGCCGACGGGGAATTCGAACTTCTTCCCAAGAAGGAAGTCATGCTTCTCAAAAAGGAAATGACGAAGTTGCAGACCAACCTCGGCGGTATCAAGAAGATGAAGAGCCTTCCGGGCGTAATGTTCGTGGTGGATCCTCACAACGAAGAGATCGCGGTCAAAGAAGCGAAGAAGATGGGAATCCCCGTAGTTGCGATTACGGATACCAACTGCGATCCCGATGAAATCGACTATGTAATTCCGGGCAACGACGACGCCATTCGCGCGATCAAATTGATTTCGTCCGTCATGGCGAACGCGGTGATCGAAGCGAATCAGGGCGCAGAGGCGCTTGCGCCCGTTGCGGAAGCGGAGGAAGCGGCGGCTCCCGAATCGATCGAAGAGGTCGTCGCGGCAGCGGAAGAGCCTGCGGCGGAAACTTCGGAAGCGAATGCGTAATTATCAGGAGGAATAAAGAAAATGGCATTTACAGCAAAGGACGTAATGGCGCTGCGCGAGAGAACGGGCGCGGGCGTAATGGATTGTAAGAAAGCGCTCACCGATGCGGACGGAGACATGACGAAAGCGGCGGAGCTTTTGAGAGAGCGCGGAATCGCGAAAGCGGAAAAGAAGGCGTCTCGTATTGCGGCGGAAGGAATTGTTTCGTGCTATATCGACGGCAATACGGGCGTATTGCTCGAAATCAACTGTGAATCGGACTTCGTGGCGAAGAACCCTCGTTTCGGGGAAATCGCGACGGAGATCGCGAAGGTAATCGTAAAGGAGAATCCTGCGGATACGGCGGCGCTGCTCGCGTGCAAAATCGACGGAGCGGCGAACGTAGAGGAATATCTGAAAGGTCAGATTGCGATCATCGGCGAAAAGATTGCGGTCAGACGTTTTACGGTGTATAAGACGGAAGGCTTTTTGGCGAGCTATATTCACCTCGGCGGAAAGCTGGGCGTCATGCTGGACATGAAGGGCGAAGCGACGGATGCGGCGAAGGAAGTAGCGCACGAAATCACGTTGCAGATTGCTTTCACGAAGCCCGCATATCTTACGGAAGAGGAAGTTTCCGCGGAGACGTTGGAGCGGGAGAAAGAAATTCTCAAACAGCAGGCGATCAACGAAGGTAAGCCGGAAGCGATTGCGGAGAAAATGGTTCTCGGCAGAATCAAGAAGTTCTATGAGGAGAACTGCCTTTTGAAGCAGGCGTTCATCAAGGACGATAAAAAGACGGTTTCCGACCTTTTGAAAGCGGCGGGGAACGCGGCGGTCAATCGTTTCGTGTTCTATGTCATGGGCGAAGGCTTGGAAAAGAAGAGCGAAAACCTGGACGAAGAAGTCAAAAAACAGGTTGCCGCGATGAAGAAATAAGCGAACAAAAAGAAGAAACCAGCCGTCCGAAAATTCGGACGGCTGGTTTTTATATGATTTGTCAGTTTCCCGTATAGCCGTAGACAAACTCGATATTGCATATAATATTTAGCCAATCGGCCTCCCAGCCTTCGGGGAGCTGATCTTTTTCAAAAGGAATATAGACAGTGGGAGTAAAATCACCCAATCCCCAGTTTGTAAATATATCGTTCCCGATTTTTTCTACGCTTGCGGGAATGACGAGGGAAACAATTTCACAGGCATAAAACGCCCATTCCTGTATTTCCTTCAAAGAGCCGTTTTGCGGTAAAATCAATTCTTCTAAATGACTGCACATAGAAAAAGCGCGTTCTCCGATGACTTTTACGGTATCGGGTACCGTATAGGAAGTAGCTTTCTTTTTGGCGGGATAACAGACGAGTTTCGTCTCGTCCTTGTTGAATAATACTCCGTCTATGGTTTTATAGTAAGGATTTTCCGCCGGTACAAAAATTTGAGAACAGTTGTTTCCGTGTTCATGAGCGATGTCTATTTTTTCAACTACTGCGGAAAGCTCCACATTTCCCAGCGAATATCTGGAATTGGCGGTTGCTTCCAGGACGGGCAGATAGTCTTTGTCTCCTATCCCTTTATAATATCCGGGCACGATGACGTCTCCTTTCGCGGAATCAATATCGGCGATATAATATTTTCCGTTTTCGGAAAGAGTATATTCGATTTCACCTTCATAAAGAGCTTGCCCACAATGCTCGCAGATATTTTCATTTCCCGTCGCGCTGATTTTATGTGCGTTTTCCATGGTATCGTCGCCGCAGGCGACAGCACCGGTCAGAACAGAACCGATAAAAAGGGCCGTCAAACAGATTCCCCAAAATTTTTTCATACCAATTTCCTTCCCGTTAATTCATTGAAATCATTATATCACGGCGGGCGGTAAAAGTCAATAGACAAAATAAAACGGATGATTTGTTTAATCCCTTTTTGTCAATTTTGCTTATCAGTCGTTTCTTTGTAAAATGTAGTCGAGAGAACATTTGAAATATTCGGCTAAATCGATTAAATTTTCGATTGTCGGAAGTCTTTTGCCGTGATACCAGTCGTCTATGGTCTGCTTGGCAAATAAATTGGCGCTTTTCAGCGTGCTCCGCTTGCAACCTCGCTCCGATAATAATTTTTGAAAACACTCGGAAAATGGTTTTGCGGGTTTACAATGAATTTTCTCAAATTCGTCTTTCCTTCCGAATAAAAAGTCCATGGAACAGCAAAAATAATCCGCTGCCTTTATGGCCACGGTTAAACGCGGAAGATTTTTCCCTTTCAGATATGCGTAAATGTCCGTCAGGTCGATCGCTAATACAGCCGCTAATTCTTTCGGCGTAATACCGCTTTCAAAAACTAATTCACTGAACCGTTCGGAAAAGATTTTATTAATTTCCATAATTTTTCTTTTTTTATAAAATTATGCCTAATTCATATCAAAAATGCTAGACATTTGGAAATGTTAGGCTTATAATAGAGACATAATAAATCAAGGAGTAGTAAAAATGAACAAAGAAGAACTTTTGGATTACTTGAAAGTCATTCTCGGCGATGAAGCAGAAGCGGAGGTAAAAGCAGAAGGAAATTCGCTTATTCTGATATTTTCAAATGGAAACGAGAGGAAAATAACGGTAGAATAAGGTGCTAATCTTTTAATCCCGTCAATTCGTCCAAGGAACATTCAAAATATTTTGCAAGGACGAAAAGACTTTCGATTTTCGGAATTCTTTTCCCGTGATACCAATCGTCGATACTTTGTCTCGCGAGGGAAGTTTCCTTTTTGAGTTTATATCTGGAAATATGTTTTTCTTGTAAGATAGCTTTGAAAATTTCGGAGAAAGGTTTTTCTTCCTTTGGAATATTGACGGGAGAATCGTCCTCACTCAATCCGAAAAGAAAGTCCAAGGAAAGGCGGAAAAATTTTCTTAACCGAAGGGCCGTCGTGTAAGAAGGGAGATGTTCGTTTCTCAAATAACCGTAAACAATGGCAACATCTACTCCTATTGCGTCGGCAAGAGTTTCCTCGGAAATTTCCGTCTTTGTGTTTTCGTCATAGGCTAATAAGTCTTTCAGTCTTGTGCTGAATAATTCCATCGTTGTCATAACATACTTATTATGCCTAACTTTTATCAAAAAAGACAAAAATTGATACATATTAGGAATATTGAAATGACAGAAAAAGAAGATAAATGGGAGCAATTCAAAAACCTTCCGAATACGTATACAGACATAAAAGTTTGGGAAAGAATAGAAATGAACGATTCGGAATTTATTTTCTGTTTTTCGGACGGTACGGAGAAACGTTACAGTATAAAAAAGCGCAAAGGAAAAAGAAGCGTAAAAAAGGATACCCGCGGTTAATATCGCGGGTATCCTTTTTTATTCCCTTCCGCCCCTGTCCTCCGTCCCATTCCGATTTCCGTCCCATTCCGATTTCCGTCCCATTCCGATTTCCGTCCCGTTCTGTTCCCGTCCCATTCCGTTCTCCGCCCGTTCTGTTCCCGTCCCATTCCGTTCTCCGTCCCATTCCGTTCTCCGCCCGTTCCGTTTTCCGCCCGTTCCGTTCTCCGACCCGTTCTGTTCTCCGCCCGTTCCGTTTTCCGTACTATTCCGTTCTCCGCCCAGCCCCGATTTTTCCCGAAACCCCTCCGATTTTTGTTTGCCGCCGTTCCCACGCGGGTTATATTTTCGTGTAATTTGTGAGAGGAAAGAAAAATCTACAAAAATGTTCAAAAAAGGAGGGACTTTTTTCGCGATTTATATAGATTTCTTGTGAGAAATATGGTATAATAGTAACGAAATAATAGGGCATAGTCTGTATGCCGTACATAAAAAAGCGGGAGGAAAGAAATGCAGCCCAAGTATAAGAGAGTACTTTTGAAACTGTCGGGCGAAGCGCTTGCGGGCGAGAAGGGATTCGGACTCAATCAGGACGTAATCGCGGGCGTGGTCGATCAGATTGTAGAGATCCACAACATGGGAGTGGAAGTCGGTCTCGTGATCGGCGGCGGAAATTTCTGGCGCGGCCGACAGGGGACGAAGATGGACAGGACGACGGCGGATCATATGGGAATGTTGGCGACGGTAATGAATTCGCTGGCGATGATGGACGCGATAGAACAGCGTGGAGTTCCCGTGCGGGTACAGACGGCGCTGAACATGGTTTCTTTGGCGGAGCCGTTTATATTGCGGAAAGCGATTCGACATTTCGAGGAAGGGCGGATTGTAATTTTCGCCTGCGGAACGGGGAATCCGTATTGTTCTACGGACACAGCGGCGGCGCTTCGGGCGTGCGAAATATCGGCGGATATACTGTTGATGGCGAAGAACGTGGATGGGATTTATGATTCGGATCCCAAGACGAATCCGTTTGCGAAGAAGTATGAAAACCTGAGATATTCGGACATTATCAACCGCGGGTTAAAGGTTATCGATTTCACGGCGGCGACGATGTGCATGGAGAATAACGTACCTACGTTAGCGTTCGGACTGAACGAAGACAAATCAATCGTGCGTGCGGTGTGCGGCGAGGAGCTGGGCACGGTGATCACGGTATAAACCATAAAAAACAAGGAGAAAAAGCTATGATTGAAAACGAGAAAGTGGAAGAATTGATGTTAGAGCTCGAAGATAAGACGGAAAAGACGATTTCCGTGTTAGAGGGCGAATATACGGCGATCCGTGCGGGACGGGCAAATCCTCACGTGCTGGACAGAGTGGAAGTGGAGGCCTACGGCGGCATGAGCAAGCTCATAGAGCTTGGAAATATCAGTGCGCTGGACGCGAGGTGCCTGCAAATCAGCGTGTGGGATAAATCGTTGTTGAAGGCGGTGGAGAAAGCGATTTTGCAGTCGAATTTGGGACTCACGCCGACGAACGACGGAAACGTAATCCGAATCGTGTTCCCCGTCATGACGGAGGAGCGGAGGAAGGAGCTGGTCAAGCAAATCAAGAAGATGGGCGAAGAAGCGAAGGTTGCGGTGAGAAACAGCCGCCGCGACGCGCTGGACGGTTTGAAGAAGATGAAGACCGCGAAGGAGCTTTCGGAGGACGATTTTTCGGCATGCGAAGGGGAGGTCGAAAAGACGGTTTCGGCGGCGATGACGAAATTAGAGGGAGTCGTTTCGGCAAAAGAAAAGGAATTGATGTCTATTTGAGCCATGAAGAAGAATAAAATAGACGGGGAGGGATTGCCGCGGCATATAGCCGTCATCATGGACGGCAACGGCCGCTGGGCGAAGAAGCGGCTGATGCCCCGTTCGTACGGGCACCGTCAGGGAATGAGCCGCATGGTCGGGCTTTTGGAGCATGCTTTTGACCTCGGAATCGAATACGTGACGGTGTACGCGCTTTCCACGGAGAACTTAAAGCGGCCGAAGGAGGAGCTCGACGGCCTGTTCGAGCTTATCCGCAAGAATTTTTTGGACTGTATGCGCAAGATTTGTTCGCGGGGCGTCCGCCTGCGGATTTTGGGCGAAACGAAATTATTGCCCGAAGACGTGCAGAGACTCTTGAAAGAAGCGGAGGAAGAATCGTCGAAATACGAGGGCAGGGGAGTAAACGTCGCGCTCGGTTACGGCTCCCGCGCGGAGATTATCCGCGCGGTAAACCTTGCGGTGGAGGCGGGTAAGCGTGTGACGGAGGAAAGTTTTTCCTCTCTCCTGTATACGCACGGCCAGCCCGATCCGGATCTCGTCATTCGCACGGGCAAGGAAATGCGATTGTCCAATTATCTCCTGTATCAGTCGGCGTATGCAGAGCTGTATTTTTCGGATAAGATGTTCCCCGAATTTTCGGACGAAGACTTAGACGAAGCGATCGCGGAATACGGCCGCCGCACCCGCCGTTTCGGAAAGACGGACGAACAGTGTAAAAAGAAGGGTTAAACTTATGAAAATCCGTTTGATTACGGGCACATTCTATATAGCGGTGCTGCTCGTGTTTTTTCTTTTGAAGATTTTCGTCCACGATTTGTTTTTCGACGGTTTGATTTACGCTTTCGCGCTGATCGGGACTTTTGAAATGTTGCGCGCGATGAAGGAAAAGATCACGGGAGCGGAGAGAGTGCTCGTGTTTGTTTTTGCCGTTCTCTGCATACCTGCCTGTGCTCTTTTCGAACAGTTCTTTTCCTCGGGCGCATTGGCTGCGGCGGCTTGCTTTTTCGTGCTTGCGGTCGCGCTCTTGTCTCTTCTCGTGGCTCGCCATGAGGAGACCTCTTTGGAAAGCATCGGCATATCCTTTCTTTCCGCCGTGTATCCCACGCTTTTTCTGGCGCTTCTCACGCTTGCAAATCATATAGAGGGGGCGGAATCTCTTTCGTCCTTTGCTCTGAATTCCGACCTCGCGATTTTGTTCGTGTTCGTCATCTCCCCGTTCGCAGATTCTTTGGCGTACGTGTTCGGCCGTTTTCTCAAAGGCAAATTCCCCAAAAAGATGGCGCCGACCGTAAGCCCGAATAAGACGGTAATCGGCGGAATCGGCGGGTTGGTCGGCGGACTCGTGGGCGCCGCGGTTTTGTATTTTTCCTATAACGCGGTCGCGGGGAGTTTTGAAAATATGGCGCTCTGGCTTCCCGTGTATCTCGGAATCGGCCTTTTGACGGCGGCGGCCACGGAATTCGGCGATCTCGTCGAAAGCTGTATCAAGAGAAAAGTGGACATCAAGGACATGGGCAAGCTCATGCCGGGCCACGGCGGAATCCTCGACCGAATAGACGGGACGCAGTTTGCGACGGTGGTCGTTTACCTTTGTTTCACAATCATACACGTAATCGCTTAAAATCATGAAAGACGCACAAAAGTACCTCTCTTTTTTCGGGACGGGTACTTTTTGTCGATAAAGGAGGCGCGGCATTGAAAAGCATTTCTCTGATCGGGAGTACGGGCTCCATCGGCAGACAGACCTGTTCGGTCGTCAGGCGCCATAGGGAGGAATTCAGAATCGTCTCTCTCGTCGCCAATACTTCCGCGGAACTGTTTTTGCGGCAGGTGGAAGAATTTCGCCCCGAGTTTGCCGCGTTGGTAGACGAAGAGGCGGCTCGTTCCGTCCGCGGTAAAATCCCTGCGGGGATTCGTTTTTCGAGCGGAATAGACGGGGGCATGGAAGCGTTGACGTACGGCGATACGGCGGTGATCGCGGCGACGGGCTTCGCGGGGCTTAAATATACGCTGGAAGCGGCGCGGCTCAAAAAGAATATCGCGCTGGCGAATAAGGAAACGCTGGTCTGCGGGGGGGAGCTCGTCATGCGGGAAATCTCCCGCGCGGGCGTCGAGCTCATGCCCGTGGACAGCGAGCATTCGGCGCTTTGGCAGGCGCTGGGATTCAGGCTCGACGCACCCTTTCGCCGATTGATCATCACGGCGAGCGGCGG
>USMU01000040.1 GCA_900555925.1 uncultured Clostridium sp. | reverse complement strand
CGATCGCGCCCGCCATGCCCTTTTTCCCGTCCGTGAGGACGAGCTCCGCCCCGAAAGCCGCTATCATCTGACGGCGTTCTACGCTCATCGTCTCGGGCATCACGATGACGAGCCGATACCCCTTCGCCGCGGCGATCGCCGCCAGCCCTATTCCCGTGTTCCCGCTGGTCGGCTCTATCAGGAGCGTCCCTTCTTTCAGAAGCCCGCGGCGCTCCGCGTCCGACAAAATTTCCGCCGCCACTCTGTCTTTTACCGAGCCTGCGGGATTCATAAATTCCGCCTTCGCATACAGTTTTGCCGCAAGCCCGTATTCCCGACCGATATTTTTGAGCTCTATCAGCGGCGTTCTGCCCACCGCCTCCGCAATCGATTGAAAACGCATAAATTTCACCTCCGATTTCCGATTATTCGAGAATATTCGTCGTGATAAAGTCCGCTCCCATATCGATGAGCGCCTCGGCATCCTCGGGGCGGTCTATCGTCCAGCAGTTGACTTTCAGTCCGGCTTTGTGCAGGCGGCGGATATATTCTTCCGTCACGCACAGACCGCAAAGATCCGCGTCGAAACGGTATTTTTTCATGAGCGAAAAGTTCTCTTCGGTGGCCTCTCCCGTCAGAAACTGAATGGACACATTCGGGTAAAGTCCGCGCAAGACGATAAGGTTTTCGGCGGAAAAGGAAATAAAGGTCGTCTTTTCCAACCAGCCCATATCGTCGATCTTGCGGGCAATCCCCGCGACGTGTTTTTCTTCCATGCGATTTTTCAGCTCCAAAACCGCAACCTTATCGTATTTTCGGCAAACGGAAATATAGTCCGCGAGCGTCGGAATCACCAAATCCGAACGAAGCGTCCTTCCGTCCGTGTCGCGCATGCGCACCGCTTCGAGCCTGTCGGCATTGCTCTTTTCGATATCGATATCCACGCCCGCGATGTTCTTCATATTGTCGTCGTGAAAAATAAAATACTTTCCGTCGGCCGTCACGTGTACGTCGGTCTCTATGCCGTAATAGCTCTTGACGCCCGCGGCGACGAACGCCGCGCAGGTATTCTCCTTTTCCAATCCCGAAACGCCGCGATGCGCAATCATTTTACAGCCCTTCTTATCTATCAAAATCGTATTCATGGAAAAATCTCCTTTCTGAAATTATGTTCATTGTACCACGAACGATTCTCAATGTCAAGTTTATGACAAAAAAACAGCGCGGAAAAGGCGTTCCTTATAAGGGATTTTTAGACGAATTAAAAATTTATAGGAAATTGCACTTTCAAGAGAAGAAATAATCAAATTCCATACAGAGTCTGATTTTTCTTATACTGTAATAAAATGTTTGATTCGTGAAAAGTCAAGTATTTTGATTAAAGTTCATTAGATATTGATTTTTTTCGCAGTATATGCTATAATAACTATGTGGTACAGTTTAATATTTTTTCGTCCTAAGTTTACGTTTGGTAAAAACGTAGGCTTCGTTTGCCATCTTTTAGGACGATGTCAACTGTGGCGCAACAGAAGCGGGACTGCGTTTTCCGGTGTGTGGTTTCGGCTATGCACTTTTCTATTTTTAACCCAACTTAGCATATTAGTGAGTAAAAAATCTTTATTTAGCACTTATAAATAACGAGAAGTGTATATTGTTCAATATTACATTCAACACTACTCAAAAATTGTATTTATGTGTATTAGTTTGGGGTCGGCATTGGCGGCCGAGCCTTTTAGTATTTCAAATTAAATATTATGGCAAAGCATTTAGAAAAGCCGCTTATAAAAGAAAAAATTTGTTTGCGAAATTATTTTTAAGAGGGTTAGAAGGGTTGACTATAATGTACTTTCGATTATATTTATAATTTCTGTTATTTTAAATTTAAGTCTATGCTTACCAATTTATTCGGATATAATTCTAATTGACGGAATTATGCAATTGATTATAGATCCATCATTTCATTAGAAAATAAAGGATTTAAGCATTATAGAAATATTTACAAGATAGCGTTCTGATGAGGCACGCAAGCAGGAACGTATAACTATGGTACAATAGAAAAATTTGAAGAACTTTTCAAAGATAAAATTGAAAGAAAACCTTAAAGGATTATTGCAATGAAAAAGATTAAAAAATTATTGACAATCGGGCTTGCGGCTTTGCTTATGCTTTGTATGAGTATAAGTTTTGCGGGGTGTGATTTGATAGAAGAAAAAGATGCCAGGTCAAGAATTAAAGGTTTCTTTAAGGTAGAAATCCCCAAAGAAGCAAAAATGGTATATAATTATTATCAATCTTGGCAAGAATCCATAGGTTATACGGTTTTTATCTTTGAACAAGAACCTACGGATTGGCTAATTGAAAGCGAATTTCTCAAAGAAAAGGACGAAGAATTTGAACGTAAAATAAAGGAAGCCGTTAATACGTATTTTGAGTTTAGTAAAAATGCGACACCCGAAGATGCCGAATTGTTTGGTAGCGGTTTAAGGGTTTTGCCCGAAGAATATCTACCCGATTTCGAGAAAAAATATTTGTGGAAAGAACATAAAAGAGATAATGAAGCCGATAGCATTGCTTTAATATACGTTCCCGAAAAACTTATGCTTGTTTATTCCGTTAAAACGTGGTAAAAACTATGGATGTAATACTCATTATGATTTATTAATAGAAGAAAATAATGCCCCTTTTCGGCTCCCACCTGAATTAAAAAAATTCATAGTGATTTTGATGAGCTAACGCCCGAAATCTTACGTGCTTTCATAGATAAGGTTTATATCTATGAAAAAGAAAAGGTTAACGGTCATTACACCCGCATCGTAAAAATTATCTATAATTTGGTTGAAGCAATAGATTTACCCGATTTTGGTGATTTATTGGACGAGAGGAATTAAATAGTACGAGAAAAGGCGTGGCATGATGCCACGCCTAACTCTTAAAAAGGAGTCACCTTCCCGAAAAAATTCCTTGTAGGGACGCGGAAAATCCGCGCCGCTTCCGTTCAGTTATCCTCCTCCGTTCCGCTTTCCGACGAAGAATCCGAAGAATCGGAATCCTCCGAATCAACCTGCGACTCTCCGCTTGCGGACGAAATATCCGCCGCGCCGTCCTCCGATTTATCCACGGTATCGCCCGCTTCGGGAGCAGTGGCCATATTATCCGCACCTCCGGCGGATTTCATTCCGGAAAAAAATCGTGAAAAAAACAAAATCCCCGCGCATACGACGAAGGCGGCGGCCGCCGCGGCCAAAATACGCTCTGCAAAAACGCGCTTTCTTCGCTTTGCCTTCGCTTTTTCCGTCTCGGAAACGGAATAGGATTCCGCTTCTTCGACAAATTTTTCGTCGATTTTTCCGAGCGTGGAAAAATTTTTCTTATCCCTCATATCCCGATCCCCTCCCGGAGCAATTTCTCTTTCAGTTTTCCCCGAAGTCGGAATAACAGCGATTTTACCTTGCTTTCGGAAAATCCCATGCGCGCGGCGATTTCTTTAATGTCGTCCGAAAACCAATAGCGGCGGACAAAGACTATGCGTTCCTCCGTTTTCAGGGAAGAAAGAAAATCATTGATCGCTTCCGCGGCGGCATTTTCCTCGTAATCGCTCCCCTGCCCCTCCGCGGGCAAAAATTCCTCGATTTCCGAAAGAAGCGTCTCCGTCTTGCCCCCGCCGCGCTTTTGGGCGTGCGAGCGCTTATAGCAATCGAAAGAAATATTGCGGCACAACGCCCCCGCATAGGCCTTTAAGGACCGGGGACGCTCAGGCGGTATGGTATTCCAACAGGCGAGGTATGTATCGCTGACGCACTCCTCCGCGTCGCGTCCGTTATGTAAAATGTTGACGGACACCGCACGGAAAAAACCGCCGTACCTTTCCGCCGTGGCGGACAGAGCGGTCTGATTGCGGGAAAAATACAATTCGACAATCTCTTCGTCTGTCATTCGGGACTCCTCGGCATGCAAACGTCGAAATTTTCTCCGTTCACCTGCATAGTAGATTTTTTTCTTTCAGGGGTTGCGGTTTCGGAAAAATTTTTCCGATTTTTCAATCTCTGCGCCGCCCGAACAACGCGAATACCCACACCGCAAATCGCAAAAAGTAAATGAGCGAGGTCAACAGCGCCGCGACGTACGTGAGCGCCGCCGCACTCAGAACCTTTCCCGCGCCCTTTTTCTCGTCCTCCGCGAGAATCCCCTCTTCGAGGAGCATCTTTTTCGCGCGGCGGCTGGCGTCCAACTCCACGGGGAGCGTCACCAAAGTAAACAGCGTCGAGAGTCCGTAAAGCACTACCCCCGCAACCGCGAGATAGAATCCGACGGAGGAAGCGGAAGTCGCATTCACGAAAATATCCAGCAGCAATCCGACGAGCACCAGAGGCAAAGCCAGCCGCGCCCCGAAATTGGTGATCGGAACCAAAGCGGTACGGATTTTATAGGGAATATACCCTCTCTCCTTTTGCACCACGTGCCCGATTTCATGCGCCGCGACCGCAACTGCCGCAACGGAATCGTCTCCGTATGTCGCGTCGGACAAATTCACCACGCCGCGACGGGGATCGAAATGGTCGCTCAGGCGCCCCTTCACTCTGCCGACGGAGACATCGTAAATATCGTTCGCCCGAAGCAGTCTCACCGCTGTATCGTAGCCCGTCATATGAGACGCCGTTTTTTTCGTACTGAACGCGCTGTATGCGGAATGTACGCGCATGCTCGCCCAGCCCGAAAACGCCGCACAAAGCAAAATCAACACCAAAAAGATAATATAATATTCAAAAGGCATTCTTCTCCACCTCCTCACTTTCTCCCGATTATTATGCGAAAAAATCCCGTCGCTATACCGCGCCGCTTATCCACGCGCTTTTCCCGACGTCGTCCGACTTTTTCCTCCGTTTTTGCGGTCAGATTTCCCGCGGGCGGACTTTCCGCAGTCTTTTTATCCCTTTTCCATTATAATGCTATCATAGAAAGCCGCCGTTTGTCAAGCGAATACGGAATTTTACGCCCCGACAGCCGAACGAATAAAACAAGCGCCCCGTTCGTTTCGGGGCGCCCGAAAAATTCTCTCAAAAGAAAAATCCCGTCAGGCAATCGCTTCCAAAAAAATGACGACGGCGATGAATAACAACGCATACCACACGGCGGAGCAAACCGCCGATTTTCCCCATTTTTCGCTTTCTTTGAAGGGCTTTACGCAATCGTCGAACACGAACGTTTCGGGCGACGCTTTCAATCTCTCCGCATTGACGGCATAAACCGTCCTTTTATAAAGGCAGAAAAAATCCAAAGCCCAAAACCCGAACGCCAGAATCGCCGCAAAAACCTGCAATTCAATCGCGGCATACTGTCCGAACAGCAAGAGCGCCGTCAGCGCAAGCAGATAAAACGCTTTGAGAAATACCGCCGTCCTCACCCATTTTTCCCGCATGCTTGAAAGTTTCAGCAAAAACTCGCTCGTTTTCGGCTCTCCGCCGTCCTGCAAATGAATTTCTTCCGTTTTTTCCATGCCGCCCTCCCGTTTTTAATAGTTTAGTATTAAATTATGTTGACTATATCAAAGGAATGTTATTATTTCGTGAAATTTATTTTTTGGAGCGGCGGAACAGTTTCGCAAATCCGTAAGCGCGGGGGACGCGGTATTTTCGCATGATAATGTAATAGGCCGATACGAGAAAGATATCCGCAGCGAGCCAAGCCATGGGATTGGAGAGACAGATTCCCGTAAACCCGAAAAGTTTGACGAACAGGAAGGAGGACACCGTTCTGCCGACGAGTTCGGTGACGCCCGCGATCATCGTCAAAGCGGAGCGGCCGATTCCCTGCAAGGTATTGCGGTAGACGAAGATGACGCCGAGCGGACCGTAAAACGCACTCTGAAAGACGAGATATTTTTTGGAATATCCCAGAATTTCGTTATAGTACAGAGCGGCGTCGCCGGTCGTCTTATCGAGGAATATCCCCGTCAGAGGGCGGCCGAGGAAGGTACAGAGCGCCAATCCGACCGCCCAGATTCCGAGCGCATAACACATTCCCGCGAACACGCCGTCCTTGATGCGGCCGTATTCCTTGGCGCCGAAGTTCTGCCCCGCATAAGTGGCGAAGGTGACGCCGAGCGCATCGAAGGGCGTCGTGGCGAAGTTGCTGATTTTCGTGGCTGCGGTATAAGCGGTGACGATTCCCGGCATGCTCTTATCCAGCGAATTGAGCGCGGTCTGTTGAATGATACTGCCGATCGCCGTAATGGAGAATTGCAATGCCATGGGAAGTCCCAGCGCGATATGCCCGCCCCAGAGACGAAAACTTTTCCAATCCGAACGATGAGGGCGCAGAATGGGATAGGCCTTCAACATATAAATGAGTCCGCCGACGCCGGCGACGAATTGGCTGATGACGGTCGCAGCCGCGGCGCCCGTATATTTCATTTTGAATACGACGATAAAGAGCAAATCGAGCCCGACGTTCAAAACGGCGGAGACGACGAGAATGACGAGCGGCGTCTTTGTATCCCCGATGGAACGGAGCGTCGCCGCGGAGATGTTATAGAGAATCGTCGCGCCGATTCCGCCGAAGCATACGAACAGATACCAATACGCATAGGAAAAATATTTTTCGGGAGTCTGCATGAGCCGCAGAAGCGGCCCCGCGAGGGGCATGGCCAAGGACATCAAAAACGCCGTCAAAAGAATACATAATTCCAAAGAGACGGCGACGCTCTTTCTGACGCCCGCTTCGTCCCGCGCGCCGAAGCGCTGACTCGTCCGCACGGCAAAGCCCGATGTCAGGCCCGTAGCAAAACCGATGATGAGAAAGGTGATGGAGCCCGTACTCCCCACACCCGCCATCGCGTCCGAAGAAACGGTGTGACCGACGATCAGCGTATCCGCCATATTGTAGAGCTGCTGAAAAATATTCCCGATGAGCACGGGCAGCATAAAACTGAAAATCAGTCGGAAGGGACTGCCTTTCGTCAATTCCTTAGTCATACGTTTTTCTCCGATATCGACAGATATTTATCTTTTGAAGTGGGGATATTATAGCTCTGTCCGGGAAAAAATACAATGATTTTATTTCACTTTTTTAAAATAATTCTTTTTGCGCGTTTATACGCAAAAAATGAAAGAACGGAACGCTCTTTCCGCGTTTATTCCCCTCTCGCCTCCAACAGTTCGAGGTATTCCTTTTCCGCATAGGGACCGAGATACTCCTTCTGTCGGACATCGAACGCCGAGAAGAGCTTTTCCGCCTGTGACCAGTCCTCTTCCGTCGGCGATTCTCTGAGCGTCTCCAACAGCGTCGTAAACTCGTCCACGGGTTTTCTCAAAGCCAGCCAATCCTTTCTGAGCGACGCGATCTTTTTATAATCCGTCACCGTCTTTTTGGCGGCGTCAGAAAGCGCGCTGTACATCGCATCGACTTCGTCCAATTTTTCCCCATAGGAATCTCCCAGCCACAAGACGCCGTTGTCGACTAAATTCTTCACCGCTTCGCGCACCGCCGCGCCCTCCTCGTATGCGGCGGCCGCCGCAGCGAGGGCGTCGAAACGGGAATCCATTTCTCCTTCGGCCATGGCGTTCCCCATTTGAATGCCGAGAATAAATTTTTTGTTTTTCGGTTCGTTGAGGAGATTCAGCGAGAAACTTTGCAGCTTTCCGTCTTTGTATTCCGAAACGAAGGAGGAACGTTCCACGTCGAATTTGAACATGCCGATGAGCAGAGGCTTCAAGCTCTCCATATCTCCCATGTCGATATTCCCCACCGCGTCCCAGATCGCCGCGTATGCCTCCGACAAAACGGCATTGAAATTTTCGCTGAAATTCAGCTGTACGGTCTTTGTTCCGTCCTCGGCTTCCGAAACCGTCGTTTCGGAGTTCAGCGCCGCGTCCGCCAAAAGGGTTACAATCCCGTCCGCGCCGCCCGAAATCCCGCCGATAAGGTCGGGCAACTTTTTCGCAAGGAGTTCTCCGACCGCACCCGCGAGATTCGACTCGCTGACCTGACCGCTCTTTTTGTCCACGGTCGTGAGAATACCGTTTTGGAAATAAATTTCCACCGCCGGCCCCCCGAACAGCGTAATGAGGGGCACGTCAAAATTCGCATAGATACGCACCGCGCCCAAAAGATCCCCCGCGAGCAATTTTTCGGGCAATATCTGAATCTGCGCGGGGACGTCGAAGGACAAAGTAGATTTCAGCTGCGCTTTGAGATTCATGCCCGCCGTCCAATCGAAGGCGGAAAGCGCATCTGCAAACGAAAGCAGGGCAGAGAAATTCGCGGAAAGCTTCTCGGTATCCGCGGGAAGATAAGCCGCGAGTTCTTCCGCCGAAGGCAGAGCCTCGGTAAATTCGCACACCGCCGTATCGGCCGACAGCGTCGCCGCGGAAAAATCCGCGAACAGTTCCGCCGCCGCGATTTTTCCCGATTGATTTTCGGGCTTATGAATGGACACGACGGCGCCCGCCTCTTTTAAGGAAATCCCCGAAAGGAGCTCCTTCGCAGGTCCGACCAGCCCTTCGGTAAACTCGGAAAGCGCTTCGTTCACGGGCGCAAACAGCGCCTCGTCCAACAGGAACCGATAGGTATATGTATTCCCGTTTTGAGAAATCTTCTCGGCCGAGAGGAGTTCCAGCCCCTCTTCAAAACTCGTTCCCTCGTCGGGCAGAGAAAGCGGATATTTATAACGGACAGTCCCTACCGCGACGTACAGCGTTCCGTCCCCCGTATAGTAAAAGTTTACGGGCAGCCCCAAAAGCTCTGCGGACAGACGCGCGCGGAACGCACTTTTCAGCCCTTCTACGGCGAATTTTTCGAGGTCGAAGGAAATCCAGCCGTCCACGGGCAGCGAAAGGAGTTTATTCTGCGCAGACGAAGCCGCAAGGACTCCGTTCACCTTTATCCCGCCGGACAAATCCGTGTTCATCACCGCGTCGGTGAGCGCCGCCAATCCGTCCTCCATGTTCACTTCCCCGCCCGGAACGATTTCGTCGGGAACGTCTCCCAACTTTTCGCGGAAAAGCTCTGCGGACGGAATTTCCGTAGGTTTTCCGATATCGTAAAAGGTCTCCGTCATCGTGGAAGAGCAGGACATATCCCCGATAAAGTTTACGGTGTATTTATCCGTCGTCGTCAGGGAAACGGGAATCCAATTTTCGTCGAATTTGAGTTCGAGCGTACAGCTTTCAAACTCCGGCGCGCTTTTCAGCCCGCCGTAATTCATCATCTTCACCGCATAGCGGGAAGTTCCCGCCTTGGGATCTATCTCGTAGCGGCAGGTATATACCCCGTCCGAAACGGAAACCAGTTCCGCCTTCAAGATCGTCTCGTCGTTGAGGATATAATTGGAAAGGGCGGTGGGCTCGGCTCCGCGCTTTTCGCGGTAATCCTCCAACGTCGTCACAGAAAAATCGTCCGACCATTTATCTTTTTTGACGTCCGTCGCGTCCCGCATGACGACTTTCCCGCCCTTGAAAAACGCTTGTTTTCCCACGTTTACCAGCATGGACATGGATTTCGCCTGCGTATACGACTCGTCGCCGTTTTTGATATGCGTGTCCTCTATCGTCTGCTTATAATTCAAAAATCCCGCAACGACCTGTCCCCTTACTTCCGAGCGATAAAATTCGAGACTCTTCAACCTTCCCGCGACAACATAAGCATTCTCCTCAGGCGTGTATTCCGCCGCGGTCTTTGTGGGCGTCTGAATGATCGTCGTTTCCCCCTCCGCGCGGATTTCCCCCGTATTGATTTTCACCTCCCCGCACCCCGCGGCAGCCAAAATCAGCGACGCCGTCAGCACGGAAACCGCCGCCAAGGCGCACTTCTTTTTTCCGTTCATCTCTATTTCTCCTTTTTCCCGTCCTCAAAGACGAAAAAATACAAATATTTTCTGTATACCATTATAAGGGATATTCCTCTTTAAGTCAAGCACGCAAAAGCATTTTATCATATATTTTTATGACTTTTTCTATCGGTTTCATAAAAATAAAAGCGACACTTTTCATAAAAGTGTCGCAAATTAGAGAAAAATCGCCGCTATTTGAGCAATTTTTCTGTATATTAAAAATCGACGTTATCCGAAACGTTGTCCTATGTTTTCAAAGGTCGAGAGAAAAGGGATACAGCGCGGATTTAGAGATTCCTCTGTCTTTTGCCGCGCGTTTCAGGGCTTCTTTTTTGTCGAGTCCCATATCCATATAATGGCGGATATGTTCCCGTTCGGGAAGGGCGTTCAAAGGATTTTCGCGCTCGCCCGCGCCTTCGACGACGAGGACGTATTCGCCGCGTTTTTCCCCCGAAAGTCCCTCGGACAAATAAAAGGGAATGCTTTCCTCATGAATTTTTGAAATCTCTCTGACCGCGACCGCGCGGCGGTCTCCGAACGCCGCGAACAGAGAGGCAATATCCCTGTCCACGTCCTGCGGAGCGCTGTGAAAGGCCAGCGTTATATCGAGATCCTTATATTTTTCCAAAAGAGCCGTTCTGTCCCCCTTCTTTTCGGGGAGAAAACCGATGAACGCGAATCTGTCCGCAGGCAGAGCGGACAGCACCAAGGCCGCGACGAACGCGCACGCACCCGGAATGAGCGTATACGGCTCGCCCGCCTCGCGCAAAATTTTACAGACGATGTTTCCGGGATCGGAGACGACGGGCGTGCCCGCATCGGAGACGACCGCGACCGTCTTTCCCTCGCGCGAAAATGACAAAATCTTTTCCGTCGCTTCCGTTTCGTTGAATTTATGGCAGGAATACAGCGGCTTTTTGATTTCGTAAGCGTTCAGAAGTTTTACGGTATGCCGCGTATCCTCGCAAAATATGACGTCCGCGGCGCGGAGCGTCTCCAAAGCGCGGAGAGTAATGTCTTTCAGATTGCCGATGGGCGTCGCTACAAAATAAATCATTTTTCTTCCTTTTTCGCGTTTCCCGTGAAACGGGGAGGCATTTTGGGGATTCCCCGTCGGTCAAAGACGGAGATTCGAGAACTTTTTACCGCAGATCGACGGCAAAGCGGTTTTATCGCCGATTGACGAGCGTCGGCAAAATTTCGGTATTGGGTTTTCCGCCCTTGACGCCCTCGGCGAGGAGCAGATAGGGTTTTGCGCCCTCTTTTCCGCAAACGAACCGGATTCTTTTCAATTCTATTCCCGCCTCGTGCAGAGTATAAGCGACTTCCGCAAGGCGGTCGGCGCGATTGACGAGCGCGATTCTCCCGCCGGATTTCAGCGCGAAGGACGCCGCGGCGGCGATTTCTTTGAGGTTCACCTCGATTTCCTTGCGGCAAATCGCTTTCTTGTAATCGTCGTTTTCGAAGCCGCCGCGCTCGTAGGGCGGATTGCAGAGAATCAAGGAAAAAGTCTCCCGATAGCGTTCGGGAATATCCTGAATGCGGCAATTTTCCGCGCGGAAATTATCGAACCCGTTGAGCGCGATCGTCTTTTCGGACAGTTCGGAAAGCTCCTTCTGCATTTCAAAGAGCGTAAAACGCAGTCCAAAAGCGCGGTTGAGCGCATAAAAATGAAAGGCGACGATGCCGCTCCCCGCGCAGAAGTCGGCCACGTTATCCCCCCGTTTCGCCCGCGCGAAGCGGGAGAGCAATACGGAATCGGAGGTAAAGCGGTACAATCTCGTATCCTGAATGACTTTTAACCCGTCTATCATCAAATCTTCGGCCACTTCGTATTCGGAAAGACGCATGACAAACTATAAACTCCTTTCTACAAGATCCGTATCACGGTAAACCTTTTTACGAAAAAAGGCGCGGGAAGTCCCGCTACGGGCTGTCCCCACGCCTCTTTCGTCGCAGTGAAAATTATTCTGCCTTGATTGCACCGGTAGGGCAAACGTCTTCGCAGGCGCCGCAATCGACGCAGGTATCGGCATCTACCACATAGATACCGGCATCGCCGAGGGAAATCGCCCCGACAGGGCAGGTATCGGCGCAAGCGCCGCAAGCTACGCATTCATCCGTAATCTTATGTGCCATAATTGTTACCTCCGATTCATTGATAACCGTATTATATCATATTTTTTGTGATTAGTAAAGACATAACGGGGATATTTTTTTCCGTTTTTCCGAAAAATTTTTCCGAAAACGAGAAGGAAACGCCCCCTCTTCGCGAAAAAACCGTCCGTTTCGTCGTACATAAACGGTATCCGCGCGATCGAGCTTTCCGTCCCCGTCACGGCGTTACAGCCGAAAATCCGTTTTCGACAGGCATTTTTTCTTTTTCGGTTAAACCGTGAAATCCACCGCCACCGAACTTTCCGTCTCCGCGTGCATGAACTTTTTTACCACCCCGACGTGATAAGGATCGTTCTGATATTCGTCCAACGCTTTTTCGTCCTCCAACAGTACGCCGAGAAAGACGTCGTAGGAACGCGGCGAGCCTAAAAAGTCCGTGCCGACCTCTATTCCCCTCAGCGTCGGAACCTTCCCTTCCATGGATAAGAGAACTTTTTTCGCCTCTTCTTTTTTTCCGCCGTCCTTCAATTTGAAACAAACGACATGCTTGATCATGATTGTACTCCTTTTGTTTTTTATATTATTCCGCGCAGACGATCGACGATTTCTTTCGTCAGCCGCGCTCCGCGCAGAATTTCTTCCGCCGTGTTGTCCCGTCCGAAACTGAACCTGACGGACGAACGCGCTTCCCGCTCGCTAAGTCCCATGGCCAAGAGCACGTGACTGGGCTTTATCGAAGCCGCGGCGCACGCCGACCCCGCCGAGACCGCCGCGCCGTGCAAGTCCATGTTATAGAGAAACGCGGCATTGTCTATCCCTTCAAAGCAAAGGTTGACGATTCCGGGAAGCTCCGCCGTACCGTTGAGCTTTACCCCATCGATTTCCGAAAACACTTTTTTGAGGAACAATTCTTTGAAACCGCTTATTTTCGCGTTGTTTTTCTCCAACGTCCCGACCGTTTTTTCATAAGCCGCCGCCAGCCCGACGATAGAAGGCACGTTCGTCGTTCCTCCGCGCAGGCCCCGTTCCTGCTCTCCGCCCGAAACGAGCTTCCCTATCTTCACGCCCGATCTTACATACAATACGCCGCAGCCCTTCGGCCCGTAAAATTTATGCGCCGAAAAAGAGAGCATGTCCGCGCCCCAGTCCGAAACGTCGATTTTGCGATAGGGCGCCGCCTGCACCGCGTCGGTAAAGAATAAGCTCCCGTTTGCGTGCGCCGCGGCCGCCAGCTCTTTCACGGGCTGAACCGTGCCCGTCTCATTATTCGCCGCCATGACCGCGACGAGTCCCACGTCGGGGCCGAGTGCCCTCTCCAATGTCCTGAGCTCTACCCTGCCCTCTCGGTTTACGGGAAGATATTCGACGGAATATCCCTCCTCTTTCAGCCGTTCGCCCGCGGAGAGAGCCGCGTGATGTTCCACGGACGAAATGAGTACCCGCATGCGCCCTGCCGAACGCTCCCGCGCCCGCGCACCTTCCTGCCCTCGCGCGCGTTCCGTTCCCCGTGATTTTCCCTCGTCTCTCCCGTCTTTCGCCGCATGCGCGCCGCCGATAATCGCCCAGTTGTCGCTCTCCGTGCCGCCGGAAGTAAAATAGATCTCCTTCGGCGCGGCCCCGATGAGCTCTGCGACCTTGTCCCGCGCGGCGTCCACGCCGCGGACCGCCTCGCGCCCGAAGGAATGAGGAGAATCGGCGTTTCCGAAAATCTCCGTATAATAGGGACGCATTTTCTCAAATACTTCCTCATCGAGCGGCGTCGTCGCCGCATGGTCGAAATATATTCTTCCTTCTATATCGCTCATGTCTTTACCTCTCCGTCGTTTCCGCCGCTCTCCGTCCGATGCGGCAAAAAAATTCCCCGCAACGCTCCTCAAACGCCCCGCGCCCGTTATTACCGTTAATTATCATTATAAGTATAAGCTCATTTGCTCGTTTTGTCAATCGACTTTTCCCGTTCGGAAAAAATATTTTTTCGTTCACTCCGTCCCTGCCCCTCTCATACGCGATTTTCTCAAAAATTTTTCAAAAAATTTTTCAAAACCCTCTTGAAAAATACGGCAAGATGTATTATAATGGTTGCAGTTATCATTTCTTGATAACAAAAATCAAAATCCAAATCAGGGGGACACTTTATATGAGCATTATCGGAGAAAGTATTCGTAACATTGCAGTCATCGGTCACAGCGGCGAAGGAAAGACGACGCTGTGCGAGGCCATGCTTTTTAACGGCGGGGCCGTAGATCGTCAGGGGAAGGTCGCGGACGGCACCACCGTCACCGACTTCGACGAGCTGGAAAAGTCGAAAAAGATGTCCATCTATACCGCCTGCGCCTACCTTCATTGGAAGGGCACGAAAATCAATCTTCTCGACCTTCCCGGCTTTTACGATTTCGAAGGCGAGCGCCACGAAGGGCTTCGGGCGGCAAGCGGCGCACTCCTCGTCATCGGAGCGAACGGCGTCCTTCCCATCGGCGCGGAAAGCGTAGTCGATTACTGCCTGAGACTGGGAAAGCCGCTCATCATCTTCATAAACGGCATGGATAAAGAAAACGCGGACTATTTCGGAACGGTGCGGGCTTTGAAAGAAAAGTATTCTGGTAAACTCGCCCCCATTCAGATTCCCATTATGGAAAACGGAAAAATGCAGGGCTGCATCAACGCGTTACAGGAAAAAGCGTATCGTTTCACCGCCGACGGCGCGGAGGAAATCCCCATTCCCACGGAGCTTCAAGCCGAAGTGGAGGAAATGAAAGCCAGCCTCATGGAGACCGCCGCGGAAAACGACGAAGTCCTGCTCGACAAATATTTCGAAGCGGGCGCATTGAGCCGTGAAGAGACGATTCACGGAATCCGCCTCGGCATCGCGTCGGTGAACACGATCCCCGTCATGGCGGGCAGCGCTCTGCAAAACCGCGGCGTCATCAATCTTCTGAACGAAATCGTCGCCTATATGCCCGAAGCGAACGAACGCGTGAATACGCTCGCCACCGACCTTATGGTAGATAAGGTCGTGAATATCCTTCCCGATCCGTCCGCTCCGCTCGCAGCGCAGGTGTTCAAGACGGTCATCGACCCCTACTCGGGAAAACTCAGTTATCTGAAAGTTTTCCGCGGAACTTTGAAGAGCGGAAGCGTCGTCTGGAACGCAAACGCGGAAAAAGAAGAGCGCATCGGTCAGATTTATCTTTTGAAGGGCAAAAAGACGGAACCCGTCACCGAACTTTTGGCGGGCGACATCGGCGCGGTAAATAAATTGGGTATCACTTCGACGTGCGACACGCTCTGCGACGCGGGCGCGAAAGTAAAATTCGACGCGATACGTTTCCCGAAACCCACGCTCTTTATGGCGGTCTCCTCCGAAAAGAAGGGAGAGGAGGACAAAGTTTTTGCGGGTCTGAATAAACTTTCCGAAGAAGATTATACTTTCTCGGTGGAAAAGAATACCGAGACGGGAGAAATCCTCATCGGCGGACAGGGCGATACGCAAATCGAAATGCTGGCGAAAAAGGTAAAATCGCGCTACGGCGTGGACGTCAAGCTGACGGAACCGAAAATCGCCTACCGCGAAACCATTCGCTCCGTCGCCACCGCGGAGGGCAAATACAAGAAACAGACGGGCGGACACGGCCAGTACGGCCACTGCAAAATTCGTTTCGAGCCCTGCGAAGATCCCTTCGTATTTGAAGAGGAAGTGGTCGGCGGAGCCGTTCCCAAACAGTATTTCCCCGCCGTGGAAAAGGGTCTCAAAGAGAGTCTTTCCTCCGGTCCCATCGCGGGCTATCCCGTCACGGGCGTCAAGGCGGTGCTTTACGACGGAAGCTATCACGAAGTAGACAGCTCGGAAATGGCCTTCAAAGCGGCCGCAGCGCTCGCTTTCAAGGAGGGCTTGAAGAATGCCTCGCCCGTGCTTTTAGAGCCCGTATATCGCTTAAAAATCGCCGTACCGGGCGACTATCTCGGCGACGTGATGGGCGACATCAACAAACGCCGCGGACGGATCATGGGCACTACGACGGAAAACGAACTGACGATCGTCACGGCGGAGGTTCCTCAAGCGGAAATCGAAAAATATACCATGGAGCTCCGTTCTCTGACGCGCGGAAGCGGAAAGTTTGCCGCAGAATTTTTAGACTACGAGGAAGTGCCGCCCATGCTGGCGGAAAAAGTCGCGAACGCGAAGAAGGAGTGACGGCGTTCAAAGGACACCGAAGAAGGACGAAGCAAACCCGCCCCGACAATCTCAGAGAAAGAAAAAACGTCCCCGACAAAAATTCCAAGGGACGAAATGGGTCGGCGGCCGTTGCGGGAAAAACACAAAAATTCTGCCTTTGATTTTATCAAAAGAATCACGCCTCCCCTTTCTTTTATTCTTTTGCGGAAAGGGGAAAAGGGTACGCGGTTCGGCCGCGGGCCCGCGGAATCTCCCGGACTCCCCCTGTCGGGAGGTTCCGTTTTTTGTTGCATAATTTTATAAGATATGGTATACTGATTGCATGTCGCACGAATTTTATCGAAAAATATACGAACGTCATTCGCGGTTTTATTTTCGCCATCCACAGGCGAAAAAAGTGTTGATTTTCGCAAATTACGGGCTGACGGCGGCGATATTCGCGGCCTATGCGTTTTTGTGCCTGTTTGAATTTTTCATACATACCCCCGAATGGACGGACTTTCTCAAAATTTTGGGGATCCCCCTTCTTTGCCTGCTCACGGTTTCGCTCCTGAGAAATCTCTTCGACCGCAAGCGCCCGTATGAAGGCGCGGGAATCGTTCCCGTCATCGAAAAGAAGAAAAAGGGACACTCCTTTCCCAGCCGTCACCTCGCCTCCGCTTTCGTCATCGGCACGGTATTTCTCCCCTATTGCCTCCCCGCGGGAATCGTCGTCCTCTCCGCGGGCGCCGTTTTAGGCTATGTACGATTCGCCGCCGGCGTACACTACCCTTCCGACCTCGCCGTCGGCGCCCTCTTGGGCGCGCTGTTCGGCGCTTTGGTCTTCATCTGACGGGAATGCGGCTTATCCGTATTTCGGAATCGCCATATGATATTGACTTTGATTTTCATCTTTGGGCAACGCGGGGCTGAAAAATGCTTTGGAAAAAGCGGAAAAAGTTCCTTCCGCCAAGGATAAGGATACGCGGGAGGCGCGGGAGGCGCGCGCGGAGGCTTCGGTGCCTTCCGCTCCCGACGACGAGTGATTTGCTTTCTATATATCTTGAAAATGAAGAGACGGCGGCAGACTTTTGTCTG
>USMU01000039.1 GCA_900555925.1 uncultured Clostridium sp. | reverse complement strand
ATACCAACAAGCTGTACGATATCTGTGCGAAGTATTGTTCCAATGTGTTCCGTATGCGGAATTCAGACGATCTTGATTATCATAAAATCAAAAGATTTAAAAAGGTAGGTATTGTTACGGGTGCCAGCACCCCTAACGCGCAAACTCAGGAGGTTCTCTTAAAGATGGAAGGAATGGAAACAGAAGCAAAAGCGACGATGGAAGAAGTTGTCGCGAACATGGACAATCAGCCGAAGTTCAAAAAAGGACAGCTGATTACGGCTACGATTTCGTCGGCGGACGATTCGGGAATTGCGGTATTGCTCCCTCTCGCAAAGAAGGAAGTGATTCTCGATAAAGACGAAGTGGACTGCGAAAATTATAATAAAGACGATTTCGCGGCCAAGGTCGGCGAGGAAATCGAATTGATGGTCGTGTCCGTGAATCCCGTCAAGCTCTCTCAGAAAATGATCAAGAAGGTCAAGGAAGAGGAAGCTATGCTCGCGGATATCGAAGCAGGTAAAGAGTTCGATATTCCCTGCACGGGATACAATAAGGGCGGTCTTACGGGCGAGCTCGGTTCCTATACGGTATTTGTTCCCGCAAGGGAAATCCGTTCGGGTTATGTAAAGGAACTCGAAAAATATGTGGGAAAGAAGCTGCGTCTTAAAATGCTCGAGATCAAGACGGAGAGAAGAAAGGAAATCATCGCTTCTCAGCGCGTCATCATCGAGGAAGAAAAGGCCGCGAGAGAGGCTGCGAAAGCGGCAAAAGAAGCCGAATTTTTCGCAAACATTCACGTCGACGATATCGTGGAAGGGAAAGTGGAAAGGGTCACATCCTTCGGCGCTTTCGTATCGGTGAACGGATTCGACTGCCTCGCTCACATTTCCGATCTTTCCTGGACGGGGGTAAAAGCCGTCACCGACGTATTGGAAATCGGCAAGAAGTATCAGTTCAAGGTTTTGAAAATCGATACCGAAGCGAAGAAAGTTTCTATCGGCTATAAACAGCTTCAGCCGCAGCCTTGGGACCTTGCTGCCGATAAGTATGCGGAAGGCGACGTCATTCACGGCAAAGTTGTCAGAATCGTTCCTTTCGGCGCGTTTATCGAAGTGGAAAAAGGCATCGACGGTCTCGTTCACGTTTCTCAGATTTCTCACGAGTTTTTAGAGAATCCGACGACAGCTTTGACGATCGGGGAAGAAATCGATGCAAAAATTTTGAAGCTTGATTGTGCAGAAAAAAAGATGACGCTTTCCATCAAGGCGTTGGAACCCAAGCCTGAAAATCTCGAAAGACGTCCGAGAGCCGCAAGAGGCGAATCCGAAGGCAGAGCGAAAAAGTTCTCCAAGGACAGACCTGCGGACGAATATACCGAATGGAACGAAGGCGGTATCGGCGGAGCTTCCATCGCCGAAATGCTTAAAAACTCCTGAGTTTTTTCAAACAATACTTTGAAATAGATAAAAAGTCTGCTTTTGATACGATTAAAAGCAGACTTTTCTGTTTATATATAATCGTTATAAAAATTACCTCGGAAAAGGAGATTTCAATTATGGAAGAAAAACAGGGAAACATTAAAATTTCAAGCGAAAATATGATGCCCATTATAAAAAAATGGCTTTATTCCGATAAGGATATCTTCCTCCGCGAAATCGTCGCCAACGGCGTAGACGCAATCACGAAGTTCAAAAAGCTCGTCGAGATGGGCGAAGCCAAGGCGGAGCCCGACGAAGAATATCGTATCGACGTCTTTGTAGACGAAAAAGCCAAGACTCTCACGGTTCAGGATAACGGTATCGGCATGACCGCGGATGAGGTAGAAAAATATATCACGCAGATAGCGTTTTCGGGCGCGGAAGATTTCCTTCAAAAATATGAGAACGCTTCCGGCGACGGCATTATCGGACATTTCGGACTCGGTTTTTATTCCGCTTACATGGTTTCCGAAAACGTGGAAATCTACACGAAGAGCTATAAGGACGAACCGGCTGTAAAATGGGAATCGGATGGTAATTCTACCTACACGCTTTCCGAGACGGACAAGACTTCCCGCGGTACGAAAATCGTCATGCACCTCGCCGAAGGCGAAGAGGAATTTCTGAAAGAATACAGGATTCGGGAGCTTCTCAGAAAATACTGCTCTTTCATGCCTTATAATATCTATCTCAATCCGAAAGGAGAAGAAAAGAAGTCGGACGACAAGGCGGCCGAAAACAAGAAAGAGGGCGACGAGAAAAAGGAAGAAGTCAAAGACAAACCCATCAATAATACGGCTCCGCTGTATCTGAAAGACCCGAAAGAGTGTACGCCCGAAGAATATAAAGATTTCTATCGGGATACATTCATGGACTATAACGAACCTCTTTTCTGGATTCACCTCAATATGGATTATCCGTTTCGCCTGAAAGGCATTTTATATTTCCCTAAGGTGAAAAAACAGCAGGTACAGCTCGAAAAGGGACAGGTGAAACTTTATTGCAATCAGGTATTCATCGCGGATAACATTAAGGAAGTGATCCCCGAGTTCCTCATGCTTTTGAACGGCGTCATCGATTGTCCCGATATTCCGCTCAACGTTTCGAGGAGTTTCCTGCAAAACGACAGACAGGTACAAAAGATTTCCAAACACATCACTAAAAAAGTTGCGGATAAGCTGACGGCGCTTTTCAATAACGAAAGAGAACGCTATAACGAATGCTGGAAAGATATTGCGACCTTTATCAAGTTCGGCTGTCTGAAAGACGACGAATTTTACGATAAAGTAAAGGATATCGTCATCTTCAAGAACCTGGAAGGCGACTACAAGCCGTTAAATGATTTTCTCGGCGAGGAGGTCAGCGACGAGGACGCAGGGAAAGGGGTACAGCCTAAAGCCGTTTATTACGTATCTGACGAAGCGCAGCAGGCTCAGTACATCGCCTTGTTCAAAGAGGCGGGGCTCGACGCCATCGTATGCGATACGTTTATCGATCCTCATTTTATCAGCTATATAGAATATAAGAATCCCGGAAAATGCCGTTTCGTACGTATCGACGCGGACGTAGACGGCGCATTGAAGAGCGGCGAAGAAGTAAAAGAAGAGGAGCATAAAGATTTGATAGAGCTTTTCAAAAACAATCTTGCCAATAAGGATATTTCCGTAAAAGCGGAAAAATTCAAAAACGGAAATATTCCCGCCATTATCACCGTGGAAGAATTTATGCGCAGAATGTCGGAAATGAACAGCTTTTACGGCATGAGCGAAGCGGATACCATGAAGAACGCGACGCTCGTTCTAAATCTTTCCAATCCCATCGTGGCGGGGCTTACGGGACAGGCGGAAGAAAAGCAGAAATTTATCGTCAATCAGATTTATTATTTGGCGATGCTCGGCTATAAGAAACTCACGCCCGAAGAACTTTCCGACTTTGTGGAAAAGAGTACGCAGCTCCTTTCCGATTACACGAAATAACCTTTACAGAACCTCCTATAAATTTTAAGAAAAAGCACCTTTCTTGTCGAAGGGTGCTTTTTTCTTTTTCCTGTGTTCTATCGGGACAAGCCGCCGCATATAATGATAACAAATGTTGGAATTTCTCCCGGACAATATCAAAGAGGCGCTCAGGCACGTCAATCTCAACCGCGTGTATGAAATCCGCCTCAGAGCGGGACGTCCCGTCACTGTAAATTACGAGGGGAAATATCGCTGCCTCGGCGCTTACGGGTTGGTCGAAAAGCCGTCTGCCGCCCTATGCCCGTCTTTGGCGGAAATCGGGGACACCGTCTTTTCCGCGGGACGTTTTTCCGTCTATTCGGTGGAAGAACAAATCAAACGCGGATTTATTACGGGAGAATACGGGGAACGCATCGGGCTTGCGGGACAATACGTCTTTGAAAAGGGAAAGGCTCTGGCAATCAGGGATTTTACCTCTCTTTGTATTCGCGTTCCGCATGAAATTATAGGCTGCGGTCGGGAAATCTATCGGCGGTGCCTTTCCGACAAGCTCAGAAGCGTATTGGTTATGTCTCCGCCGGGTATCGGAAAGACGACGATATTGCGCGATTTAAGCAGGACACTGAGCGAAACTACGGGAAAAAACATCCTGATTTGCGACGAGCGCGGGGAAATTTCCGCGGGAGATACGGGCGCGACCAGCGACGTTTTGCTGTATGCGGATAAAGCTACTGCTTTCGAGGCTGGAATCCGCGCCATGCGGCCGGATATCATGATTACGGACGAGCTGTCCGCCGCCGATTGTTCGGCTGTCGAAAGGGCGATTTTCGGTGGGGTAAAGGTAATTGCCTCAGCGCACTTTTCCGAAATCTTCGACGTGAAGCCTCCCTTTTCGGGACTGTTCGAACGCTATGTGCTGTTGGATTCAAAGACAATCGGAAAGGTAAAGGCCGTTTACAACGAAAAATTAGAGGAAGCAGAAGGATGAAAGATGCGGTATGATAAAATTTATTCTCGGCGTGGCAATCGTATGCTTCACGAGCTTCTGCGGCTACGTTCTCGCAAAAAAATACAGACAGAGAAAAAATTTTTTCTCGCAGATGAATGAGTTCAACGAGCGTTTTTTGAGCGAGATTGCCTATTATCGCCGTCCTATCAAGGAATTCAGCGGTAAATATGTCTATAAGGGAGAATTTGACGAGCTCTTATGCGCCTTCGTCGAAACGTTGGGAAAGAACGGAGAGGAGGATCCTCAGACAAAATCTTCTCTTCCGACGTTTTCTTTTCTGAGCAAAGACGAGGGAGATTTCGTGAACGATTATTTTCTCATGGTCGGGAAGGGCGACAGCGCCTCTCAGAGCGCATATTTCACATCGGTAAAGGGAACGCTGGGCGAATATAAGCGCAAAAGCGCGGAGGAGTGTACCAAATACGGAGACCTATATTTGAAGCTCGGATTTCTCTGCGGGCTGATGATTTTAGTCATCATCATATAAAGATTATGGATATTTCGATACTTTTCAAAATCGCTGCCATCGGCATCATCGTCACCGTCATCTGTCAGATTCTTAAAAAATCCGACCGCGACGATATTGCTACGGTGGTGAGCATCGTAGGGCTGATTCTCGTCCTGACGATCGTCGTCGGTATGGTAGGCGATTTATTCGGGCAGATCATGGAACTTTTCGATTTGACGTAGCCTTTCGGGGCTGAAAACGGAAAATAAAGAAAAACAAAAGGAAGGTAAGGACATACGGAAACGGAAATTTTCAAAATTATCGGCATTGCCTTCGTGACGGCAATTTCGGCAATACTTCTCAAAAGTACCAAGCCCGAACTTTCCTTCGCCGTCACGATTACCGGCGTCATTATTATTTTGATGTTTGTAGTGGACATGCTCCAAAATACCGTCAATATCCTGTCGACGATAGCAAAGCTCACGGGAATCGAAAACGGACTTATTAAAATTCTTCTGAAAATCGTCGGTGTGGGGTATCTCACCGAATTCAGTGCGGGGCTGCTCAATGACTTCGGCAGCGCCGCCGTCGCGGATAAGGTAATTCTCGGCGGAAAGCTCACCATTTTAATTCTTTCTCTCCCCATCATCGAAAGTGTCCTCAAACTGATGGCGGGATTCTTGGAGCTGATATGAGGACAAAAAATTATTTACACGGTTTGCCGCTTTCATGCAGGGGAAAACAAAAGAGGCGGAGACGGCGCCTCGTTCTTCGGGTTTTTGTTCTCGTTTTTTTCGTCGTTTTCTGCCTGCCGGGACTCGTATTCGCGCAGGCGGAGGAAGGTACGGACGGAAAAGAGGAACTCAATCAGAATATCCTCGAACAAATAGAAAAATTAGATACGGAGGCTTTGCAGGAATATATCGATTCTTTGGGGATTTTTTCCGACGAGACGATAGGCGAACGGCTTTTCGACTATATCAAGGGGGAGCAGTTTGACTACGGGGGATTCGGTAAGCAGATTCTCAACGTATTGTTCGAGGACGTAAAGGATATGCTTCCCGCTTTTGCCTGTATCTGCGCGGTGGCGCTGCTATGCGGGATTTTGTCGTCCGTCAAGAGCAGCTTTGCCTCTCAGACTTCGGCGGATATGATATTTCTCGTCGCTTATGCGGCGGCTCTCATTCCCGTTCTGGCAGTTCTGACGGAATGTTTCTCTCGCGCCTTTTCCTCCGTGTCCTCCATGCGCGAGCAAATGCAGCTGACGTTTCCTCTACTGTTGACGCTCATGGCCGCGAGCGGCGGAAGCGTTTCCGCCGCGATTTACCAGCCCGCGGTAGCCTTTCTAAGCACCACGATTGTTTCTATTGTTTCGGCGGTCGTCCTTCCGCTCACGTTGACGATTATCGCGTTTTCCATGGCGGGAAATCTGTCGAACGAATTGAAACTTAACAATTTTTCCGCTTTTTTCAAGAGTATAAACAAATGGATTATCGGCGTGAGCGTCTCCGTATTCGGATTGTTTTTCACCGTGCAGGGACTGACTTCGGCGGCATACGACGGAATCACCCGCAGAGCGGCGAAATACGCTATCGGGACGGGCGTTCCCATCGTCGGCGGATTTCTTTCCGGCGGCTTCGACCTTGCGATAGCCGGCAGCGTGCTCATTAAAAATTCCCTCGGAAGTCTGAGTATTTTTCTCATGGTCTCCGTATTGTTCGAGCCGCTCGTCATGCTGGTCGCGGCAAATTTATTTCTGAGGCTGACTGCCGCCGTTACCCAACCGCTCGGCGAAAGCCGCATTTCCTCCTTTTTGGGCGAAACGGCGGATAATCTCAACTATTGCACCGCGGGATTGCTGTTTGTGGCATTTCTGTATTTTATCGGAATTGTGCTGATTATTTGTTCATCGGAGGTGCTGTTTTGAGCGGTTATCTTCTTGCCATTATCGGCATCGTTCTTTTGACGGGGATTTTATCGGCGGTATTGCCCGAAGGGAAAACGGCAAAATTTATCAAGGGCATGACCAAGCTATGTTGTTTAGCCGTCATTTTGGCACCTATTTTGGGTTTCTTTCATAAGGTCGCAACGGGCGGCGAGATAAATTTTCCGTTTTTTTCCTCGGAAACAGTCATAGAAACGGACAGTTCCTTCATAGATTATTGCAGTACGAAAAGAGTAGAAAACGCCGAAGAGGATTTGGAAGAAAAAATGGAGGAGCTCTTTTCCGTCCGCGTGGAAGCCACGCTGCTTTGGGAGTATTGTGGCGCGGTTACCGAAGGCGGGGAGGACGGGTATCTGTCCGTTTACGAGGGAACGGAAATCAAAATCACCAAAGTACTCTTGAAGGACATAGAGGGAAATATCGACGAGGAGGTACGGGAAAAGATGAAAGAGCATATTACGGACAAATACGGCTGCGAGGTGGAGTTTGTCGAATAATCAAACGGCTTCGCGCAGCCGTAAGCGCGGGGAAAAAAGCAGTCGCTTCCGCGATGTCCTGCTGCTTTCAGCCCTCGCCCTGCTCCTGATTTTCGCGGTATGGAAAATTTTTTATACCGACGATAAACAGGAGGTGTCGACGATGGCAAACGCCAGCGAAAGCGAGCAAAAGCTATGCGCGCTTTTGGAGGAAATCGAAGGGGTGGGCAAGGTCAACGTGATGATTTGCGAAGGAGAAGACGGCGTGGAAAGCGTCGTAGTGGTCTGCGAGGGCGCAAACGACCTCCTGGTGAACATGAACATTCGGGAAGCCGTGGCGGCCGCTTTGGGAACGGACGAAAAGTCCGTGAGAATTTATCTGATGAAAGAATAAAAAAGGAGATAAAAATATGTCAACCAAAAAGAAAATTGTTGTAATGTCGGCATTAGTGCTTTTGCTCGCGGTGACGGCGGTATTTAATTTCGTACTCGCCAACACCAATGCGCTGGCTTCCGCGGAGGGCGGCGTCACCACGGCGAATTATTTCGCTACCTATCGCACGGAGCGCACGACGGCGCGCAGCGAAGAACTCGTTCAGCTCGACAGCGTAATTGCGCTCTATGAAGCGGGGGACGAACGCTATGAAGAAGCGACGAAAATGAAAATGGAAATCGTCGCGGCTATGGAAAAAGAGCTCGTCCTCGAAAATATGGTCAAATCCCTCGGCTTCTCCGACGCGGTTGTTTCCGTTTCCAGCGATTCCGATAATATCAACGTGTTTATCAATTCTTCCGAACTCACGTACGATACGGCACTTTCCATCTATAACATGCTCAAAAACGAAACGGGAGTCGTCGCCGGAAATATCGTCATCATGCCCGTATATTCGGAGAGCTGAAAAAAGAGCGTATTTTTAAGTGACTTTGTCCACTTTTCCTACAAAGTTGAAAAAAGAAAAACTATTTGATAAAAAACAGTAGAATTATTCGGAAAGATGTGCTATAATATAAGCGGTAGCTTATCAAGGAGAATCTTTTTGAATGTCCAATTTCAGATTTAATTTGAACGATAAACAAAACGGAAAGGTCGTATATAATGCGGGTATCGTAAACGGAATCGTCGCGCTGGCGGTAGAGGAGGTCGAAGGCACCACATTGGTTTCGGGAAAGAAAAGGGGAATCAGCCTCTTTCTCGAAAAGGACGGCATTTATGCAGACGTTTCCGTTATCGTAAAATACGGATACAACGTACCGGAATTGGCTTATCGGATTCAGCAGTCGGTAAAACAGAACGTCGAAACGATGACTCGGTATAAAGTGGCGAAGGTCGACGTTCATATTCAGGACGTAGTGTTTCCCGCCGTCTCTCCCGAGTCGGCAGCGGATTCCGACGAGGATGCCGGCGCGGAAGATTCCGAAGAAGTTTAAGCGCAAAATCCCTTCCGATTCGGCAAGGGATTTTCGGTATTTACGGAGAAATAACATCAGATGAGAAGTAATGCGAGAGAAGCGGCTCTGAACATCATTTTTGCCCAACAGTTCAACAATGATTGTTCTGACGCCTTCAAAAAGAGAATATACCGTCAATTCGGATTGGAAAAGGACGACGATTTGCTCTTTGCCGCCGATTTGGTCGCGGCGGTCGAGGAGCATCGCGCGGAGCTCATAGAAAAAATCGAGAGTGCGTGCCATCACTATCGGGAGAATCGAATCAATCCCACCGACAAGAGCATTTTGCTCATTGCCATGGCGGAAATCTGTTATTTCGACGATATTCCGCCCGTCGTATCCGTTTCGGAAGCGGCGGGGCTCGCCGGAAAATATTCCACGGAAACGAGCGCGGATTTCGTCAACGGCGTCCTTTCGGGCGTCATCAATAAGTAATACGGTTCGGAGAGAGAATATGAAAATTATCGACGGCAAGGCGCTGGCCGCAGAGCTTCGCTCACAGCTTAAAGAGGAAATTGAGAAAAAAGGCATGGAAGTGGGGCTGGCAGTCGTCATCGTCGGCGATAATCCCGCTTCCCGCATCTATGTAAAAAATAAGATAAAGGCATGCGGCGAAGTCGGAATCCGCTCTTTTTCCTACGAGCTTCCCGCCGACGCGACGCAGAATGAAGTCGAAGAACTTTTGGACGAGCTGGGAAGGGACGAAAAAGTACACGGGATTCTTTTGCAGCTTCCTCTGCCCGAGGGCTTGGACGCACGGGCGGCATTGAAAAGAATTCCTTATGAAAAAGACGTGGACGGCTTTTCCGCGGAAAATCTCGGAAAGCTGGCGTTGGGGGAAAAGTGTACGGTCGCGTGTACGCCGCTCGGGATTATGAAAATCCTCGAAAAAGAGGGCATTTCCCTGTCGGGAAAGCGCGCGGTCGTTCTCGGACGGAGCAAAACGGTGGGAAAGCCTATGGCGCTTCTCCTTCTCAATGCGGACGCTACCGTTACCGTCTGCCACAGCAGGACGCGGGGGCTCAAAGAGATTTGCCGCGAGGCGGATATTTTGATTTCCGCCGTGGGGAAACCGAAATTTGTGACTGCGGATATGGTAAAGGAAGGCGCCGTCGTCGTCGACGTCGGCATGAACAGGAACGCGATCGGCAAGCTCTGCGGCGATGTGGATTTTGAAAACGTTAAAGAGAAAACCTCGTATATCACCCCCGTGCCCGGCGGAGTGGGGCCCATGACGATTACGATGCTGTTATACAATACTTATTTATCTGCTTTCAAGGAGTAAATACAAATTGTACACATTTGACAGTCAATACGAAACTTATCTATCCGCGTTTTGTGCATATACCGAGGAGTATTGCAAGGGACTTTCGACGAGCCCCGAAGTTCTCGGTGAGAGCATGAAATACAGCCTTTTGCTCGGCGGCAAGCGGATTCGTCCCGTCCTCATGCTGGCGGTGGCGGATGTTTTGGGAACGCCCTCGAAGGACGTTCTGCCGTATGCGCTCGCGCTCGAAATGATTCATACTTATTCCTTGATTCACGACGATTTGCCCGCGATGGACAACGACGATTTCCGCCGCGGCAAGCCCTCCAATCATAAGGTATACGGGGAAGCAAACGCGATTCTTGCGGGAGACGGTTTGTTGAATACGGCTTATTCGCTCTGTTTCGACCAATGTATGAAGGGCGAAAAGTATGTGCTCGCCTCTAAATTTTTATGCGAAGGTGCGGGGATTTACGGCATGATTGCGGGGCAGTCCGCAGATTTGTATTTTTCCGAAAAGGATAGGGAGGTTTCGGAAGAAAACCTCAACTATATTTATGAACATAAAACGGGCAAGCTGTTGCTTGCTCCCGTCGCGATAGCGAGTATTTTGAGCGGAAATAAATTCTATTTTGAATTTGAGCAATTCGGAAAGGCGCTCGGTTCGCTCTTTCAGATTACGGACGATATTCTCGACGTCACGGGAGATTTTTCGACGCTCGGCAAATCCGTCGGGAAGGACAAGCAGGAAAATAAATTGACCTGTATCCGACTGTACGGATTGGAAGGGGCAAAAATTCACGCCGATATGTATGCGAAGCGCTGCTATATGCTCCTGGACGGAATCGACGGAAATACCGCCTTTTTATACGACCTTATCACCTACGTCCGTAACCGCAGTAAATGAGCGGCTGCCGACATTCGGAAATAAACAAGGGAGGAAGAAGGATAATGCTGGAAAGTTGGCGTCCGGAAGACATCAAACGTTGTTCTAAAAGCGAGCTCAACGTCCTTTGCGACGAACTGAGAAACATTATATACGATACCGTCACCGAATGCGGCGGACATCTTGCGTCGAATCTCGGTGCGGTGGAACCTACCGTCGCTCTGTTTTACGTATTCGATTTTCCCAAGGATAAAATTATTTTTGATGTGGGACATCAATGTTATGCCTATAAGCTTTTGAGTGGTCGCATGGACAGATTTTCCACTTTGAGGAAAGAGGGCGGCATTTCGGGCTTTCCAAAACGCAAAGAGAGCGAATACGACTGTTACGATACGGGACACGCGGGAACGTCCGTCTCGGCTGCGCTCGGAATCGCCAAGGCTCGGGATTTGATGCACGAGGATTATAACGTTATCGCGTTTATCGGCGACGGCTCTTTTAATAACGGACTCATATACGAGGCTCTCAACAGCCTTCGGATTCTGGACACGAAAATCTTGATTATCTTAAACGATAACGGCATGTCCATTTCTCCCACGGTGGGCGGCATGCACGATATTCTTGCGCAGTTGAAGCTCGGAAAAGAGGAGGAAAGCATTCGCCTTCTCGAAAAATTCGGACTTAAATATATCGGCGTAAAAAACGGCAACGATGCGGAAGAAATGATAGACGCGCTCACCGAAGCGAAAGAGCTTCTCGATACGCAGTCAGTACTTCTGCATATTGTCACCAAAAAGGGAAAAGGTTACGAATTCAGCGAGGAACACCCTACAAATACGCACGGAATCGCGCCTGTCGGCTCGCATAAAGAAAAGGAATATTCGGAAATCCTCGGCGATACGCTCTGCGACCTCGCCAGAAAGGATGACCGTATTACCGCTATTACCGCCGCCATGACGGGAAGTTTAGGGCTCGATAAGTTTTTTGCGCTCTATCCCGAACGCGCGTTCGACGTCGGGATTTGTGAAGAAAATGCGTCGGTATTGTGCGCGGCGATGGCGTCCGCAGGGCTTAAACCGTATTATGCGATTTATTCCACCTTTTTACAGCGCGCGTTTGACGAAATTATCCACGACGTCTGCGCACAGGAGCTTCCGGTTACCTTCTGTATCGACCGTGCGGGAATTTCCGGCTCGGACGGCGAGACGCATCAGGGGGTTTTCGACTTATCTTATTTATCTCTGATTCCCGGGCTTACAATTGCCGTTCCCAAAGATACGGAGGAATTCAAGGAATTTTTACGTTTCAGCGCGTCGTATCCGCGCCCCTTGGCGATTCGGTATCCCCGTTCGGGAAAAATCGTATTTTCCTCGCAGAGCGCGCCGATAGAGGTAGGTAAATGGGAATATATGCACCGCTCGACAGAAGCGCCCGTCACCGTCGTCGCGTCGGGAGAGCGCAGCCTGATTATCGCCTTGAAAATTTGGAAAAAATTTTTTGATTCGGGCAAGGATTTTGACGTCGTCAACGCGCGCTTCGTTAAGCCTTTGGACACGGAATTGCTGTTTTCTTTGAAGAATAAAAATATTGTGACGATAGAAGATAATGTATTTATCGGCGGTTTGGGTAGCCTTATCGATTCGGCGCTTTGTAGAGAATACGGCGAAACGGGCGCGTTCAAAGTCAAAAATTTTGCTTACCGAGATGAGTTTATCCCGCAGGGCAGCATTGGAGACTTACAGCGCGAATATGGAGTGGCGTGCGACGAAATAGAGCGGTATCTGGCGGAAATCCTTAAATGAGGGCGGATAAATATTTTGCGGAGAAGTTCGGATCCAGGACGAAAGCCGCCGAAGCCATTGAAAAAGGGCTCGTTCTTATCGGCGGAAAAAGAATTCGTCCGAAAGACGAGGTAAAGGAGGACGAGGAAATTTCTTTTCCCGAACCGGAAGAATATTACGTATCGAACGGCGGTTATAAGCTTGCAAGGGCGCTGAGAGCCTTTTCCTTCGATTGTACGGACAAAATTTTTATTGACCTCGGAGCGAGCACGGGCGGCTTTACCGATTGCCTTTTACAGCACGGCGCGAGAAAGGTTTATGCCGTAGATGTAGGCGAGAGTCTTTTGCACGAATCTCTCAGAAATAATGTTAATATAATATCTCTGGAAAATATTAATGCCAGATATTTGACAAAAGATGATTTTTCGGATAAAATAGATAGTGTCGTAGCAGATGTCAGTTTTATTTCTTTGCGATTGATTCTTCCGGTCATCAAATCCTTGGTATGTGTTGGAGGAAGTGCGTTCGTTCTTGTCAAGCCGCAATTCGAGTGTGAAAAGAAGAATATCGGAAAGAGCGGGATCGTCCGACTTTCGGCGCATTTGAAGATTATAGAAAAGGTGCTCGGTTTTTGCAGAGAATCGGGATTGGCGCCGAACGGAATTGTCAATGCACCCGTCCGAAAAGGAAAAAATTTGGAATACGTTTTATATTTGAAAAATTCCGATTTTCATACTTTGAAGGATTGGGAAATTTTGGAACAGGTCGGGAAATTCGTTAAAGAATATTCACTCGGTAAGTTGGTATAGGTTAAGCAAATGACGGAAGGAAAGACGATGAAAATCGGGGTAATGGGGAACAGTAAAAAAATTCGGGACGAACAAATTCTCGTCCGTTTTGTCCGTTTTTTGCAATCGGAAGGCTATGAGACGATTTGTTTTGAAAACGTCGGACAGATCGGCGGAGTCGATGTGATCGTAGTGCTCGGCGGAGACGGAGCTATTTTGCACGCGGCTACCGCAGCGGCTCAGAAAAATATCAAGATAATCGGCATCAATTACGGTACGCTCGGTTTTTTAACCGAATACGAAAAAGAAGAAACAGAGAAAATCAGGGAACTTCTCGTTCGGTTAAAAGAGTCAAATTGTCCTGTTTTGAAGCGTACTTTGCTCGAAACGGAATTAGACGGCAAAAAGTATTATGCGCTCAATGAAGTTTCTTTTCAGAGAGATTACAGCGTGTATAATACGCAGCTTGCAAAATTGAAGGTTAAGGTCAATCAAAGAGAAATGGAAAAAATTGCGGGAGACGGACTTTTAATCAGTACTCCGACAGGTTCGACCGCCTATTCCTTGTCTGCGGGCGGTGCGATTCTCGCTCCGGATGTTCCTGCTTTTATGCTCACACCCATCTGCGCCTTTTCCCTCAATACTCGTCCGATGGTATTTCCCGATACGGACGTATTTGAAGTTATGGCTGTCCGCAAAGGGATTATGCTCCTCGTGGACGGAAAGCAGGCGGGACCTATTCAGGAAGGAACGGAAATCATAGTAAGGAAAGCACCGTTTACGGCGGATTTTCCTGTGCGGGATGATTCCTGTTTTTTTAGAAAAATAAGAACAAAATTAAACCAATGAAGGAGAATGGAAAAATGTTAAGAACGGCAAGGCACGCGAAAATTTTAGAGATTATTTCGCAGAAGGAAATTGAGACGCAGGAGGAACTGTGTCAGGAGCTCAACAAACTCAACTATGTCGTGACTCAGGCGACGATTTCGAGGGATATCAAAGACCTTCATCTGTTCAAGGTATCCGGTATTGAAAAGAAATACCGCTATGCGTACATAAATGACAGCGAAGGCGAGATTTCTCCCAAGATGAAGAATCTTTTCCGCGATTGCGTGGTGGCGCTCAAATGTGCGCAGAATATGGTCGTTATTAAGACTTTGACGGGAAACGGCCCCAATGCCGGTACCGTGGTGGATAAGCTCAATTATCCCGAAATCGTGGGATCTGTCGCCGGCGACGATACGCTTTTGATCGTCTGCGAAAGCAACGAAGCCGCCGTCTCCGTCATTGATAAGATTAATGATTTCATGAAATAATAAATTTCCGCAAAGGGAGCGGAACCATCTATGTTATCGAAACTCACCATTAAAAACGTAGCACTTATCGACAGCGCGGAAATAGAATTCTGCGCAGGTTTGAATGTGCTTTCGGGCGAAACGGGGGCTGGAAAATCGGTCATCCTCGATTCCGTCAATTTCGTGTTAGGCGCGAAGGCGGATAAGACGATGATTCGATACGGCGAAACGGAATGTATGGTGAAAGCAGAATTTTCCGTCCCTGAGGAGAGCAAAGCCGTCCGTGCACTCAGAGAGATGGATATCGATACGGACGGAGATATTATCATTTCGAGAAGATTCTCCGAATCGGGAAAAAGCAGTATCAAACTCAACGGAAATACGGTAACGGTCTCCATGCTTCGGAAAGTGACGGATAGTCTCGTGGACGTTCACGGACAGAGCGAGCATTTCTTCCTTTTGAAGGAAGTCAATCAACTGCGTACGTTAGACGGAGTTATAGGAGAAGAATTAATTCCCCGAAAGGAAAGATTAGCGGGATTATTGTCCGAAATGCGAAAAATCGAGCAACAGATTAATTTGCTCGGCGGAGACGTCAAAGAGCGCGGCCGTCGTTTGGATATTTTGAAATTCCAAATCGATGAAATCGAAACAGTCGGCTTAAAAGACGGCGAGGAAGAAGAACTTCTTGCGAAGCGGAATAAAATCAACAATTTAGAAAAGATTATTTCTGCCGTTCACGAAGCGACGGAAGCATTATCCGGCGAAAACGGTGCGCTGGATTATATTCGTTCATCAAAACGCTCGATGTCGGGCATTTCCCGCTTGGACGAAGAATACTCCGCCGTATGTGATCGATTGGAGAGTCTCTCTTTAGAGGCGGACGATATAGCGGAAACGCTTTCCGAAATGGGAGAGGATCTGTATTTTGATGAGGACGAAGCGCGCGAAACAGAGAACCGTTTAGACGAAATCGCCTCATTGAAAAGGAAATACGGTGCGGATAAAAAGGAAATAGACTCGTATTTGAAAAAGAGTAAGGAAGAATACGATTTGTTGTCCGACTGTGAAGGACAATATGCAATTCTTACGGAAAAATCCGAGTGCGTACGCAAACAGATATACGAAGTTTGCCGCGAAATTACCGCACTTCGGAAAAAGCATGGCGAAGCGTTTTGCAGGCGCGTGACCGAGGAGTTAAAGACGCTCAATATTCGCAATGCAAAGTTTGAAATACAATTCGGGGATTATACGCTCCAAGATGCCGCATCTGCGGGAACAAATGGACTGGACGAATTATGCTTCCTGTTTTCTGCCAATGCGGGCGAACCCTTGAAGCCGCTCGGGAAGATTATCAGTGGCGGTGAAATGAGTCGTTTTATGTTGGCGATAAAGACCCAGCTTTCCGACATAAACGAAATCTCGACCTATATTTTTGACGAAATTGATGCAGGAATCAGCGGAAAAACGGCAAAAGTTGTCGGAGAAAAATTTGCAAAAATCGCAAAAAATATGCAGATTATTGCGGTATCTCACCTTGCGCAGATTGCCGCAATGAGTGACAGGGAATTTTTGATAGAAAAACGGGAGGAGGACGGAAAGACGTATACGTACGTGCGTATGCTTGACGAAGGAGAAAAGACGCAGGAAATCGTACGCCTACTCGGCGGGGAGAGCGGAGAGGAATTCGCCGTAAAACACGCCGAAGAATTGGTGAGACAGGCAAAGGAATACAAAGCCGCCATAAATTGACAGTTTCTGCATTCGAATAAGCGGTTTTTCAAGGAATAGAAAGTACTCTTCTTGCACAAATTACCTTTCAAATGGGGGTAATCATGCGCAGATTGAGTGCTTTTTTTATTAGTATGATATTGGCTGCTGCTGCGGTCGGCAGTTTTGGATATTCCTTTACGTCTGTCTCGGCTTCCGCAGAAGGACGAACGGTATATATAGGAGGTATGCCTGCCGGATTTACGCTTTCCGCCGGCGGGGCACAGGTTATCGGAATTAGCGAAGTAATTAGCGATCATGGAGTATGTTCTCCTGCTTCCGAAGCAGGTATTCGTACCGGAGACATCATTACAAAAGCTGCGGGAATCAACGTTGAAACAATTAGTGATTTGAATGAAATTCTCAATAAAAGCAAGGGAAAATCAGTGGAAATTTGTATTCGCCGCGGCGGAGACACGCTTACGATTTCTGCTCAACCCGCAAAGGATAAGGTTACAGGTCGATATAAGATTGGAGTTCTTATCCGTGACAGCGTCTCGGGCGTCGGTACAGTGACTTATATCGATAAAGAAACCCATCGTTTTGGTTCCTTAGGGCATACCGTTGTCGGAGAAGACCACCGCGAAATGAAAATTTCCGGAGGAAAAGTATATCAATGCAGTATTGTGGGCGTCACAAAAGGCATACGCGGAAAAGCGGGAGAACTTCGGGGGATGTTTCTGAATAATGAAGGGATCGGTACTGCGGATAAGCTTTGCGACTGCGGAATCTACGGTCAAGTAAATAATACCTATGATTTGAACGATTTTCCGACGGCTGTTACGTCCGATATAGATGAGGTAAAACCGGGAAGCGCCTATATCTATTCAACTGTCAGCGGAGTCTGTCCGAAAAAATATACCGTCGATATTGTAA
>USMU01000038.1 GCA_900555925.1 uncultured Clostridium sp. | reverse complement strand
TAAATGGGGACGTCCCCATTTATTTTTTCTAAAAAAACATAGAAAACTGTTTTTCTGTCCTTATTGTAACACGGATTTTGTTCCTTGTCAATAGGTTTTAGAAAAATTTTCTTGAATTTTCAAAAAAGTTAAAAAATCAGACGGTATAATAATCGGTACAAATTTTTTTGACGCTTGTATCGCCCTCGATTTCGTCGAGGAGAGTATTCACGGCAATTTCTCCCAATTTGACATAATCCTGACGGGCATATTCCCAAGAGACATCCGCGCCGGCGTCGTCCTCACCGAGGGAATAAATTTTAATATCGGAAAGAGGGTCAAGCCCTGCGGAGCGCGCCGCACGAGCGACGCCCCGAGCTACGGTCCCGTCGGAGACTACGAAGGCCGTTTTCCGCTCCATAAAGGGGGCAGCGCAGCGGCAGCCTTCCTCCTCCGTACAGGCGGAGGTATAGACGATTTGGAAATTCGTCTCTCCGAAGGCGGAGAGGGCTTCGGAAAAGCCCGCGGCGCGGTCTATGGAAATAGTTTTATCCTTTTCGCTGTTGATGAGGCAAAGTCTGTGCCAACCCTGTTTGTAGAGTCGCTTCACGACGTCGGAGACCATTTTGACGTTATCGATGTCCACATAGCTGATTCCGACGGCCGCGGCGGGGCGGCCGATAATGACGCAGGGGATACGTTGTTTTTCGAGCTGAGAAATGCGGGCGTCATCTACGAGCGGCGTCATGACAACGGCGCCGTCGATGGGCGCTTTATCCCGTTTGAGCATTGTCAAAACCGAGCTTTTATCGAGACCGCTGTATACGAGGAGATGTTTTCCCTTTTTCGCAGCGGTACGCAGGCAGGAAACGATGAGGTCGGTATAGAAGCCCCGGTATTTGACATCGCTGTCCTCTTCGAGCACCAGCGCGACGATATTCGTGCGGCCGCGGGAGAGGGTAGAAGCATAAAAATTCGGCTGAAAATCCAACTCTTTACAAGCGTCCATGATTTTCTTTTTGAGGTCGGGACTGACGTATTTTTTATCCGTCAGCGCATTGGAAACGGTGGATTTTGCCACTCCGCATTTTTTTGCAACATCGTTAATAGTAATCATTTTTTCCTCACATATTCCTTGACGAGCGAAACGAGTTCCCCCGCCGTCACGATTTTTATATGTTTATCCAAGCGGGAAACGAAATAGTCGAGCGCTTCCATATTCACCGTCCAAGGGTGGACATTGACGACCGTATATCCCTTTTCCGAATAAATATCCGCGGGACGAGCGTCAAATCTTCTCGCGATTTCGTCCAGCCATTCCTTCGTTACCGCCTTGGGGTCGCCCGACGGGTGCCAGAGGGACACTCCCACGCTGACGAAGGGTTTTTCGTTCGCCCAAAAAATTTTTCCGCCGCCCGCCTCATAGCGATCGGGGTCCAACTGCCATATCCCGCCGTCGATATTTGGAAAGGCGGCGAACGTTTCCAGCCTTTTCTCCGCGTCCGTTCCCAAGTTTGCGAGATTGTCCAAAAGCGCTAAAATACGCATATCCGCGCGAGACATTCCCTCCGCCGTCCGACGGGCATATTCTTCGAGATATTCTTCGGGATAAGTCATGTAGTTCGTATAGCCGATTCCGGATACTCCGCAGATAAATTCGTCCTTTCCCGCTTGCGTATAAATCCCTTCCAGAGCCTCGGGACATACCTGCGTGAGTATGGGCGCCGCCGTCCAGCTCACCTTATAATTCTTTTTTCCTCTCAGGCGCTGTCCATAGACGCTCTCGCGGGCGAAACCGCGTTCCAGCCATTGAACATTATCCCCGTCGCTGACGACGAATGCAATATAGTGCTTTTTTTCGTCTGCGCGGCATTTCGGATAGTGCCTTTTTTGGCGCAGAAAAACGGGCTTTTCGCGGTATAGATAGCTATGATTGAAGGACCAATCGCAGGGAATGAGATAGTCTCCGAAGCGGGAAAGCGCGGCGACAAACGCAATCTCATCCGTCGTCCAGCCGTATACGGGCACATTTTTATCCGCCCACGCGAGCACTTCGGACAAAAATTTCTCGTCCGTATCGGGGCGGGCAAAAAAAGTAAATGCACCGCGGCAAACGGAAAAATCCCTCAGACGATTGCGAAATCCCTCCTTTTCCGTCACCTGATGCACGAGGCAGTCCCGCCGAAGTCTATCCCGAAATTTCAACCATACGGCACGTTGGCGCTCCGCGGGCGTACCCTTGAAATTTGCCGCGTCAAACTCTACCGACAATCCGTATTTTCCGACTCGTGCCAAGAGAGTGCGCGGAATCCCCAGAAGTCGGGAGGCCGCACAGGCCGTCGCCGCGAGATTGATCGACTCATCTCCCGGCGCGTAATCGTATACCGCCAGCCCCTCAAACTCGCCCGACGTCTCTTCGAGAAGCTCCCACACGGAGCAAAATTCATGCTCGTCCGAGAGGTAATCCATATAATATTTTGCACCGATATAGACGCGCCGCGCTCCGCGGTTCAGCGTCCCCTGCATAAACTGCGCCAACGCCAGTTCTTCTTCCGTCAACCCTTCCGTGCGGATAACGTTCGTCATGCTTTCCCTCTATTTTCTGCGAGCGATTTCCGCCAAGCTGCCGCCCTGCATCAATTCTTCATAACCGATTTTATTGCGCATGTTTTCCGCGTCGAAAGCCGCTTTTTCGATAAGCAGCGTCCGACCGTTCGCCAGCCGTACGGTCGCTTTGTCGAACAGGGGCAGGCTCATGGTGAAATCGGGACGGGAAGGGCACATCTGATAAAATCCGAGACAGCTCAAAATCACCCATGCCGCCATTGTGCCGTTATCCTCATCTCCCGGAAATCCATCGACGGTGTCATGAAAGGCCGTCATCAGCCTTGCCACGAGCTCCGCCGTCTTTTTTACGTCGCCCAATTCGCTGTAAATATACGGAACATGAAAGCAGGGCTGATTGGAAATGGCACATTGTCCGAAATCCGCGTCCGCGAGCTCGCTCATTTCATGAATTTCCCCGTTATACCCGCCGATGGAATAATAGCGCGGCGCGGTCAACATTTCGTCGATTTTTTCCGCCAGCTTCCCACCGTATAAGTCGTTCAGGCCCGAAATATCGTGATAGACGGCAAAAGAGCTCTGCCACGCCGAACCCTCCGTATAATCCCGACCCCATGCGTAGCAATCGAAAACCTCGTCGCGGAAATTCCCCTTTTCGTCCCTGCCGCGCATGAACCCCGTCTCCTTATCGAATAAGTTCCGATAATTCTTCGCATAGCGGAAATACTTTTCGGCCTCTTCGCCATGGCCCAATTTTTCCGCCGCTTTGGCGATGCAATAATCTCCATAGCAGCAATCCAGAGTTTCATTGACGCTCTCTTTCGCCGCGGTATACGGCACATATCCGAGCGCTCTGTATTCCTCCGCGGCGACTCTTCCTACGCCCGCTTCGCCGGAAAAGCTCTCCCCGTCGTGCAAAAGTGCCTGAAAAATCTTTTCCGAAAGCTCCCCGCCCACAATCTCCTTGACTACCGCATCGGCCATCGTCGCTTCTACCAGCATGCCCGGCATACAGTTGAAATTGTCGGGACAAAGCCACTTCGGCAACCAGCCGCTGTCCTCATAATAATGATAGTAGCCCTCCGCCATTTCCGCATACAATTTTGTATCGATAACAGAAAGATAGGGGTACAGCGTCCGATAGGTGTCCCAAAAACCGTTATCCACATATAATACGCCGTCCGCCGGCTTTCCCGTTTCTAAATTCAAATGGCGGATTTTTCCCTCCGCATCCGTCTCATGAAATTTTCTCGGCCACAAAAAGGCGCGGTACATACACGTATAAAAGACTGCTTTGCGCTCCTCGTCCTTATCCTCTATGTCGATTCGGGATAAATACTCTTCCCATTCCGCTTCCCCCGCCGCGCGGACTTCTTCCAGCGTGCGGTTTTCAAGCTCGCGCGCATAATTGAGCTTTGCCTGCTCCGCGGACAAAAACGACGTCGCAAACCGACATTCCGCCACCTTTGCGTGCATCGTCAGCGAAAGCGCGTTTTCTCCTCGCTCCACGGAAAACGGAACGTCCGTTTTCACGGCAAAATATTGCCGCAATTCCCCGAATCGTACGGCATGTGAACAAGAAGTCGTATATCCCGTCACAAAACCGCTCCTTTCGTCATATTCAAAGACAGTCTTTCCGTCTCCGATGAAATTGATACGATTTTCTCCCTCCTCCGAAAAAGAAAAGCGAAAAACCGCTCCGCTGTTCGTAGGCGAGAGCTCAAAGGTATAGCGATCCCTGCGTACATAGCCCTTTATATATGCCGGCTGAAAGACGCAATTTTCATTATCGTAGGAAGACCAGCGGCGCTCCTCGTCGAAATAGAGCGGCCCCCTCTGCCCCGTAATGATCAGATAACCGTAATCCCCCACCCACGGAGAGGGTTGATGCGTGAGCCGAAGTCCCTCAAAGCTCTTGGAATAGGGAGAATAGAACCAACTCCCCGCGGATTTTTCGTTCTGTATGGTAAACGAAGCCATACCGTGCGGCACCGACGCTATGGGCAATACGTTGCCCGAAGAAAAACGTCTGGTGTTGAAAGTACCCATCTGAACGTTTACATACTCGTATTTGTTCATATCTATCCTCTTTTCCCTTTCAAAATTATGGCTTCGGAGCGCTTATCCCCATCGCCTTTTTCTCCATTATAATACACAAAGTTGCGTTTGTCAATAGAAAAAACCGTTTTTTTGGACTGTTTTATTGAAATTTACTTTTGTAGTCTTCTAAAAATTCGAGAAGAGAAAACAGTTGACTTTTCCGCCAGACCTATTATAATATAAAATAGTGAAGCACTTTTCAAATCGGTTATAAAAAAATTCTTCTTGTAAAAGATTTTCACCAATAAAAATATATTTTCAAACGTTTAATTTAGTGAGAGAAGATAAGGAATATAAAATGGAAAAGAAAGAAATAGACATGCTGATGAAAAAAGTTGCGAAGGGCGATACCGTCGCATTTGAGCGACTGTATATAAATACCGCGAAAGGAATTTTTGCCTTTGCATATTCCTATTTGAAAAATTACGCCGACGCGGAAGACGTCACTCAAGAAGTTTTTCTTGCAGTAAAACGCAAAGCATTTCAATATATTCCGGGCACAGACGCCCGTGCATGGATATTTCAAATCGCAAAAAATTTATCGCGCGACGAACTCCGTCGACGAAAGCGACGGGCCGATCCCTTAGACGGGGTTTCTGAAATCGAATTTGCCGTCGAGCCGCGGCTTCCTCTTCTCAATCAAATGACGAACGTTTTGGATGAGAGTGAAAGAGAAATCGTAATTCTACATGCAATTTGGCAGTATAAACATAGAGAAATCGCAGAGATTCTCTCCCTTCCGTTAGGAACGGTTACTTGGAAATATAAAGCTGCGCTCGCAAAATTACGCGTATTTTTGGAGGATGAAAAATGAAAAAAAAGGATTTTTTCGAACAACTGAATCGAGAGCTCGAAAACGCCCTTCCTCCCATGTCGGAGCGGCTAAAAGACGAAATCATTCAAACTTCCGCCGATCGTTTACCCGCGCGTTGCGACACAAGGACAACGACAAGTAAACGAAAGCCCTCTCTTAGATTTGTCAAAATTTTTACCGCTGCGGCGAGTATTATTCTCTCGTTCATCATGCTTTTTTCCCTTTTCGGAAGAAATATTTTTCTTCGCGGCGAAGAATTTGCCGTCATGCAAATAGACATCAACCCGTCTTTGGCGCTGACGTTGGACGAAGACTATCGAGTAAAAAAAGTAACCAGCCGAAACGAGGACGGAGACGTTCTTCTCCAAGACAAAACCTTCGCCGAGTCTTTGCAGGACAAAAGCGCGGAGGAAGCGGCACGCCTTATCGCGGAACGCGCCGCCGCAACGGGGTATATTCGCATTTCAGACAAGGGTACCGCGGAAAAATACAACAAAATAACCGTATCCCTTTTCAACAATCGGGAAAACGCCTCAAAAGAGGCGCAAGGCATACAAAACGAACTCGTCGAATTTTTTAACGATAAAGGCGTCTACGTATATATAGAGACGTTTTCCGAAAAAACGCCCGAAGCGGAAACCCTGACAAACAAATACGATACTCTCCCCACTCTTTGGTACGATTTCAAAACAGAGAGCGCAGATATAGCTGCTTTGACGTCTTTGGCGGAAAAAACTGTTTACGATTACGCCGCAGATCTTTTGAAAGATGCCCTTGCGAAATATGACCTTCTGAACGAAATCGGAAGAATCAACAAAAAAATTATCGCATTGCCCGAAAATTCCGGCGGAGAAATTTTCGGAAACTATTGGACGGTCGACGAAAAAATTTTGGGGATTGAGGGAAATGCGCTCTTTGCGCAGATGTCTCCGCTCATCGAAACCCTGTATATTTTATACGGAATCGATTGCCGGGAGCGCGGGCTTATTCACGGCAGCGTATCCTATCAAAAATATAAGGCGGCTTCCGATTATTACGAGGCCATTCTCGATGAAGAAGATATGGAAGATCTCAGAAAACTCGACGCTGAGGGAATCGACGAAAATTCTTTCGGCGGTATCGAAAATCTTCCCAGACGTTTAAGATTTTATTCGCTCGTCGCAAACGACTTTTTCGGAAAAATAGCCTCCGATATTCTCGACGGCGCAGTACAAACGGCAGAAAAACTTTTAAACGATATTTCCGCTTTGGTCAGCGATCGCGCCGAAAAGAGAGAACAAAAATTTTCCGCCCTGTTTTCGCTCGAACGTAAACCCATCTCGGAACAAGAATACGAGGATTTTCTCCAAAGAATAGGTAAAAAAGAATAATTTATAAAAAATTTCTATTTTTTCCAATAAAACTCCGCTTCCATTTCGTTTAATGTTCGAACCCGGTCAAAAGGAACCACCGGAGCAAAAAATGAAATGAGGTAAAATTATGAAAAACAAAGCCCTGAAATTTTTAGCGGCAGGAACCGCCGTAGCGATGATTTTTTCTTTTGCGGCATGCGGCGACACCCAGAAACAGGCGGAAGCAGTTTCCTACGTCGGAATCGACGTCAACCCCTCCGTCACTCTCGTTCTCGATAAAAACGACAAAGTCCTCTCCGTCCTCGCGGATAACGAGGACGCACAGGTTCTTCTTCTCGAGACAGACCTCACGGGCATGAACGCAAAAGACGCGGCAAAAAAGATCGCACAGCTTTCCGTCGAACTCGGATATCTCAATCAAGATAACCACGGGGTGAACATTTCGATCGAAGGCAAGGCGGACAAAGACGAACTTACGGGCGATATCGAAGCCGCTTTCAACGCCGAAGCAGACGGGCTGGGGCTTACTTTCTCTACCGAAGGATTGTTCTCCGTCAACAGACGGTTCGAGTCTCTCAAAGCGGAATATAAAGGCAACGCCGCCATTGAAAATCTGACATTGGGCGAATTCCGTTTAATCCTTGAAGCCAAGAGCGTAGACGATACCCTTACTTTTGAAGCGGCGGCAGAATTGGATCTTTCCGAGCTTCTCGCCCTAATCAATCAGAAAGCCGAAGAAATCGAGCCCTATGCCACAGCGGCGTATATTGCAGCCAAAGAGTCGGCAACTCGAACCTATGAAGCGGCGAAAGGGCAGCTTACAGACGCTTTATGGCTGACCCCGTACATCAAATATACTCCGGAAATTCTGCTCGGACAACGCGTGCATTACGGTGCAATTTATAACCTGTATACCTCTTCCGCCCGCACGCTCGACGCAGGAATCGCCGCTGCGGAAGCCGTGGCGGAAGCAAAATCGAAAACAGCGGTATCCGATGCCACGCTGGAAACGATCGCAGCCGCGCTCGGTATGTCGGAAGAAGAAAAGGCGGCATTCATTAAGCAAATTACAGACAACGGCAAGACTGTCGCCGCACTCGACAATTATCTCGATATTTACTTCAAAAATATGACGAAAGAAGAACGCGCAGCCATCGCACAGAAAATCGCGGAAATCACGGCAGCCGTGCAGGCGGAAGCGGATAAAATCGACGCGGCAATCGCCGAAGAATACAAAGCAGCCTTCAATCGCCTTTGCCTCGATATCGTCAATTTGATTCCCGAAAGTATCCGCAACACCGCCGATACGTATTTTAAGGAATTTAATACGCTCGTGGATTCCCTGAAAGCGGCGACGGACGGTAAAGAACCGCTTCCCGCGGCGCACGCAGCGCAGGAAGCGCTGGAAGCTAATGCGGCAAGAGTTCTCATCACCATGAAAAACGACCTCACGAAGGAAGAAGTACAAACAGTCGAAGAGGCTATACAGAAGCTCAACGACAAACTTGCAGAGGCAGAAAAACAATGGAAAGACGCCATCGCAAAAGCGGAAGAGGAAGCCAAAGCCTATCTCGAGTCTCTGAAAACAGCGCGCACGGAAAAAACAACTTGATCAATAAAGCTCATTTCCCCTGAAAGTTTATAAACACCCAAGAGTAAAAGAAGCCGTGCCGATTTTTTCGGCACGGCTTCTTTCTTTTTATTTTCTAAAACTCTATTCCGAAGATCTTTCCGTCCGAAAACTCTTCCCGCAGCAGACGAGCGGCGAATTGCCAGCGTTCCTCGACGGTCGCTTTTTTCAGCAGGTGTTTCCAGAAAAATTCGCGGAATAATTTTTTATGACGGAGGCGGAGATTGGGAAAAATATACTGTCCGTTTGAAAAGACGACGAAATTTCCCTCCCCGCCGCCCGAAACCGAACGAAAATCGAGGTAGTCCCGCCCTTTTTTCAGACGATAAATATAGACGCAGGAGGAATCGGAACCCTTGTCGTAGAGATATTCATATATAAATCCCGCCTCCAAAAGAAAGGAAAATTCCCTTTCGATGACGTCCTCGTAAGGCTTTTCTTCTCTATACGGCTTTTCCGTTTGATAAGATTTATTCGTTTCCTGCGGTTTTCTGTCCATGATTCCTCCTCTGCTTAGGGGGCTCGGCCGTCGCCATATATTTCCGCGCCGCGCAAATCGTCGTTCGCGCGGCGCAGATAAATGGTCGTTCGTACGGATTATTCGTGCGTCAAAATTGCTTTAATGCGGCGGATTCCCGCGCCGGAGCTCTGTTCCTTGACGATTTTGAACGTCCCGAGCTCGCCCGTCGAAGCGGCGTGAGGTCCCCCGCAGATTTCCTTGGAAAAATCGCCGACGGAGTAAGTCTTGACGCGCTCGCCGTACTTGCTTTCGAATAAGCCCGTAAAGCCCTCCTTTTTCGCCTCTTCCAGACTCAGCTCCCGCATGACGACGGGGATATTTTCGGAAATCTTTTCGTTGACCAGCGCCTCAACCTTTTGAATCTCCTCCTGCGTCATGGGACGGGGAAAATTAAAATCGAATCTGAGGCGCTCTTCCGTGATGTTCGACCCTTTCTGATTGACGTCCTCGGACAATACCTTTTTCAACGCCGCATGTAAGAGGTGCGTGGCGGTATGGAGATGCGTGGTCTCCTCCTTATGATCCGCGAGCCCGCAGGCGAATTTCTGTTCGCTGCCCGCTTTGCTCTTGCTCTGATGCTCCTCAAAAGCGGCTTTATAACCGTCGAGATCCACGCCGTAGCCACGTTCCTTCGCCATTTCCGAAGTAATTTCCACGGGGAAGCCGTAGGTGTCGTACAGGTGGAACGCCTGTTTTCCGCCGATGACCTTTTCGGGAACATAGGAGGGATCCTTCGCGGCCATGAACGCGTTTTTGCGTTCCAGGCCGCCGATGCACTTTTCAAACTCTTTCAGCCCCTGTTGCAGCGTTTTGGAAAATTTCGCCTCTTCCTTGTCGAGTTCCTCGAAAATTTTCGCGCGGTTTGTCTCCAATTCGGGATATACCGCACTGTATTTTTCGATAAAGGTCTCCGCGACTTTGGCGAGGCTGCCTTCGGGCAGATCGATCTTGCGTCCGTAACGCACGGCGCGACGGATAATGCGGCGCAAAATATACCCTTGGTCGGTGTTGGAAGGGACGATTCCCTTTTCGTCTCCGATCATAAAGGTCGCCGTGCGGACGTGGTCCAAAACGACGCGGAACGCCCTCGTCGTCTCCTCGTCCGCGCCGTAAGCGCGGCCCGTCAATTCGGAAATCTTTTGAATGGCTTTTTCAAAAATATCCGTTTCGTATACGCTCGACTTTCCGTTCAAGACGCACAGAGCGCGTTCCAGCCCCATGCCCGTATCGACGTTTTTCTGTCTGAGCTCGGTATAGCTGCCGTCCGCCTGTTTATTGAAGCGCATAAAGACGTCGTTCCAGATTTCGAGGAACGCGCCGCAGCTGCAATCGGGATTGCAGTTCGGCCCGCATTTGGGCTTGCGGATAACGAACATTTCCGTGTCCGTTCCGCAAGGCCCCGTAAGTCCCGCGGGACCCCACCAATTATTTTCGCGGGGCATGAAATAGATGTTTTCCTTCTTGATCCCCGCTTGTTCCCAAAGTTCGGCGGCCTCGTCGTCGCGGGGCAGCGTCTCGTCGCCCCCGAATACCGTCACCGCCAGCTTGTCCGAGGGAATTCCGAGATAGTTTTCTCCCGTCAGAAATTCATAGCTCCAAGGAATCATTTCCTTCTTGAAATAATCTCCCAAAGACCAATTTCCCAGCATTTCAAAAAAGGTGCAGTGCCTCTCGTCGCCCACGTCGTCGATATCGCCCGTGCGGACGCATTTCTGCACGTCGGTGAGACGGTTCCCCGCGGGGTGCTTCTCGCCCAGAAGATAGGGAACCAAGGGGTGCATGCCCGCCGTGGTGAATAAAACGGTCGGGTCGTTTTCGGGAATGAGCGAAGCCGACGGAATCACTTTATGCCCGCGGGCCTTGAAAAATCCGAGATACATTTCTCTTAAACTTTCGCTGGTATATTCTTTCATGTCGTCTACCTTTTTGTCTGCGTTTTTTCTAAAATTATATAAGGTCGCGCGAAAAATGTCAAACGTTTTCGCCCGCGTCGGCCGTTTTTATCCGGCCGTTTTCGTTTCGGACAAAAAACGATGTTTTCCGCCCGCCGTCCTTCTGACGCCCTCGCTCGCTGCGAGAGATTCCCTTCGTCAATTTCCGCAATTATTTCTGCTTTTGAATACTCCGCCTGCCCCCGTCAGTTTTTCGTGAGCTCGTACCCGTCCTTGGAATCCTTGACGGAATACCCCAGTTCGGCAAGGCGGGCGCGGAGGAGATCGCTCTTCGCCCAATCCTTTTCCTTACGCGCCGCAAAGCGCTCTTCCGCAATCGCTTTCACGTTGGCGGGAATTTCTTCCCCGCGCGGCGCGTATTTGTCGAGGTACTCCTTCGCGGGCCTTTCGAAAAGCCCCAACAGGGAATACGTCTTTCGTATCTGCGCCGCCATGGCGACCGCCCGTCCCGCCGTCGCCCGCGAAGTTCCCTCCGCCGTTTTCGCCCCGTCGGTCTGCGGAGCGGCGCCTTTTCCGTCCTTTTCCGCCAGACATTTCTTTATTTCCCTGAAATACCCGAACAGATTGCTCAGCGCCAGAGCCGTATTGAAATCGTCGCTCATGCACTCGTCGAACTCTTTGTCGATTTTCAACGCATACGCCTTGTCCGTATCGTCCGCTTCGGCTCCCGAATCTTCCGCCGCGGAGAGGACGGCATAAAATTCCGTTAAGTGTTTTTCCGCCTCGGGGAACAAATCGTCCGTGATGTTGATATCGTTGCGGTAATTGGTTTGCAGCAGCGCGAACTTGATCGCCTCGTCCGAATATTTTGCAAGGAGATCGGAAAGGAGCAGACTGTTTCCGAGCGATTTGCTCATCTTCTGACCGTTCACTTTAATCAACCCGTTGTGCGTCCAATATTTGACGAAGGGCTTTCCCGTCAGCGCCTCCGTCTGTGCGATTTCGTTTTCGTGGTGCGGGAAAATCAGATCGCGGCCGCCGCCGTGAAGATCTATCTGTTCCCCGAACGCCGCGCGGTTCATGGCCGAACATTCGATATGCCAGCCGGGGCGGCCCTTTCCCCAAGGGGAATCCCAGCAGATTTCCCCGGGTTTCGCACTCTTCCAGAGCGCGAAATCATAAGCGTTTTTCTTCTCGTCGTCGTTATCGACGCGCACGCCGTCGAGCGCGTCGTCGAGGCTCCTGTTCGAAAGATGTCCGTAGGCGGGGTAGCTGTCCACGTCGAAATACACATCGCCCTTTTTCGTGGGATAAGCATGCCCCTTTTCGATGAGTTTTGCGATGAAATCGATGATATTTCCGATATTTTCCGTCGCTTTCAGCCAGATGTCGGGGTCGTCTACGCGGAATTTTCGCATCGCCTCGTCGATGTCCTTTATCATCTTGGCCGCATATTCGCCCGCGGGAATTCCCGTCTCTTTCGATTTTGCGATGATTTTGTCGTCCACGTCCGTATAGTTTCGGGCATAGGTGACTTTATACCCCTGTTTTTCCAGAAATTTGCGCATGATGTCGTAAATGAGCGCCTGATATCCGTGCCCGATATGCGCTTCGCCCGACACCGTAATGCCGCACGCGTACATCTTTACCTTTCCCTCTTCCAAAGGGACGAATTCTTCTTTTCTTTTCGTAAGCGAATTGTAAACTTTCATATAATTTTCCTCGTCCGATTTTTATTCCTCTTCCATAATGACCTCAGCCATGGGTATGCCGTCCTGTAATTCTTTCAGCGTATTTTCCAATTCGGAAACCCTTGCGCGCAAATGGCAGATTTCCGCGAGACAATTTTGATAAGGATCGGTTTTGTCCTGATTGAGATCGGGCTCGCAGACCTTCTCGCCTTTGATTCGGACGATCCGTCCCGGAACGCCCACCACGGTCGCGTGCGGCGGTACCTCTTTGAGCACTACCGCTCCCGCGCCGATTTTCGCACCCTCGCCCACGACGAAGCCGCCCAAGACTTTCGCGCCCGCGGAAACGGTCACGTTTTCCATGATCGTGGGGTGCCGCTTTCCGTGCTCCTTGCCGTTGCCCCCCAAAGTGACGCCCTGATAAATCACCGTACCCGAATGGACCTCCGCCGTCTCTCCGATGACGACGCCGCAGCCGTGGTCGATGAATACGCCCGGATAAATGTTCGCGGCGGGGTGAATTTCTATGCCCGTAAAAAATTTCGATACCTGACTGACGATCCGCGCGAGCAATTTCAGATGTATCCGATAGAGAAATTTCGCAAACCGATGATGAGACAGAGCGTGCACGCCCGAATAGGTGAGAAAAATTTCAAACTTGTTCCGCGCGGCGGGATCGTTGCGCTTCGCGGCGGCAATATCCGCCCGCAGATTCTTGAACCACATACTTGCTTCTCCTTGACTTGACCTGAATTCCCGAAATACGACAAAAGCGCCTTCATACCATATAGTCGGATACTATATAGTATAAAGGCGCGGTCAAACGCTGTTCCACTTTATTTCGAAAAAGCAAAAACTTTTTCCTCGTATGCCCGATAACGGAGGCGCCCGCAGAGGATTGGTCTGTCCTGATGGCGCGGAAACGCACTTTCGCCGCCGCGCAGGGCACGGCGCGCTTTCAGCCTTCGGCACGCCTCTCTTTCCGCCGCCCCCGCCTCGGGTACTCTTTTTCCGCTTCGGAATATTCTGTTTTGCGTCATTATATCACGCGCAAGCAAAAAACGCAACCGTTTTAAGCGCTTTTTTATAAATCGCGGACGAATAAATTGCTCACCTTATATTCGGCGAGCGCCGCGCGCATCATTTCCGGATTGAAAACTTTCCGCGTCAGAAGATAGGCGATTACCGTGTCTTTCACCTGCGCGTAATCGAAAGAATACCCGCAGACGTCAAAGAGCTCCGTCAAATCCTCTATCGACATGTGCGCGGCCAAAGCCAGCGAAAACAATAAATTTTTCGTGGGCTCGTAAACCCCTTTGCAGATGCGGCTCCAAGTGACGACGTCTATGACAAGCAGCCTTCCGGCTTCCGACTCGGTCATGCCGTACCGTCCCAGCACTTCGGGGAGCACTTTTTTCAGTGTCACTTTCTTAAAAAGGTTTTTTATTCGGGTAAACAAGCTCAAAGGACAGAAGGTAAACGAGAACGAAGCATCCGTCATCTTTTCCTTCAATTGCGCCAAAAGGTCCTTACGATTTCGCTGTAAAGCGAGGCGCATGGTGGACGCGGGAAGCGTATAAGAATAATCTGTCCCATCCTCGCGCCGCTCCGTCGTCTGCATTTTGGGCATTTCGTACCCTTTGAGAATACAGATATGGTCGTAATTCGCGTATTTTTCGCAAAAATACTCGTCAAGGTCCTCTATGAAATCAAAGGTCACGAAAAATTCCTCCGCTGAAATATCCGTTTTTTTTATTATAGCATATCCATTTGAAAAAAGCAATCGTTTTTTTACGCTCTAAAAAAGACCTGAAATTGATATTCTCGCATTTTATGTTAACTTTTATAAAAAAATTTTGAAAAGCGTTCTTTATTTACTTGATTTTTTGTGATTTTTATGATAAATTTGATATATACTGAAAAAGAAACGGGAGGTTAAGGGATGAAAAGAGAACGCATCGAGGAAATCGCCGAGCTTTTGGATAAGCGCGGAAAGCTGACGCTGGAACAGCTCGAAGAATATTTTCCCAATGTATCGCAGATGACGCTCAGAAGGGATCTTTTCCAATTGGAGGAAGAAGGAAAAATCATTCGCGTGCGCGGCGGCGCCATGTCCGTAAAGGAAGTCCAGAAGGCCTCCGGAGAGCCCTATACCAAAAAGGCGACCATTCATACGGACGAAAAAATAGAGATCGCTCAGAAAGCGGCGGTATTGGTGGACGAAGGATCTTCCATCTTTATCGACGGCGGCACGACGGCTCTGTATCTCGCAAAGGAATTGCGCGACATGAACTGCAACGTCTTTACGAACGGAATCGCCGTCGCGAAGGAACTCGCGCAGAAGAAAAACGTCACCATCAACCTTTTAGGCGGACAGCTCATCAAAGAAAACCTGTCCACGGCCTCCCCGCTCGCGGCGCAATATTTCACGGATACGAATTTCGAACTCGCGATCATCTCCGCTTCGGCGTTTACGCCCGAAAACGGATTTTCCTGCGGCTCGCAAATCGAGGCCGACCTTTTGAAGCTGGTGCGAAAAAAAGCGAAGTTCCTGTATATGATGTTAGACAGCTCGAAAATCGGCAAAATCATGCCCTATACCTTTGCCCGCGCCGAGGATATCAACGTCCTCATTACCGACGAAGGTTTTCCCGAATCCCTCAAAGAACAATTCAAGGCGATGGATATCGTCGTCATGTAGTTTCGGATAACAGGCATAAAGTACGCCCGCCCGACGTATGTCGGACGGGCGTTTATTATTTCCGCAGGCGTTTCGGTTGCTCCCGCCGCCGCCTGCGGACAGTTTTATCTCATTTATTTTATCCGTCGGAGGACGGGAGACAGACAACGTTTTTCCCCGCTTGTTTATCCTAAACGGACGTTCGTTCGACAGAGAGCAAGCGGTAAACCACACATCTCCTTACCCGTTCAGCCGAGGACGAGAGGTAAAACATTCCTCTCTCTTTCCGTTCAATAAAAGGCAAGCGATAAAACACACATCGCCCCTCCCGTTCGTTAAGGGCGGAGTTATCTATAATTGTTCTCTTGCCGATTTGAAAACGGGACGGAATTATTGATCTTCCGTCTGTTCGTTCGACGGTGCGGCGACATTTTCCTCCGTCTGTCCGTCAGAAAGCGCAGTCACTTCCGTATTTTCGGCTTCCGCCGTTCCCGCCGCGGGAGCGGACGAGGCATTTTCTTTTTTGCTTTTGATCGAACAGAGCACGTTCGTCAGAATACCGAGAATGAGCGCGCAGGCGACCGAAGTGAGCGTCACTTTCCCAAAGGTGAGGGTAAGTCCGCCCACGCCCGCAATCAGGATGACGGAGACCACGAACAGATTGCGATTTTCATTGAGGTCCACCTTTTGAATCATTTTGAGGCCGGATACGGCGATGAAGCCGTACAGAGCGATACAGACGCCGCCCATGACGCAGGAAGGAATCGTCGAAAGGAAGGTGACGAAGGGAGCGAAGAAGGAGATGACGATCGCCAGACACGCGGTCACTAAAATCGTGAATACGGAAGCATTCCCCGTAATGGCGACGCAGCCGACGGACTCGCCGTAAGTCGTATTGGGGCAGCCGCCGAAGAAAGCGCCCGCGACGGAACCGACACCGTCGCCGAGGAGTGTTCTGGAAAGACCGGGGTCTTCGAGGAGTTCGGAGCCGATAATAGAGGAAAGATTTTTATGGTCAGCGATATGTTCCGCAAAGACGACGAAAGCGACGGGGACATAAGCGACGGCAATCGTTCCGATATAGGTTCCGAGAGAACCGACTTCCCCGAAGTCGTAGTTTCCCTTAAACGCCTCTATAAAGCTGAATTTCGGGAGCCACTGCATATCCTTGAATTTGGAGAAATCGATAATTTTGAGCGCGTCCACATTCGCGGCGGTGCCGATTCCGGTAAAGATCGCCGCGACCGCATATCCCGCGAGAATACCGATGACGAACGGGAACAGTCTGAGATTCTTTTTACCGTACACCGAGCAAACCATCGTCACCGCCAAAGTCACGAGTCCGCAGAGCAAAGCGATGTAGGGAGAGCCTACCATTTCGGCTGCATCGTTCAAAACGTTTCCCTTCATCAAATCCCCGACGGCGTTTCCGGCGAGGGAAAGACCGATAATGGCGACGGTGGGACCGATGACGACGGCGGGCATGAGCTTATTCACCCACTTTACGCCGACGAGTTTCACGACGACGGCGATGACGACGTATACGAGTCCCGCGAAAGCGGCTCCGATAATGAGTCCGAGATAGCCCGCGGAAGCGGAGACACTGCCCGCGAAGGCGGCCGCCATAGAGCCGAGGAAGGCGAAGGAGGAGCCGAGGAACACGGGGCTTCTGAATTTGGTAAACAGAAGATACACGATCGTGCCGACGCCCGCGCCGAGCAAAGCGGCGGAAGCCGACATATTCGCATCGGGGAACTGGGCGTTTATGGCCGCGGGAACGGCGATGGTAGCGGCGAGAATCGCCAAGAGCTGTTGCAAGGCGGCGATGAGCAATTTGCCCACGGGAGGTCGGTCTTTTACTTTGTAAACGAGTTGCATAATCTTTCCAGTCTCCTTGGTAGAATTATTTGTACGGCATCAGCCGTCGATTCCTGTTTTCGAAAGTCGCACCGGGGTTCTTTCGCCGCGCGAATCGGAGCGATTTTTGTCCGTCAAGCCCGAAAAAATCCCCCTTATGGCTGTCCCGAACGGGCGGAAAGACCCGTTTCGAGCTTCTTGTTTCGCAAAAAGGGGGGCATTGTTCTGTTTTTATAATTTTTACTATAATATCACTTTTTTCACATATTTGTCAAGTAAAATTTCTTTCTCCGACCGCAAAATATTCGAATCCCGAAAAAATATAATTCTTTTTAAGTTCCCGCAACTTTTTCGCATAAGAAACCCTGCCCCGCTCGTTTTTGAAAACGAGCGGGGC
>USMU01000037.1 GCA_900555925.1 uncultured Clostridium sp. | reverse complement strand
ACGCATTGAACAGGAGTTACACGATATTGTCGTTCATCTGCGAGCCCTCTCCTTGCGCGTGGCTCTGTAAGGTATATAAATCGAATTCGCTGTCTATATCGAAATCCTCGGCGTTGTCGAACGCGGCGAGCTTGGAGACGGAGACTTCATAGGCGGTCATCGTCCTGACGTCCGTTTCGGAGAGCCGCTTTTGATATTCTCGGCTTTGGATGCGTCCCGAGATCGCCACTTTGTCTCCGACGGAGAGGTTTTTGACGAAACGGGCGTTTCTCCCCCATGCGATGCAGGGAATGTAGTCGGATTTGTTGTAGGCGCGGTTGACCGCGACGAGAATATCCGCGATTTCGCGGTTAAAGGGAGTGGTGCGGTAGACGGGCGGTTTGCAGATATAGCCGCTCAAAAGAATGCTGTTGGGATTTTTTCCCGGAATCTCGTCGAGAATTTCCCGCACGAACACCGTCAGCATGAGTCGGGATTTCCCGTTTTCCAGCTTATTGTAGCTTCTGAACTGTCCCAGAGCGCAAATGGACGAACCCTTGGAAAGGGCCGAGCCCTGAATCAATCTTTCCGAGACGGTGATAGGCAGAATATCCGCCTGTCCGGAAAGGCGCATGACGCGCACGAAAAACTCGTAAAAGCCTTCCCCGTACACTTCGTGCGAGAACACCGCGTCGCTCACGATTTCACCCATAATGTAGACCTTGTTGTTTTTTTCCGCCGAGTAATTCATAAAAACCTCCGATTTTGTTTTTCTTGCATGTGTATCGAATGAAAACAATCTGTTCCAAGGCGCCGCGTTCCGTTTTCCGCTTTAATTTTCTTCCGCGAGGTGCTGTTTTCCGGCCGAATCGATCGTGTAATTTTCACGGTAGATGAGTTCTCCTATCGGAACGAATTCGTAGCCGCGGTTTTGAAGCGTGGAAAAAATCAAAGGAAGCGCCTCCGCCGTATGCAGGCCGTTGTTATGGCAAAGAATGATAGAGCCGGGCTTTACGCCGTTGATGATACGCATGGCAATATCCGTGGCGGAAAGGTCTTTCCAGTCGAGAGAATCGACGTCCCACTGTATGGAATAGATTCCCATAGACTTCGCCGTGTCGATGACGAGATTATCGTAATCTCCGTACGGAGGGCGGAACAAATCCACCTTCTTCCCCGTCACGGCGGTAATCGCCTCTGACGAAGAGGAAAGCTCCGCGCGGATTTCCGCTTCGCTCAATTTGCTCATGTACGGGTGCGTTTTGCTGTGCGTCCCGATCTCGTGTCCCGCTTCGTCTATCTTCTTTACGTATTCGGGATACTTCTCCGTCCAGAACTCCACCATGAAAAACGTACACCTGACGTCGTTTTGATCGAGCGCCTTCAAAATTGCGTCCGTGTGCTCCGTTCCCCATGCGCAATCGAAGGAAATAGCGATTTTCTTCTCCTCCCGCGCCACTGAATAAATGGGCAACGAACGCGCTTTCGTCATCGCGTTCACGGCATACGCCCCCACCTCTCGCATTAATACCATCACAGCCAACGCAAGAGCCAGTAAGCCGAATCCCCCCAGGACTCGCTTTGCCTTGAAACAGATTATTTTCATTCGATACCTCAATGCTACCAAATTTCACCGGTCGGAAAATCGGAGGTAGAGTCGAATTTTCGCCAATTTTGTCGAATAGCCCCGCACTCCTTTTCTCACCTTTGCTCTATTTTATGGACACACGTTCCGGTTTATGACTGAATAAAATTTCTTCCCGAAAAATCTTTTTTCCTCCCTTCTTCGTTCTCTTTTCAATTATAAACCGTTTTTCCGTTTCTCCGTCCCGATTTTACCCGGCAAACACCTTTTCGCGTTTCTCCGTTCTCTTTTCACCCGTAACCCGCCTTCCCTCCTTTCTTCCTTCCTTTTTACCTGCAAATCGCTTCTCCCCTTTCCTTCTCACCTTTTTACCCGCAAACTGCCTTCCCCAGTTTCTTCATCACCTTTCCACCCGCCAAACAGCCTCCCCTCCTTTCTTCATCACCTTTCTACCCGCAAAACACTTTCTCCGTTTCTTCGCTCTCTTTTCTGCCGCCTCTTTCCCTTTCGGACGGACTATTCAAAAAATTTTGTTCCAAACGCTTGACAACCTCGCCTCTTCTGTGATATGATAAATTTGTATTTAGATAGTTATCTAAATAAACAAAAAGGAGGAAAATGAAGCCGTGCGAGACGTGTGGGAAGCGATGAGCGATAAAACCAGGCGGGAAATCCTCGCGATGTTGAAGGAGAAAGATTTGAGCGCGGGAGAGATAGCGGAACGCTTCGATCTGACGAAAGCGACGGTATCCCATCACTTGTCCGTACTGAAAGGCGCGGGGCTGGTCGATACGGAGAAGCGGGCGCAGACGATCATTTATTCTCTGAACATGACGGTATTCCAATCCTTTCTGTTGACGGTGAACAATCTTTTTGCCGATAAGAATTTTAAGGGGAGTACGCAAGCGAACGCGGAGGAATCCCCTTCTGTGCGCTCCGCGAAGGAGCGCACGCCTGCGGCGCAGGCGGCTGATTTTGCCAAAGGGGGAGAATCGGGCGGGATTTCCTCGCCGAACTTTGCCGCTCCTTCGAAGTTTGGCTCCCTTGACGGCTCGACGGGCGCAGAGCTTGCTCTTCCCGAAGGGATGAAGCCATGAAGAAAAAATTTTTCTTGTCAAAAAAAATTTCTTATCCGGTCGTATTGCTGGCGGCGACGCTTCTGAACGCGGTTTTGGGAATTGTTTTTATCTGCTTGTCGCCCGATCGGGTAGCGGTCCATTTCAACGCGGCATTCGAGGCGGATAAATTAGGTTCGCCGTGGATGTATTTGCCCGCGTTTGTTCTGCCGCCGTTCGCGGCGGTCGGACTGATATTCGAAAACGTGAGGAAAGGGCAGAAGCCGCAGAACCGAAAGCCCCTGAAAATCATTCTCACGTTTATCGCGGTGCTGATCGGTTATATGGGCTGGCTGATGCTCGTCTGGTGCGGAAAAGTCAGTGAAATCGGGCAGAAAGCGGAAGCTCCCCTTTACATTCTCGTTTGCGTTCCGATGGGAATGATGTTCATTATTATGGGGAATTATCTTCCCGTAATCAAGCGGAACGGAACGTTGGGAATCAAGACGCCCTCGACGCTCGCCAGCGATTACGTCTGGGCGCAGACGCACAGAGTCATGGGCAAAGTCTGGGTCGTTATGGGGATCGGAGAAATCCTTGCCGCGCTGGCGGATACTTTCGCAAAGACGGAATTTATTTCGTTCGGCTGGCTGGCGGCATCAATCGTAGGAGAGTGTATTGCCCTGCCTTTCGTCACTTCACATTTCAAAAAACGGGAAATCGAGCTTCTTCTGCAAGAGGAGCCGCCCCGCGAAAACTTGTAAATTATATAAGGAGAACTTATGGAAAACACAGAACCCTTGACAGAGGAACAGCCCTTTGCGGAGCTTTCCCCTTCTCCGCTTTCGGGCGAAGGAAAAGAGGACGTACTGATTGCCGCGAACCTCAAAAAGACGTTTCGTCTTTCGGCGAAGCAGCGGAAGATAGAAAAGACGCCGCTCAGAGAAAAGATTGCGGTAAACGGGATTTCCTTCAAAGCGAAGCGAGGAGAGATTTACGGACTTTTGGGACCCAACGGCGCAGGTAAAACCACGACGCTGAGAATGTTGGCGACGCTGATCCGTCCCGACGAGGGCGACGCGCTCATCAACGGATACAGCATCGTGAAACAGCCCGACAAAGTGCGTTCGCAAATCGGATTTTTGACCAGCGAGCTCAAACTCGACGATTTCTTTACGCCGAACTACATTTTCGACTTTTTCAGCGAATTGCAAAATATCCCAACCCAGGTACGCGACGAACGCAAAAGGACGCTGTTCGGACGCTTCGGAATAGACAAATTCGCGGAGACGAAAATCGCGGATCTGTCCACGGGTATGAAGCAAAAGACCTCTATCGCGGTCTCTCTCGTGCACGATCCCGAATTCATTATCTTCGACGAGCCGACCAACGGCCTGGACGTACTGACGGCGAAAGCGGTCACCGACTTTTTGGTGGAGCTCAGAAACCGCGGGAAGAGCATTCTGCTTTCCACGCACATATTCAGTCTCGTGGAGAAAATCTGCGACCGCGTAGGCGTGATCATCGACGGTAAAATGACGGTGGAGGACACCGTGGCGAACCTGACGAAGGAGAAGGGTTTGGAGGACGTATTCTTCGATATTTACGCGGAGACGAAAGGAGGCAGGGAATGAAAAATATCTGGACGATCATGAAAAAGGAGTTTTCCCGCTTTTTCAAGGACAGAAGGCTGGTGCTGGCGCTGATACTGCCGGGGGTGCTCATCTATGTGATTTATTCTTTTTTGGGAAACGGAATATTTTCCCAAATCGGCGGAACGGACGAAAACTACGTGTATCAGGTGCATACGGTAAACATGCCCGATTCTTTCAAAGCCCCCTTCGAGGAGCTGAAAAACATCAATCTGATAGAGACTTCAACGGAAGATCTGGAGAACGTAAAAACGCAGGTGCAGGATCAGAAAACCGACCTCGTCGCGGTATTTCCGGAGGATTTCGAAGAAAAATACAACGCGGTGAAAAACGACACTTCGGACGAAATTCCCCAATACGATCTGTACTATAACAGCGTCCGTTCGGAATCCTCGTCGGCGTTTCAGCTGTTTTCTGCGACGCTCGAACTCTTCCAGCAGCCCTCGGAAGGCTGGTTCCAGATCGGCAACCCTCTGGACGGAGACCTTGCGACGGATAAAGACGTCACGGGAATGATGTTCTCTATGATCGGCCCCATGCTCGTGCTCGTGTTCCTGTTCTCGGGCTGCATGGCGGTTGCACCGGAATCGATTGCGGGCGAAAAGGAACGGGGTACGTTTGCGACCATGCTCGTGACGCCCGTCAAGCGCAGCCATATCGCCATCGGGAAAATCATCGCTCTGAGTACGTTGTCCCTCATCAGCGGCATATGCAGCTTTTTGGGAATCATTCTTTCCCTGCCCAAACTCGTGGGAGGCACTGGCAATATAAGCGCAACGGTCTATACCGCGAGCGATTATATCATGCTCCTCGGAATCGTCCTGTCTTCGGTGCTCGTCATCGTCGCGCTGATTTCGCTCATCTCCGCGTTCGCGAAGAGCGTGAAGGAAGCGACCAACATGATCGGCCCCCTGATGATTCTGGTCGTGCTTCTGGGCGTCAGCACGATGTTCACTTCGGGTTCGGCAGGCGCGTTCTTCTGGTACCTCATTCCCCTCTATAACAGCGCCCGCGCCATGAGCGGAATCTTCTCGTTCGCCGCGTCGCCGCTGAACGTAATCATCACCATCGCGTCCAATCTCGTCGTGGCGCTGCTGCTCGCGTTCGCACTCGCAAAGATGTTCGACAACGAAAAAATCATGTTCAATAAATAATCAATCATCGCGCCGATAACCGCAACGCATTCAATAAGTTGTCGCGGTGCGTCGGTACACCCGCCACCATGCGGTTCAACGGGCGTGACGCAGAGTCTCAGTCCCCGCCAACCATGGTTAACGGACAACCGCGGCCGTATCACTCCCTGTTAAACATGGTCCAACGAACAGCCGCGATTTTTCAATAACCGCGGCACACCCGTTGAAAAAGGGCGGCAACGGATGAAAGGGCATTTTTTCAAGTGCCCTTTTTTTGTTTACTTTTTCGGGAATTTCCTGTATAATAGAAGTATGAAGATTTGGGCAAAACTCATTACCGCAGGAAAAATCCGAAAACAATTCGTCTATGAGAAAGAGGAACGTCTCACGTATTCCCGCTTTTTCGACTATCTCGCGGACATCTGCCACGAGCTGGATATCCCCACGCCCGTGCTGTTGAAGACGCATATTTTCAACTTTGCGAAATTCAATCACGTCAAGTTCACTTCCCGCGATTTCATAGAGGAATTCGACTACGACCAGCTGTTTCTCGAAAACATAATTTTATAAGCAATACTTATATATTGAGGAGGAAACTTTTATGACGGAACTTGAAAAATCCGTTCTCTCCATTCTTTCGGCCGATGCGCGGCTGACGCCCGAAGCAATCGCTTCCATGTTGCAGGAGGAGCCGGAAAAAATCTCTTCTCTCATACGTTCTTTGGAAGAGCGGGGCTATATCGTCAAATATATGACGATCGTCCACACGGACGAACAGGACGAAAGGCGGGTAGAGGCGCTCATAGAGGTCAAAGTCGCCCCGAAAAAGGGCGAAGGCTTCGACGGAATTGCCCGACGGATCGCGGAATATTCCGAAGTCAAGGGCGTATATCTCATGAGCGGCGGTTATGATCTGGCGGTATTCGTAGAGGGAGCGTCGCTCAGAAAGGTCGCGCGGTTCGTGTCGGAGTGTATTTCGACGTTTGAAGGGGTGCTGAGTACGGCGACCCACTTCATTTTGAAAAAGTATAAAATAGAAGGAGTTCTTACGGAACGTCTCCATGACAAAAGACTTTCCGTACATGCGTAAATATAATTATATGCGCAATTTTGTAAACCAAAAAACCAGAATTTTACAGCCGAGCGGAATCCGGAAATTTTTCGATATCGTGCGCGAGACGGAAGGCGCGATTTCCCTCGGCGTAGGCGAACCGGATTTCGTGACGCCGTGGCCGGTGCGTTCGGCGGCGATTTCTTCCATTCAGAAGGGTTACACGCAGTACACGGCAAACCGCGGCATGGCGCCCCTTTTGGAGTTGATTTCGCGCTATCTCGAAACCCGTTTTTCGCTCACCTATGACCCGAAGCATATTCTCGTGACGGTAGGCGCCAGCGAGGCGATCGACCTCGTTTTGAGGGCGTGCACGGAGCCGGGCGACGAAATACTCATTCCCGACCCCGCCTATGTATCCTATGCGCCGTGCGCGCTGCTTTCGGACGGGGTGCCCGTCGCGGTGGAATGCAGGGAGGAGGACGGATTCCTGCCGACGCAAGAAGCATTGGAAGCGGCGATCACGCCCCGTTCCAAGATTCTCATTCTCACCTATCCGAATAACCCGACGGGCGCGATCGCGGACAGAGCGGCGCTCGAAAAAATCGCGGCCGTGGTCGAAAAGCACGACCTTCTCGTCGTGTCGGACGAAATTTATGCGGAGCTGACCTACGGGCAAAAGCATGTTTCCTTTGCGTCTCTGCCCGGAATGAAGGAGCGCACGGTATACGTGGGCGGATTTTCCAAAGCGTTCGCAATGACGGGCTGGCGCCTCGGATACGTCTGCGCGCCCGCGGACATCGACCTCGCCGTTTTCAAGATTCATCAATACACCGTACTGTGCGCGCCCATCACGGCGCAGTATGCGGCGATAGAAGCGTTAAAGGACGGCTTTTCCGACGACTTTGCGGCGGTGGAGGAAATGCGGGACTCGTACGACCGCAGGCGCCGTTTCGTATTGGAGGCGCTCCGCGGAGCGGGGCTGACCTGTTTTCCCCCGCACGGCGCGTTTTATGCGTTCCCCTCGGTCAAGGAATCCTCTCTTTCGGGCGAGGAATTTGCAAACAGGCTCTTGAAGGAACAAAAGGTCGCCGTCGTTCCGGGAAGCGCGTTCGGAAAGTTCGGGGAAAACTGCGTGCGGATTTCCTACGCAACGGGAACGGGAGCGCTTTTGGAGGCCTTCCGACGCATTTCCAAATTTATGAAGCAATTCAAATAATTATCGTCTTACCCTGTTATTTTTTGATTGACAAAGGGCGATAAATAGGGTATAATAAAAGTATTGAAATACTTTGGCCGTGGCTTTGAAACGAAGTCACGGTTGTATTTTTAACGTTCCCGAAGAGAACGCTTTTTTGCATGTATTTTTGCGGAAAACGGGCGCCTCGGGCACGGACAGCAAGCACCATAATACGGAGGTTTTTTTATGGCTGACCAATTTTTTATGACACAAAAGGGATATGACGAGGCGGTGGAAAGGCTTAAATACTTGCAGACCACCAAACGCCAGGAGATTATCGAACGCATCTCGGAAGCGAGAAGCCACGGCGACCTTTCCGAGAACGCGGAATACGACGCGGCCCGCAACGAGCAGTCCGCCAACGAAGGCGAGATCGTAGAGCTCGACTACAAAATCAAAAACGCGCAGATCATCGAAGAGAACGACGATACGTCTTTCGTGCATATCGGTTCCACCGTCAAGGTATACGACGAGGAACTCGAAGAGTACGAAACCTACGAGCTGACGGGCACCACGGAATCGGATGCGATGAACAACAAAATTTCCAACGAATCCCCCGTGGGCGCGGCGCTCTTGAAGCATAAGGTCGGAGAAGAAGTTCTCATCAACGCTCCCGACGGAGCCTATAAACTGAAAATCGTCGAAATCAGCTGATTTTCGAACAAATTTCGGCACGGAAAGCACGGCGGGCGGCAAACCGCCCTTTCCGCGCTTTCCCCTTCCGAGTTTCGCCGTTATTTTGGTTAACCGACGCTCTCGTTAACTGACATTTTCGTTAACCGACGTTCTCGTTAACCGACGTCCCCATTCACTTGTTAACTCGGCGGTTTCGTCGCCGTTCCCTTTTCCCGTAAAGACATACTAAGAGAGGATCATCTATGGAAGAAAAGAAAGTAAATTCCGCCCCCGACGGACAGGCGGAGGAAGAACAACTCATCGAACAGGCGAAGATCCGCCGCGACAAGCTGCAAAAACTCCAATCGGAGGGCAAGAATCCCTACGGGCATACCAAGTATGAGGTGACGGCGGATTCCGAAACGCTGAAAGGGAATTTTGAAGCGTATGAAGGAAAGACCGTTTCGATGGCGGGAAGAATGATGTCCCGCCGCGTGATGGGGAAGGCTTCATTTTCGCATATAGCGGACAAGAGCGGTTCGATTCAGATTTACGTCACGAGACAGGATATAGGAGAGGAAAACTATCTTTCCTATAAAAAGGATTACGACATCGGGGACATCGTGGGGTTCAAAGGTTTTGTGTTCAGGACGCAGACGGGAGAAGTGACGGTGCACGTCACGGAACTCGTCATGCTTTCCAAAGCGCTCCTGCCCCTGCCCGAAAAATATAACGGGCTGCAAAATCAGGATTTGAAATACCGTCTCCGCCATCTCGATTTAATCATGAATCGGGAGGTGAGAAAGACATTCGAGACTCGTTCAAAAATTCTCAAAGAGATTCGTGCATATCTCGACGGACAGGGCTATCTGGAAGTAGACACGCCCGTTCTTCTGACGCTGGAAATCGGAGCGGACGCCCGTCCGTTCAAGACGCACCATAACGCGCTGGACATCGACATGTATATGCGCATCGAAACGGAGCTCTATTTGAAGCGCCTGATCGTAGGCGGCATGGATCGGGTCTACGAAGTGGGCAGAATTTTCCGCAACGAGGGAATGGACGCTTTCCATAATCCCGAATTTACGTCGATAGAGATGTATCAGGCGTACAGCGATTATTTTGACATGATGGACCTCATCGAGGATCTTTATAAGACGGTCACGCTGAAAGTGGCGGGGACGCTCGATATTACTTATCAGGGTACGGAAATCCACATGGGCGAATGGTCGCGGATGACGATGGCGGAAGCGGTCAAAAAATATTCGGGGGCGGACTATGCGGATTGGAAATCGGACGCGGACGCGCGCGCGGCGGCGAAAGAAAAGGGCGTAGAGCTCTCCCACGGAGAGAACTCCACCAAAGGGCACGTCCTCATCGACTTTTTCGACTCCTTTGTCGAGGACAAGCTCGTTCAGCCGACGATTATTTACGATTATCCCGTAGAAAATTCCCCTCTAGCCAAGCGCAAAGCGGAGGATCCCGCTTTCACCGAGCGTTTCGAGTATTTCATTTGCGGACACGAATACGGCAACGCCTTTTCCGAGCTCAACGACCCCATCGACCAGAAACAAAGAATGTTAAAACAGGTGGAGGCCAAGCGCGCCGCAGGAAACAAAGACGCACAGGTCGACGAGGATTTCATCAACGCGCTCGAATACGGACTTCCCCCGACGGGCGGACTGGGCATGGGGCTTGACCGTTTCGTCATGCTCTTGACCGACAGCTCCACCATTCGTGACGTCCTTCTCTTCCCGACCATGAAGCCGAAGAAATAATTCTTACCCTATCCGTGAAATTTTATAGAATTATTCAAAAATATTTTTCTTTAATTTGATATACGGTAGTCTTATTTATTAAATTATTATACTTTTATTCACATTTTTATTATTTAAGAAAAATACACAATACGGACATGTTTCGCACACACAAATTTAATAGAATATAGATATACTGCACTCGGTCTCTAATAGGAGCGTTTATGGATGCAAAGATAACAAAAAAACGTCTGAATATTCTTTTGTCCTATGATTGGATAAAAATCATTCTCGTAGCGGTCGCCATGATAGTATTGTGGAGCCTTATTTTCACCATGACGGCGACGCGGGTGACGAACGCGCAGAATTTTACGATATTCAATTACACGGGAACGAGCGCGAACAGCCGTTTCAATTCGTATTCGTCCACATTAAAGGAGAAGGGAGTTTTTTCCTATGAAATTTTAGAAATCAGCGCGACGGACATCACGACGGGCCAAAATTACAGCGAAACGCTCCTTCAAACGCGGCTTTCGGTGGGCGAAGGAGACGCGCTGTTTGCGGCGAACGTCGAAAATCCCGATACAGAGTATGCAAATACGGAAGGAAACGCTTTCCACCCCACCTATCTTCAACAATTCCTTTACGGTTATTATAATATAGCGGCCGAGATGGACGTTTATCTCGAAGAGATGGAAGAATATCTCAACGGTTATTACGGCGGCGATTATGCGAAGGGCGAAGCGGACAAACAGAAAATCGAAACGGATTTCCGTGCCCGTATCAAGCAGACAAAGGACAAGAGATTCAAGAAAGAATCGGAAATCCGCGAAGGAATTGCGAAGGAGCTTGCGCGAATCGAAGGTTATCGTCAGGCTTTCATCGATTTTAACGGTTATCTCGAAGCGGGCGTCGTCGAATTGCAGGAAACGACGCTGTATTTTCAAAATTCGGAACCAATAACGGGAAAATTCAGCATCAATCTCTGTCCCGACGAACGAATGGAAGACCTCAAAAACGACGTATATTATTATAAGACGGTCAAAGACGAAGAGACGGAGGAGGAAAAGAAGGTTCCCACGGCGGAAAACGTCAACCTTGTTTTATTCGATTTCGGCGATGCGGCCTCGGATTATAACCGCTGGGAGGGACTTTCCTTCGTCAATTATCTCATTCAAACGAATTTGAAAACGGGAGAGTAAACCTCCCGTTTTTTGAGTTTTCCCCTTTTCCCGATTTCCTGCCATGAAAAAAATTTTTTGCGACAAACGGACCTTAAAGAGCTGTAAAATTTACAACATGCTGCGCGCGCACGCGAAAAAGAAGCATGTTTCCTTTCATACGCCCGGCCATAAAGCGGGAGATTGGGACATCACGGAATTATCCTACTCGGATAACCTTTCCTGCCCGAAAGGAGTCATCGCGGAAGCCGAAAGAGATATTTCCGCGCTCCTTCATTCCTCGGCGAGCTTCATTCTCACCGACGGGAGCACGTCGGGCATATTTTCCATGCTGAAAGCGAGCAAAATAACCTCTCTCGCCCTGCCGCGCTCGGCCCATAAAAGTGTCTTAAACGGTTGTTTAATTCTAAATATAAAACCTGTATTTTTAGAGATACCCTGTTCGGAAGGAATCCCGTTACAGCCATGCAGGGAAGAGATTGAAAAAAAATTGAAGCAGGCGGAGGCGCTTCTTCTGACGTCACCCGACTATTACGGGAACATTGCGGAGCTTGTTTTTTTAAGGGAGCTTTGCGACAGGGAGAAAAAACTTCTTCTCATAGACGGCGCGCACGGGGGGCATCTCAGAAGGCAAAAAGAGCTCTATGCGGGCGCATACGCGGATTTTTGGGTAGACGGAGTACATAAGAGCCTGCCGGCTTTGACGCAGGGAGCCGTCGTTTCGGCGAGGACTTTGAAACAGGCGGAAGATTTGAAAGAGGCGGTGGACATTTTTCGGACGACGAGTCCCTCCTATCCGATCATGGCATCGGTGGAATACGCGGTAAAATATCGGGAAAATCCGAAACTCGAAAGGGAAGTGCTTCGATTTATTCGGTCAAATCCTTCCCGAATCTATTTCGGCGGAGATTGGACAAAACTTTGCGTGCGTTTCGGAGAATCGTCTTTCCTTGTCGAAAAATATTTGGAAAAAAAGGGCGTCTACGCGGAATTCTGCGACGGAAACATTCTGATGTTCTATCTTTCCCCCGCCACGAAAATCAGAGACTTTTCCCTTCTTTGCAAATATTTGAAAGACTGTTTCCGCCTTTTTCCCCTCTCCGATTCACGTAAAAATCCCGCGGGATTTTCGGCCCCGACGTCGCCCGTACCTCCGCCCCGCCTGTCCGCCCCGTCCTTTCAGACGGAATGGGTGGAACTCGAAAGAGCGGAGGGGAGGATTTGCGCTCGCGCGTGCGGATTGTTTCCGCCGTGCATGCCGCTGCTGTTTACGAACGAAAAAATCGCAGCGGAAAAAATCCGGCTCCTCAAAACCGCCGATAACGTTTTCGGGTTGCAAGACGGAAAAATCTGCGTATTCGCCGAAAATCCCGATAAGCCGATCGACTAACTAACTACCGACTGAATATTTGCATATTCATAACTACATGATATAAGGATTGCTTATATGAAAAATTATATTCGAGGAAAATTCATCACGTTTGAAGGCTGTGACGGGTGCGGAAAATCCACGCAGCTGAAAATGTTTGCGGACTATCTTTCCGCGAACAAAATTCCGCATATTTTCACGAGAGAGCCGGGCGGAGGGAAAATTTCGGAATGTATCCGCGAGATTATTTTGGACGGAAGGAACGGAGAAATGACGGACGAATGCGAGGCACTTTTATATGCAGCCGCGCGGGTGCAGCACATTCACGATCGGGTGGAGCCCGCGTTGAAGGAAGGAAAAATCGTCATTTGCGATCGGTATATCGATTCTTCCTTCGCCTATCAGGCCTATGCGCGGGGATTGGGTTTTGATTTTATCGCGGACATCAACTCGTACGCCGTCAAAAACTATCTGCCCGACCTCACGATTTTTATAGACCTTTCCCCGGAAGAAGCCTTTTCGAGAAAACACGGCGCCGACGAAAACGACCGCATGGAACAGGCGGGAGCAAAATTCCATGCGCGGGTCTATGAAGGATATAAAAAACTCTTAAAAGAATATCCCGACAGAATACGGGCGGTAGACGGAAGAAAAACGCCGAACGAGGTATTTGAAGAAATCCTCTCCGCGCTGAAAGAAAAATGTTGTCTGTAAAGGAAATTTTTGTGAAATAATTCTGTTTCATCTCAACCCTGCCCCTTTATTATATCAAAAATCTTTCAAAAAAGAGCGCACTTTTTCTCTTTTTTATTTTTTGTACTTGCAGTTTTTTGCGATTTGTGATATAATGGTATCGAAACAGTCCGAAAAAAATCAAAGCGAGGAAAGAGAAAATGCGTCAATTATTGCAATCGACTCATGCCTGTACGCTTCTGAAAGCGGAACGGACGGAAGGCAGATTAAACCATGCTTATCTTCTCATCTTCGACGATGCGAGGAATCTGAAAACGGCGCTGAAAGAATTTTCAAAGATTTTTTTCGGTGCGGACGGAGAAGGAGCGGACGCGGAACGGATTTCCAGACTGATAGACGAAGAGAACTTTTCCGATTGTATGTTTTTTCCCGAATCGGGGAAAAAATTTTCGGTGGAGGATGCGGAGCGGATCCTCGAAGAGAGCGCGTTGAAGCCGGTCGAAGGGAATAAAAAACTTTTCGTCGCGGGCGATTTTGCCGAAGCGACGACGCAGGCGCAGAACAAACTTCTGAAACTTTTGGAAGAGCCGCCCGAAGGAGTGTATTTTCTTCTCGGAGCGACCGTATCGTTTTCCGTGCTTCCGACGATTCTTTCGCGGACGGAAAAGCTGGAAATTCCCCCGTTTACGCAAAAGGAAGTCACGGCCTGCTTAAATCGCCTTTATCCCGGCAAGGAGAGCGAAACGGGGCTCTGCGCGGCCGCGTCGGGCGGAAGCGTGGGAGCGGCGCAGAATATTTTGGAGGGCGGATATTATAAACAGCTCGTTTTAGACGCCTTCGAGCTGGCAGAGACGGACCCTTTCCGCCTCCCTTCCATCGTAAAGCGGGTGGGAGAGACCAAATATAAAAAGGAGCTCGTCTCCTTGCTCCGACTGATTTTCCGCGACGCGCTCCTCTTAAAGACCTCAAAAATAAACGGCGTGGCGCCCTCGGATAAGACGGGAAAGAACCGCGCGGAAAATTATCTCATGCTGAAATCGGAGCTGGGCAGATTAAAAAGTATAAGTGATTATTATAGATTGACGGCGCTCATCACGGCGCAGGAGGCGCTGAGCGAAGCGGAGAAGCAAATCCGTTTCAACGCGGTATTTCCCCAATGTTTGGAAATCTGCATGGCGAAAATCATAGAACAGAACAATCGTTGACCTTGCGGGATTTTTTGAAGGGCGTAATATTTGTGCCGCTTCAAAGAATGCGGCAAAATGTCCCGTAAGGCACATAAGGAAGATATATGACAAAAGTAGTGGTAATCAAATTCAAAAACGGCGGAAAGCTGTATTATTTTTCTCCCCGACCGGGAGACGTATACGAACGGAACATGCCCGTGGTGGTCGAGACGGCGCGGGGTCTGGAATTTGCCTGGGTGGCCTATCCCGAACGGGAAGTGGAGGACAGTGAAATCGTCCCGCCCCTGAAATCCATCGTGAGAATCGCGACCCAGCGCGACAAAGATTTTTACGCTTCCTGCGAAGCGAAAAAGCCGCAGGCGATGAGCATCTGCAAAGAGAAAATCGCGAAGCACGAATTGGACATGAAGCTCATCGACTGCGAATACACGTTCGACGGCACGAAAATCGTCTTTTATTTCACTTCTTCGGGGCGGGTAGACTTTCGCGAGCTGGTCAAAGACCTCGCTTCCGTATTTCATATCCGAATCGAACTCCGTCAGGTCGGCACGCGGGACGAAACGAAATATCTCGGCGGAATCGCGCCCTGCGGGCGGGTGTGCTGCTGCGCGGGGAACATGCCGGAATTTAAGAAGGTGAGCATCAAAATGGCGAAAACGCAGGGTCTTTCTCTGAACCCCGGCAAAATCAGCGGGCTCTGCGGCAGGCTCATGTGCTGTTTAAGCTACGAGAGCGATTACTATGCGGAAGCGTATAAAAAAGTTCCCAAGCTCGGCGCGGAGGTGGGAACGCCCGACGGAAAAGGGACGGTCGTTTCGGTCAATATGCTGAAAATGACGGTCAAAGTCAAAATCGACGACCACAATGGCGGGCTTATCTATAAGGATTTTCCCGCGGAGGAAATCCGTTTCAAAAAAGCGCAGGAAAAAGAACCCGAAAGGGAAGAAACGGAAGAGCTTTCCGAATGATATTGTTTCTCGTCTCATACCTGCCCCGCCGTTTACGGCGAGCAGTGGACAAAAAAAAATAAAGAACAAAAGGGGCAGGGGATTCGGCATATCGAATCCCCTGCCCTCTTTATATTTGGATTTTTTCGTTCAGCCGATGCGGATAACGACGAGGTAAGCTCCCGTTCCGCCTTGTAAGGACAGAGCCGTGCTCAGATCATAAAATTGCAGAGCCAATTCGTCCCCCGCATCGAGCGTTGCGATCAAAGAGACGGAAAAGAAGGTATCCGCGACGGAAGTGGAACGAACGGTTCCCGGAAGGAGCGTTCCGTTTTTCAAAATCCGCGTCTTTACGAGCGTGGACTGAACGGTTTTAACGCCGTATGTAAGGAAGTAAGTGCCGCTCTGTCCGACGGCAAAGGAGGTGAAATCGGGATTTGCAGAAAATCCGTCGGAAGCGACGGCATTCAGGGGAACGGGAGTTCCTCCCACGTCCACGTTGAGAGAAATTCCGTCGGTATGCAGAGCGGACAGGTATTCCTGCGCGCGCATCTCTCCCGGATCTCCCTTATCTCCTTTTTCGCCCTTTTCCCCCTGTAAGCCCCGTTCTCCCGGGGGGCCGGGTTCTCCCGCAAAGCCCTGTATTCCCTGCGGGCCGGGAGTTCCGGGTACGCCGCGGGGGCCTCTCGGTCCCTGCGGGCCGACGGGACCGGGAATGAGTTCCACCTTCTGACAGCAGCAGGGATAACCGTTGCAGTCAAACCCGCTGCATTTGAAATATTCCGCCATAGTTTCTCCTTTATCTCGCGAGGAAATTATTCTCTTTCATCTTATGAGAGATAAGGGAAAAAACGTGCGTTTCAGACGCTGAAAATTTTTTTGTTTTTTCTTTTGAAAAGTTCCACGGTAAACGCGGTTCCGCCCGTGGATTTGCGGCAATAGCAGATCAAAATATCCGCTTTTTCCTCCATATACTCGTTTCTTCTGAGCATACAGCCGGAATAATATTTATCGGAAAGAATGACTTTGACGTCGGCGGCCCCGACGAGCCTTTCATACCTCCTTTTATCCCTTTCCCCGAAAAACTTTTCCTGACCGATACAGGGGATACAGGCGACGAGGACGACGGAAGGGAATTCGCTCTTTAATTCCACGACGCATTCCGCGGCGGCGAGGTCGAATCCCACCGCCATGCCGCAATAGAACACCTTCACCCCGTCGAGAATTCTTTCCCGAATCGTCCTTTTGAGCTTTTCCCTGTCAAAATCCCGCCCCAGACTTCTGTGCCCCGTAAAGGCACACGAAGAAAATCCCGAGACTTTTTCGCACCTTTCCGCGCAAAACGCGCTCGATTCTTCTTTCATTTTTTCTTACAGGGGACTTTTTCTCTCTTTTCCGTTGCCTCTGGGATATTTCGCGGGCGTCGGCCGTACCTTTTCGATCACCGCCAAACTCCTTTCCCCGTAATTTTCAGGCAACGAATAGACAAATACGTCCCTTTTCCTCCCCCCTAAAATTTTATAGGCGCTTTCCGCTTCGGAGATTTCTTCCGTATCCCCGCTCTTATACGCTACGAACGCCCCGCCCGTCCTGACGAGCGGAAGGCAATATTCGCTCAAAGTATTCATTCTGGCCACGGCTCTCGCGACGGCGAAATCGAACTTTTCCCGATATTTTTCCTCTTTTGCGGCGTCCTCCGCGCGAATATTCACAATATTCATTCTTGTCAAGCCGAGGTTATCCACAACGACGCGCAAAAACTCGCACTTTTTCCCCACGCTTTCCAATAAAGTAAAGGATAAATCCTCTCTGAGCAGCTTCAAAACCACGGACGGAAATCCCGCCCCCGAACCGACCTCCGCGACGGAAGCGCCCTCTTGGAAAAGTCCCGTTCCCGCACTGCTGTCCAGAAAATGCTTGTAAAAAACATCCCGCTCGTCCGTAATGGACGTCAGGTTGTATTTTTGATTATATTCCAGCAATAAAGAACGAAATTGCTCGAATTTTGCACGTTTTTCGCCGGAAATCAACGCTTGATTTGCCTGTAAAATCTTTTCTATATCCATTTCGTTTTTTATTATAACATACCTGAAATCAAAATTCAAGCGTTATCGGAAAAATTTTCCTCCATTCTTTCAAAAAAACGCTTCCTCTCTTTTTTCCCGCTTGTCCACAGCATGAGGATAACTTTATCCACAATGTGAATAACTTTTGTGGATAACTTTT
>USMU01000036.1 GCA_900555925.1 uncultured Clostridium sp. | reverse complement strand
CCCGATGTACGGGCGGCCGTCCTCTTATCCTTTTTAAGGAGCTTTTTCGATCAAATATAAAATTCTGCCCCGCTTCTATTCGTCGAAATTGATTCGCTTTTCTTCGATGACCAGCGGACGACGATTGACTTTCGTCTTTACGTTCAGGAGATATTCTCCGAGAATACTCATAAAAATAAAGGTGAACGAAGAGAAAAATCCCATACCGCAAAAGAGCGCGGGCCCCAATACGTTATAATGCAGGCAATGAAATACGAGGCAGGCTATTCCTCCCGCCACGCTCAGCAGGTTCAGAACGATCCCGAAAAACATGATGAAACGGATCGGAAATTTCGTATATTGCGTGAAACTGAGCATCGCCGCGTCATACAGAGTATGAAAATTATTATGCGTCTTTCCCGCGCGGCGCTTTTGCTGTGTATAGGGAATTTCTATCTTCTTATACCCCAATTCCGCCACGATGCCGCGCATGAACGGCGCGGGATCGTCCAAAGTGCGCAGGACGTCCACAAAGCTCTTATCGTATAGCCCGGAACCCGTAAAGTGCTCGATTTGCTCCACGTCGGAAAACCGATGAACGAGTTTATAGTACACGGTACGAAGAAAACGCACAAATCTCTTTTCCTCGCTCTTCGTCTTTACCGCGCAGACGATTTTATAGCCCTTTTCCCATTCCGAAACCAAGGACGGAATCATTTCGGGCGGGTCCTGAAAATCCGCGCACATGGTGATGACACAATCCCCCGAGGTCTGTAAAATTCCGTAAAAGGGAGAATTGAACTGCCCGAAATTCCGCGCGTTGAAAATTGCTTTTATCCGTTTATTCCCCGCGCAGAGCTGTTCCAGCTTCGCGCGCGTGCCGTCTGTGGAACAGTTATCGATAAAAATCAGTTCGTAGTCGTAGCCGCAAGACAGCTTTTCCGTCTGCGCGATGATCGCCTCGCTTAAAGGTATTACGTTTTCCTCCTCGTTATAACAGGGAATGAGAAAACTTATCTTTTTCCTTTGGATTTCCGTTTGCATAATCTCCGTAAAACCAATCCCGCGGCCGCCCTTTACAGCGACAACGCTTCCTTTATTACTTTCAGCATATAATCCGTCATTTCGTCCGTCATGCCCGGATAGACGCCGACCCAAAACGTAGATGTAGTAATCCTGTCCGTATTTTCGAGCTTTCCGACGATTCGGTACCCTTCTCCCGTCTTTCGCATTTCGTCGAAACAGGGATGTTTTGTCAGATTTCCCGCAAACAGCCGACGCGTCTGCACGCCGCGTTTTTCAATATATTCCACGACTTTATTCGCATCCACACCCTCTTTACAGGTAATGAGAAAGCCGAACCAGCTCGGCTCGGAGGAAGGGCAGGCCTCGGGAAGTATGATTTTATCCGTATACCCTTTCAAGCCCTCTTTCAAGCGGGAAAAATTATGACGGCGACGCGCGGCAAAGTCCTCTATCCGTTTGAGCTGAGCACAGCCGATGGCGGCCTGCATATCCGTAGCTTTCAGATTATATCCAAAATGCGAATAAACATACTTATGATCGTAACCCAGCGGCAGTTCCCCGTATTGTCTGTCAAAACGATGACTGCACAGGTTATCCGTACCGGAGGGACAAACGCAGTCTCTGCCCCAATCGCGGAACGAACGAATGATTTTCGCAAGGAGCAAATTACTCGTATAGACCGCCCCGCCTTCCCCCATCGTAATATGATGCGGGGGATAAAAGCTCGACGTGCCGATATCGCCGATCGTACCCGTATATTTCTCCTGTCCGTCTATCGTGTACTTGGAACCGAGCGCATCGCAGTTGTCCTCTACCAGCCACAGACGATTTCTTTCGCAGAAGGCTTTCACGGCGGAAAGGTCGAACGGGTTTCCCAACGTATGCGCTATCATTACCGCCTTGGTCTTAGGGGACAGCGCTCTTTCCAGCATCGAAACATCGATATTGTATTGCGGAATGGTGATATCCACGAATACGGGAACCGCGCCAGTCTGAAGAATGGGGGCGATGGTAGTGGGAAAATTGGCCGCGGCGGAGTAACGGTGGTCGGAAAACCCGCCGCAACCGTAATGATTTCGTCCCCGCGGCAGATTCTGCGTTCGCCCAAAAGAGGAGAGGTTAGCGCCATGAACGCGAGAAGATTCGCAGACGAACCGCTGTTGACCAAAAATGCTTTCTTTACGCCCAAAAATGCCGCAAAATCGTTTTCAAATTTTTCCGTATACTCGCCCGAAGTCAGCCAAAAATCGAGGGCGCTGTCCACGAGATTGGTCATCTCTTCTTCGCCGTACACCCGTGCCGCATAGTGAATTTTATCTCCCTCACAAAAGGCTTTCGGTTTATGATATTTATTGCAGTATTCCGCCACGAGGCGCAAAATTTCTTTTTTATCTCGTTCTTTATTGTCCATTATTCGCTGTATTCACCCGTTTATAAATTCGCATATCTGTCTTTTCATACAGGTCCTGAGATCTCCGCCCGAAAGGTGGCATTTTTCCCATTCCACGGTCTTTTCCACCGCCGACTTTATATTCCAGCGCGGTTTCCAATCAAAGGTCCTTTTTATTTTCGAGCAATCGAGTTTGAGAAAGTTCGCTTCGTGCGGACCGCCGTCGTGCCTGTCTATCCACCCGATTCCTTCTCCCCATGCGCGGATAAAAATTTCCACCAAAGCGCCCGTACGGCAACAATCGTCCTCATTCGGCCCCACATTGTAATATCCCGCTTTTTTTCCGTCCACGAACTGTTCCGCCGCAATCGTCAGATACGCCGACAGAGGTTCCAAAACGTGCTGATACGGCCGAACGGAATACGGATTTCTCACGACAATGTTCTCCCCCGCCGAAGCCGCGCGCACACAATCGGGAATGATTCTGTCGGGAGCAAAATCTCCCCCGCCGATCACGTTGCCCGCCCGCGCAGTAGAAACTGCCGTCCCCGCCGCGCCCAAAAAAGAATTCTTATAGGCATGCGTCGCCAATTCCGAACAGGATTTACTGTTGGAATAGGGATCGTATCCGTCGAGCGGTTCGCTCTCGCGGTACCCCCATTCCCATTCCTCGTTCTTATAAACTTTATCCGTCGTCACATTGAGAAAAGACCGCACTTTTCCGTTCAATCTGATACACTCCAAAAGATTGACAGTCCCCATTACGTTGGTGAGATAGGTCGTCCGCGGAGCGCGATAGCCTTCCCGCACGATCGGCTGAGCCGCCAAATGAAAGACGATTTCGGGAGAAAAGGCGTCAAATACTTCTTTCAAATGCTCGAAATCCGCAATGTCGCCGATGCGGGAGACACACAAGCCGTCTCCGTCGATAAGGTCATAGAGGGAATCTTTCGGTGCTTCCAAGGCATACCCACATACTTCCGCGTCCATTTCATGCAGCCAAAAGGTCAGCCAGCTGCCTTTGAAACCCGTATGTCCGGTTATCAAAACTCGTTTATTTTTATAAAATTCCCGTAGATTTACCATGTTTTCCACTCCGCTCTGCCCGTACACCAAAGGGCTTCCAACTGCTCTTTATCGCGCATGGTATCCATACATTTCCAAAATCCGTCATGCCGATATGCCATAAGCTGCCCTTCCTTTGCGAGCGTTTCCAAAGGTTCTTTTTCAAAAATCGTATCATCTCCCGATATATAATCGAGCACCTCCGGTTCGCAGACCATATATCCCGCATTGATGAGCGAACCGTCACTGTCCGCTTTTTCGCGGAAACTTTTAATGAGACCGTTTTTATCGGGCTTTATTACCCCGAATCTCGAAGCGACGTTGACCGTCGTCATGGTCAGCAATTTCCCGTGCTGTCTATGAAAACGCACGGTATCCGCAATATTTACATCGCTTACCCCGTCCCCGTAGGTGAGAAGAAACGTCTCGTTCCCGATGTACTCCTTTACCCGCTTGATGCGGCCGCCCGTCATCGTATAGAGTCCCGTTTCCGCCAAAGTTACCTTCCAAGGCTCCGAAGCGCTGCGGTGATATGTATATTCGTCCGTTTGAAGATTGATCGTTACATCCGACTGATACAGATAATAGTCGGAGAAAAATCTTTTGATCTCTCCTCCCTTATAGCCGAGACAGATGATAAATTCATTGAATCCGTAATGAGAATATTCCTTCATGATATGCCAAAGAATAGGCTTATCGCCGATTTCTACCATCGGCTTAGGCTTCAAATGGGATTCCTCGCTGATACGGGTGCCGAAGCCGCCCGCAAGGATAACTACTTTCATTGACGTTCTTCCTCTTTCCGAAATTGTTTTTTAAGGCCGGACATATAGCGTCCGAATTCCCCCTGTCTGAATATTTTTACGCAAGCGACTATGCCGAGAAGAATAAATACCATCGCACCGACGGAAAACAAAAGCTTATTTGAAAATTCCGAATAAAGCGGATAGAAAAAAAGCAGTAAGCAACTCAATAAAAATACCTTATTTTCCTTCTTATTGCGTTTTTCAAATTCTTTCAGATATTCTATAAAAGGAATTAAAGCAAAAATCGCCACATAACAATAACTGACGGAAGGAACAAGGGCGATCGCGCAAGCCGAAAGGAGTGACCTTTTAAGAGAATCTTCCGTCACCACTGCGGCAACAGCCAAAAAAAATAGAAATATAAAACCGAGCACAATGCAAACATCATTCACCCAAACAGGAGGAACCGTATGAAAAAAATGTGCAATTTGATAAACGATTTTATATAAAAACGAAGCCAGCGATATGTTACTGCGATGAAGAATTGCTTCCTTCCCGCCCGCGAATGCTAAAAGATTCTCAAAATAAGCAGAAAATCCTCCTTCATAAAAAAGTATCGGCAGCAGGTATAAAAGGAAAAAGTAAAAAAACATCCTCGCCGTCCTGAACCATTTTTTATCGTGAAGCAAAAAGGCACAGAAAAATAGCGGATACAATTTCAGTACGCCCGACACGGCAAGAGACAAAATCGCCGCTTCTCTTTTCCAAGCCTTTTCATCTCTATACCAATTCAAAAAAATCAATGCGAAAATTAAGGCTGCGAGAATAATGTTTCCTCGTTTAAGCGCATATATGTTCGGGGCACAACACAAAAAAATCAAAAAAATGTCTTTTCCCTCTTTCTTATTGTTCCCCACCATGCGACGTATTAAAAAATAAATGCAGATAAAACAAACAGTCTGATAAAGCAGAAATGCCACCCAAAACCGCCAGGAGGAAATAATCTGCATATTCGGAACGCCCCACTCGGCGGATTCAACGACATACTCTATTTTGTCTAAATCCTTTTTGAAAATCAAGGCGAAGGGAGCCAGTAATAAAAGACTCAAAGCAGAATAGGAAGAACCGCCCTCTAAAAGATATGCGTCTTTCCGAATAGAATAATAGGCTACCTGCGTAAAATCCCCGAAAAGGCGAGGATAAAAAAACTTAACTCCCGTACCCGCGTAAGCGTTCGCCGCGAGATAAAGCAAATAAATCAACGCGACGCCCCCGCCGATTGCAGCCGTAAAGAGAAGAATATTTTTTAACAGGGAAACCAGCTTGTCCTTTTCTTCAAACACGCTTCCGTCCAAAGGGAATTTTTTCATGTTTTTCGACTCTCTCCGTCTCTGCTGTTACGATTGTAATAAAATTGTAACAACATTTTTTATTATAGTACAATTGCTTACAAAATGCAACTATTTACCCCCCCCCTACGAATTTTCGATTTTTGTCAAATTTTTTTACGCGGAGAAGATACTTTCCTGCTTGAACCAATTCACCGTTCTTTGAACCCCCTCTTCAAAAGAAATCTGAGGCCTCCAATCGATATCTTTTTCAAGGGACGAGATATCTGCCGAAAGAAACATCACCTGTTCCGAAGAATACGGCAACGCCCCGAAATCCGCCTTTGCAGCTCCGTTCGCCGCGTCTCGGATTGCTAAAATAAACTCCCTGAGCGGCCTCGGTTTTCCGCTTCCGATCGGATACACGCCTCCGTCCTTTCCCGATTCGGCGAGAGAAACCAGCGCCCGCGCCGCATCCTCGGAATACAGGTAATCCCACATCTGCTCCCCCGACGTGAACTTCGGCGTTTCCCCCGACAAAAATTTTTGTATCGCCGACATTACCATGCTGCCCTTTCCGTCACAAGGACCGTAGACACTTAAAATTCTCGTCCAAATATGCCTGATTCCTTTCCTTCGGCACGCCAAACGGGTGAGCTGCCCCGCACAGAGCTTTGCCATTCCGTAACCGCTTTTCGGAAAAGTCGGCGTATCGGGCCTGAGAGGAACGCCCGACGGACCGTATTCCGCCTGCGACCCCGCCCCCACGAATACCTTGCAGCCGAATCTCTCGGCCGCGTCCGCGGCGTCCAGAGAATAACGGATATTGTCGCTTTGCATGCGAACGTCGTCCCGCGCTTCCCCCGTCGTCCCTGACCAAGCCAGATGGAAAAAGGCGTCGAACGGCTCTCCTCCGCCGTTTGTCAGTTCTTTCAACCTTTCCAAGGGACAATCTTCGACCTTTACGTTTTCGAGTCCCGCAAGGCGGGACGTCCGTTCGGAACTCTTGCGGCACAACGCCAGAACTTCCGCGCCGCGCTTTGTCAATTCTTTGACGAGAGCCGTTCCCACCGCTCCCGTACAGCCCGTCACCACCGCGCGGCGGATATTCAGCTTTTCCATAACCAATTCACCGCCTTTTTCTTTTTATACGCCCGTTCCGCTCGTCCGACCGCCAATCCTGAAAAATTTTCTTCTATTAAGAGTAGAAATCTTTTCTCGCTCGGTTGCGGCAATCGGAAAAAATTTTTATTTCTTACCGATTTTTCACATTCCGTAAACAGGATTATCTATTTTCGGAAGCCCGCAGTTCAAGACGTTGCAAAGGAATCGACCGAACGACAACGCAGAAATACCCCGTTTATGAAATCAGGCACGCGTCACGCATGCTCTTCCATAAAGGGCATGAGCACGGAGTTTTGAACGTACAAATACTCGTCTTTGATTCTCAGCGTATCCCCTTCCCGTTCGAGGTAACGGCCGCTCTTTTCCAATGCTTTGGGGAAATCCGCTTCGAGCGAGCTGCCGAAGCTCTTTTCATACTCCGAAAGCGAAACGCCGTACTTCGTACGCAAGGCGAGCATGATAAATTCAAATTTTGCATCGGTTTCCGAGACCTCCTCGCAGTCTATCGCGGGATAAAAGCCGGAAATGATGCATTTCATGTATTCATCCAAATTAAAGGTATTCGTAAACCTCTTTCCCTTCATGAAGGAGCTTGCCGCCACGCCGAAACCGATATATTCGCCCCGTTTCCAATAATTGAGATTATGTCTGCTCTCAAAGCCCGGCTTTGCAAAATTGGAAATCTCGTAACGCTCGAAGCCGAATTTTTTGAGGAGCGCTCTTCCGAAATCGTACATATCCGCGACTTCGTCCGAATCGGGAAGCTCCCCGTTGAGATAATCGGTATATATGGGCGTGCCGTCCTCCACCGTCAACGCATACATGGATATGTGTTTCGAACCGCATGCCGCCGCGAGCTCTATCGTCTTTCCGATGTCTTCTTTACTCTGATTTTTCAGACCGAGCATGACGTCGGTGCTGAAATTTTCCCCTTTCAGAAGTTTCGTCGCGTATACGTAGTCCCGAACGTTATGGATACGTCCGATATCCGCGAGCTGTTCGTCTATCGCCGTTTGAAGCCCTATCGAATAGCGGTTGATCCCCGCTTCTTTATAAATCTTTACTTTACTCTCCCCGATCGTACCCGGATTGAGTTCCAGCGTCACTTCCGCGTCCTTTGAAAGCGTAAAACACTTGCGTATCTGATTCATCGCGCCGAGAATGAGCTTCGGCGGAATATAGGAAGGCGTTCCGCCGCCGAAATACACCGTATCGAAAGTATAATCCCGCAGCTCTTTACCGCGCATTTTCAATTCTTTATACAGACAGGCCATATAGGCTTCGGCATAGTCGATTTTGTCGGGAAAGGAAACGAAATCGCAATAGCTGCACTTATGTCTGCAAAACGGGATATGAATATAGATACCTGCCATAATTCTCCTTAAAAATCCACGACGGCCTCCTTGCCGTCCCAACGGTATTTATCGAGATCTACCGTAAAGTCCTCCCGCACCTCTATGCCCTCCGCTTCGAGCAGCGCCGCCTGTACCTCCGCTCCGCCGAACGCAAAGGCAGGCGCCAGGGCGCCGAAACGGTTGAGCACCCGATGACACGGGATAATCCCCGGTTCGGGATTGACGTGCAGCGCATAGCCTACCTGGCGCGCCATGCGCGGACATCCCAGCATGACCGCGATCTGTCCGTAAGTCACTACTTTTCCTTTCGGAATTTGTTTCAGCAATTTATATACGCGCTCGAAAAAAGAGTTCGCCATTTTCCGTCTCCGCCTTGAAACGATTTCCGTTTCCTGCCGGTTTATTGAAGCCGGCCCGAGTCTGTCAATCCTTATTCGTTTTGAGAATTTCCATGAACACTTCGGATGGAACCTGCACGCTTCCGACCTGGCGCATGCGCTTTTTCCCCTCCTTCTGCTTTTCGAGGAGCTTGCGCTTTCTCGTGATGTCTCCGCCGTAACACTTGGCGAGGACGTCCTTCCGAACCGCTTTCACCGTCTCGCGGGCGATAATTTTTCCGCCGATTGCCGCCTGTACGGGAACCTCGAACAACTGACGGGGAATGGCTTCCTTCAAATTTTCGCACAGCGTCCGTCCCCGCTCGTAGGCTCTGTCTTCGAAAACGATGGTCGAAAGCGCGTCGCATACTTCTCCGTTCAAAAGAATATCCAATTTGACCAATTTGGAACGCTCGTAACCCGCAATTTCATAATCGAAACTGGCGTATCCTTTCGTCCGCGATTTGAGTCCGTCGAAAAAGTCATAGACGATTTCGTTTAAGGGAAGCGTGTATTCCAGCTTTACGCGGCGTTCGTCGAGATAGGTCATATTCTTGAATACCCCGCGCTTTTCTTTACAGAGATCCATCACGGGTCCCATATAGTCGGGCGGCGTATAGATATCCGCCTTGACGATAGGCTCCTCCATATACTCGATGTCGGAGGGTTCGGGCAGGTGAGAAGGATTGTCCACGAAAAATTCCGTTCCGTCCGTCTTATGCACGAGATAGCTGACGCTGGGCGCCGTAGTGATGATTTCGAGATTAAACTCCCGCTCTATCCGCTCCTGAATGATCTCCATGTGCAAGAGCCCCAAAAATCCGCATCGGAACCCGAAGCCGAGCGCCACGGAAGTATCGGGTTCAAAAATCAGGGACGCGTCGTTGAGCTGTAATTTCATAATCGCGTCTTTCAGGTCGTTGAAGCGGCTCCCGTCCAGAGGATAAATACCGCAGAACACCACCGGCTGTACTTTTTTATACCCGGGGAGCGGCTCGGCCGCGGGATTGAGCGCAAAAGTCACCGTATCGCCTACCGCCACGTCCTGAATGGATTTAATGGAAGCCGCAATATAGCCGACCTCGCCCGCGGCGAGCTCGGCTTTCGGAAGGAGATTAGGGGCAAAGGCGCCTACCTCCGTGACGTCGTACACGGTATCGGAAAGGAAGGTCTTGATTTTATCCCCGACCTTCACTCTGCCGTCTTTGAGGCGAAGAGAATGACCCCTTTATAATTGTCGTAGTAGCTGTCGAAAATGAGCGCTTTGAGCGGCTTGTCCGTATCCCCGTCGGGAGGCGGGAAATATTTGACGATCGCTTCGAGGAGATCGTCTATATTCAATCCCTCTTTGGCGGATACGCAGGGCGCATAACTCGCATCCAGCCCGATGACCTCTTCGATTTCCTTTTTCGCCTCGTCCACGCGCGCGCTGGGAAGGTCGATTTTATTGACGACGGGCAAAATTTCGAGATTATTCTCTATCGCGAGATAGACGTTCGCAAGCGTCTGCGCCTCTACCCCCTGCGTGGCGTCCACCACGAGGATCGCGCCTTCGCACGCCGCCAGAGAACGGCTGACTTCGTACGTAAAATCCACATGTCCCGGCGTGTCGATGAGGTTGAATTCATATTCCTTTCCGTCCTTCGCCGTATAATACATGCGGACGGGCGTAAGTTTGATCGTGATGCCGCGCTCCCGCTCGATGTCCATACTGTCGAGGAGCTGCTCCTCCATGTCCCTCTTGGAGACTTGGCCGGTACGCTCGATAAGGCGGTCGGCAAGCGTGCTCTTGCCGTGGTCGATATGTGCAATAATACAAAAATTTCTGAGAAGCGGATTGGGTTTCGCCATTGTCTTTTTCCTCTATAAAACGGCCTTTTTTCCATAAAAAAGGCCTTTGCTACGGATTTCTGTTACTGAAATCCTCATATATCCAAATCGAAAAGGTCTATAAACGCGCGGAGCGCATAGGGAATCTGTGCGTTTTTGGGCAGAGCCATGCCGCTAGATCGCGCGGGAAGCGCGGGATCCGTCTTGATTTCGTACATGGATTTATCCGCCAGACGATGGAGAGCATATTCCCTCGGAATACAGCCCACTCCCATGCCGCGGATTACCAGACGTTTCATGAGATCCCAACTGCTGATTTCGATCGATGGTTTCAATTCTATCCCGTTATTTTCTAGAAAGACTGTCATCGATTTCCGCGCAATCGTGTTCGGATCCATTAAAATCAGGGGATATTCCTGCAATTTCGACAAGGGAATAACTCCCTTCGTCAATTCTATATGCTGTTCGTTCGTTACAAACACGTCCGTGAGCCGCATACAGTTGCCGTATACGGTAAGTTCGGGATCGGAGGGAATGGGAAGATTGATAAACCCCACGTCGCACTTATTCGTTTTGAGCGCTTCCAGCGTCTTATGCGTAAGGTCGGAAACCAACTCTATCTTCACCGCGGGGAATTTCTCGTGATACGTCACGATTTTATCCGCAAGAAAATATTCGAAAATCGTATCCGAGGCGCCGATTCGTATCGTGCCCGAAGCAGACGTATTCAGCTGGGCGATCATATCCTCCGCCTCATTGAGAAGGTAAAGCGCCTGTTCAATCTTTGAGAAAATGAGCTTCCCGCCCTGGGCGGATAATTCCATGCCGCGGTGCGTGCGGTTGAACAGGGATATTCCCAGCTGATTTTCCAGCTGCTTTATCGACTGAGAAACCGCCGGCTGGGAAATATACAATTCTTCCGCCGCCTTGGTGAGACTGCCGCACTTCGCCACCGTATAAAATACTCTGTATAATTCAAGATTGACCATAATTCTCTCTCTTTCTTCCTAACGTTTATTTTCCCACGCAAAATTTGGAAAAAATCTCTTCGATAATCGATTCCGAAGCCGTCTCCCCCGTAATTTCCCCAAGGCTCTCCCATGCGTTCCCGACGTCGATTCCCACGAGATCGAGAGACAGCTCGCCGCAGGCCGCAACCGCGCGTTTAAGAGCCGTTTCCGCCCTTTTTAACGCATCATAGTGTCTTTCTTCTATGAGAAACGCCGCGTCTTCGCCACGCGAACCGAAACTCTTCTCGTAAAGGAGTTCTTTCAGCCGTTCTATTCCTTCTCCGGTCACCGCGGAGGTCAGTACGTCGGCGTCCGTCTCCGTCTCGTCGTTCGTCAGGTCGATTTTATTGAAAACCTTCACGAGCGGTTTTCCCTCTGCGAGTTCCAAAACGCGCGCGTCCTCTCCGTCCGTACCCGCCGCCGAATCCGCCACGAACACTACGAGATCCGCGGAACGGACGATATTTTCCGCGCGCTCGATACCGATATTTTCTATCTCGTCGCCGCTCTCGCGCACTCCCGCCGTATCGTAGAGATTGAAGCGCACTCCGTCGATTTCCAATACGCCTTCCACGGCGTCCCGCGTCGTCCCCGCAATGTCCGATACGATCGCTTTTTCATAGCCGAGAAGGCGGTTCAAAAGAGAGCTTTTTCCCGTATTCGGTTTGCCGCAGAGGGCAACCGTAACTCCCGATTTTATTTTTTTGCCCTTTGCATACCCGGAAAGAAGAACGGAAACCTCGCCCTTCGCGCGTTGCAGGGCCAGACGTATATCGTCCGTAGATTCCTCCTCGATCCCCTCTTCGGGATAATCGATCGCCGCGTCTATCCCCGCGAGCACTTCTTTGAGAACATCTTGAATTTCCCGAACCTTTCCCGTCAAACATTCGCTGTAAAGGAGATAACCCGCCTTGACTTCCGCTTCCGATTCCCCGTTGATCATGTCTGCGATTCCTTCGGCCGAGGCGAGGGAAAGTTTTCCGTTGAGAAAAGCGCGCTTGGTAAACTCCCCGCGCCCGGCTGCCGACGCGCCGAGTCGGAAGGTGCGCTTCAAAATACCGCGGGCGATATTCTCCCCGCCGTGACAGTGAAACTCCACCACGTCTTCGCCCGTATAGCTGGCAGGAGCCTTGAAATATACGCAAAGTCCGTAATCGGTAAAGGTTCCGCCGTCGATTTCGCCCGGATACAGGCGATAGGGCCGAAAATCTTTCACCGCCGTCTTACCCGACGGAACAAACATTTTTTCCGCTATGGAAAGAGGGCTGTCCCCGCTGATTCGCACGATTGCCACCCCCCCTTTTCCGGGAGGCGTGGCAATTGCCGCTATATTTCTTTCCTTCATTTTTGCGCCTCCTTGCTATAACTTCAATTTATGATTATTCTTATTATATCACAGAGCTTTCACGGTGTAAATCGTTTTGAAGCATTTTTACAGAAAAAAAAGACGGAAATTATAACTTTCGCTTATTTCCGTCTTTTTATTTTTCCCGGTTGAACTCAAAGAAAATCGATTTCTTCCCGATCAGTTGAATAAGTCGTCCGAATCTGACCCGCCGTTCGGTTTCTCGGCATCGTTCCCCGAAGCATTTTCCCGATTCTCTTCGCTTTGTCTCGGAGCCCCGTTCCCTTTCGAGGAAAATTCCGAAAAAGGATCGTCCTGAGGGGGCGGCGTTCCCTGCGCCCCGCCATAAGGAGGCTGATAGGGATTTTGTCCATAGGGACTTTGATTATACGTCCCCTGATTATAAGGCCCCTGATTGTACGGGCCTTGGTTATAAGGAGGGCGCCCGTAAGGATTTTGCTGTTGTTGACGGCGGATAAATTCCTCTCTGCGGGCACGCATATATGCTTCGTAATCGATTGCTTTATTGTTGCGAATGACGAATATTGCGATATATCTCGACATGGGGACAAAAAGAGCGACAAAGGAAAGCAACATGTATCCGCGAGTATAATACTTCTTATATAATCCCATCAAAAGGATAAACAAGAGGACAAGATAGACGAGTTGAACAATCGAGAGGATATAATCACTGATGACATAAAAGTTGAAAGCATATCTTCCCGCGGTGGGAAGGTTGCTCCACTGCACGCCGTATTCTCCGATGATTTTATACTCTTCCGTGCCGTATTTGGTAAATAAGAGAATTTCCACCGTTATCGTCGCCGCACATACGAGAGCCGTTAAAATCTGGGAAATCATCGTATATAATCCGGGGCGCTTCATCTTTTTGCCGAACACGTCGCACGCGCCCGCCAGCTTTCCCATATACCAGACAGAAGCAAACGGCACGAACGCGAGCCATTTGTTTTTCATCTCGCGTTTCTTGGCCATCGCATAGAGTCCGAAGCCCTGCAAGACAAAGAGCACCAACCAAATGCCGCCCCCTATTCCCAAGGCGGTAAACAGCATTTTTCCGTCTACTTGTTCGAGCCCGCGCACCGTAGCGAAAATCGAAACAAATCCGCGATAAATCGTATATATTTCCATAAACACTCCCGCCGATCGATCATCGGCCGATTTATTCTCCTTACTTAATTCTTCCTTAAACTTAAAACGTTCAGGCCGCAAGTCCTATCAACGAAATCAAGGACATCGTCAACGCTATCGCAAAGCCGACTGCGAGAAGCGCGATTGACAGACCTGTTCCCGCTTTGCGATTGATTTTACCCCTTCCCTTTCTTCCGACTAGGAAACATTTCTGCTCTCCGTTTCTATCTTCCAGCCCGCCGCAGTCATACCAAGATTTTTCTTCGCAAAGCGTTCCCGAAACCATATCGTTGACCACGAAAGAAGCCTTTATTGCCCCGAAGGAATGGTCGGGTATTCTCTGAGAATGTAACATTCTCTTTCCAAAATACACGACGCCCGCGATAAGGCAAACCGTACCCACCGCATAAATCATGAGCGTCGCGATAGACAAATACACCTCTCCGTGCGGACGGCCTTCGCCCGAAACCTCGACGCCGCCCAGTACGAGACTGAATACGACCGCGAAGAAATTATTTGCAAAATGCGCCGCCATTCCCACGACGATGTTTTTCGTCTCCAAGACCAAAACGCCGAATACCATTCCCGTGAGAAACTGATAGATAAACTGTTCAAAGCTGCCGTGCGCGAGCGCGAACAGGAGTCCCGAAAGCACTACGGCGGGCACTTTTCCGAATTGCAGAAGTCCCCGCAAAATAACGCCGCGGAACAGAAGTTCTTCAAAAATTGCAGGCAGCAAAGGGGTACAGATAAAGAGATAAATATAAAACCAAAAGCCGGGTTCGAGCGGAACATCGCCGCCCCCCGCCGCAGGAAAGCCGAGGGAAAATTGAATGTTGCGGATTTCCGATCCGAAACTGTTCGACAGGGGCATAAAGACGGACAAAAGTCCGCCGATGAGCACAAATGCCATCAATATTTCCATGCCGCAGCCCTTCCGCGCGAGAAATCCTCCGCCGTTGACCGCTCTGACATTGGCCGAGAGGCAGACGATCAACGTAATAATGCCTAATCCCGCGGCGATAAGGACGGATTCCATAACGAGATACGGGGAATAATCCGAAACCTTACCTTCCCCCTGAGAATTCAAAACGGCAGACAGAGCAAATGCGGAAACGAACATCATGAGCCAAAAGGCCAAATACGCCGCGGCCGCATGCGCGGCGTTGAACGAGTTCGGATTGTATCGCTTTGTTTCTTTCATCTCTCAAAAGGCCTCCTCGTAATCCACATTCATCAGCGTCAGTCCCTTGGCGGGCATCGTCTTTCCGAGCAGCTCCCGTCTTCCCGAAACGAAGGCTTCCCGAAGGCTCTCCGCGCTCCGCCTTCCCGAAGCGATATCCAAAAGTTCTCCCGCCATCGTTCGTACCATATTATACAAAAATCCGTTTCCGCAGACATATATCTTCAAATCCCTGCCGCCGAACGTCTCTCCTTCCTCCACCCGAACGGAATATACCGTCCGCACCGTCGTCTTTACAGAGGAACCCGACGCGCAAAACGCCTTGAAATCGTGCTCCCCTTCAAACAGCGCCGCAGCCGATCGGAGAGCCGCCAAGAGCGGCGCGTCTTCCACTCTCACCGAAAATCGCTCTTTCAAGGGAATCTCCCGTTTCGATACATAGAGGGAATAACAATAGGTCTTTTTCTTGGCGCTGCGGTTACAGTCAAAATCCGGCCTTGCCGCGGCCCACCCCTCCAAAATTCGGATATCCGAGGGCAGAAAACGGTTGACGCAATCGGGAAGTTTTTCGGGCGGGACGGTCAGTCCCTCCGCATCGAAGTGGCACATCTGCCCTGCCGCGTGCACTCCTGCGTCCGTCCGGCCGCTGGCCGTAACCCGACACGGCACCCCCAAGGCCGACTCCATTCCTTTTTCCAGCACTTCCTGGACAGACAGCGCGTTCTTTTGTCTCTGCCAGCCCGCATAACTCGTGCCGTCATAGGAAAGTTTGAAAACGTAACGCATTCTTCCTCCGTCTGAAACAGCGTATTTTCTAAAAAATCGTCTTTTCCTCAGAGAATCAAATAATCTGCGGCAGATAAATACGCAATAAAATTACACCTGCCAAAAGCGCCGCTCCGATGAAAAACGCCACGAAATCGCGCCATGTAAAAGTCAATTTCTTATATTTTGTGCGAACTTTACTGCCCGAATAACACCTCGCGTCCATCGCGTCGCCCAATTCGTCCGCTCGGCGGAAGGCACTGATCAAAAGCGGGATCAGCACGGGAATGATCGCCTTGATCCGCCGAATGAGTCCGCCCGTTTCAAAATCGGCGCCCCGCGCCTTCTGCGCATTGATGATACGCCCCGTTTCGTCCGTCAGAATGGGAATGAATCTGAGAGCGATAGACATGATGAGCGCCAGCTCGTGAACGGGAAAACGGACGAGTTTCAAAGGATAAAGGAGACTTTCGAGGCCGTCCGTCAGAGAAACGGGCGTCGTCGTCAGGGTCAGAATTGCCGAACCCATTACGAGAAGGAACAATCTCACCGCCAGAAAAATCGTATAAAATATCCCTTCTTTGGTAATCTTCAAGAATCCCCACTTGACCAGCACCGTCTCGCCCGAATAGAAGAATAAATTCAACACGGCGGTAAACACGAGAAGAAAGATAATCGCCTTTACCGAACGGAGAACACTCTTTACAGGCACTCGCGAAAATGCCATGATGAGCACGAAAACCGCCGCGCAGGCCGCAAGCCCGTAAAAGTTCTTCGCCGTGAATATCGCCGCGATATAGACGATAAGGAAGAGAATTTTCGTGCGCGGATCGCATTTATGCACGAAGGACTGAGCGGGATAATACTGTCCGAACGCCACGTCACGCATGCGCTTCACCCCCCGCGATTCCCGCGTATTCGGATACTTTTTCCACGAAGTCCCGACAGGTGAAATCGGAAAGAATTTTTATTCCTCTCCCCGCGAGAAATTCGGTCACTTTCGCCGTAAACGGAACGTCCAATCCCAACGCCGTAAGGCGGTCGGGGGAAAGAAACAACTCGCTCGGCGGCGCGGAAGCGATTACTCGTCCGCCGGAAAATACTGCCGCTCTCGAACAGTTCTCGCTGATCTCATCCATATCATGCGACACAATTATGACGGTTTTACACCACTCTTTGTGAATTTTGTGTAAAAGTTGCATAATTTCTCGTTTTCCGAGGGGATCGAGTCCCGCGGCCGGTTCGTCCAAAACGAGAATTTCCGGCTTCGTGACGATGACGCCCGCAATCGCGACGCGGCGTTTCTGACCGCCCGAAAGCTCGAACGGAGAGCGGTTTTTCATTTCTTCGTAATCGAGCCCCACCGTCTCCAACGCCGCGCGCACCGCCTTTTTGACGTCCTCTTCCTTCGGCTCCTCCTTGGAAAAATTTTTGAGACCGAATGCTACATCCGCAAAAACCGTCTCCGCAAACAACTGGTACTCGGGGTATTGGAAAACCATTCCCACTTTGCTGCGAAGCTCCCTGAAATCCGTCTTTTTGTCCGTCAAATCGTATCCGTCTACCGTCAGTTTTACCAAAGGCGGCGGAGCCTCCCCCTTTTTGAGCTTTTTCGGTTTATATTTCTTTTCCGCCGTCGGAAGTTTTATCAGTGCATTGAGATGTTGGACAAACGTGGATTTTCCGCTCCCCGTATGACCGATAATCCCGAAAAATTCGCCCGCTTCGATCGTGAGCTCCACTCCGTTCAGTGCCTGCGAGGCAAACGGAGACCCCGCATTATATATATAGCTCAGGTTCCGACAGTCTATCCGTCCGACCGACTCGTCTCTTTTTCTTTCCCGTTCTTCCGCCTCTGTCGACAGGACGTCCGTTTCCGCCGTTTTTGAAAAGTGCGAGCCCTCTGCGGAACCATTCCGCTGCCTGTTTTCGGAAAGCGGAATCTCCTCCGAGGGAAGGCCTGCTTTCCCGTTTTCGGAAGAAGCGAACTCCGAAGGAGAAACTGCCTTGCGACGTGCTTCCAGCGCACAAAAAAGCTCTTCGCCCAACGCTTCGGGCGTAAGAACGTCCTCTATCGGCAATCCCCGCTTTCTCAAATCCCGACAAATCTGCACGGGACGGGGAAGCGTGAGATTGAACGTCTCCAATTCGTCTTCTCGGCAGAGAATATCGGCGGGCTTTCCCTGCATGACGATTTCGCCGCGGTTCATGACGATGGCGCGGTCGGCGAGCATCGCTTCTTCGGGAAAATGCGTGATGAGCAGCACCGTGATTTTTTCTTCCCGATTCAGCTTCAAAACGACGTCTGTGACTTCCTTTCTGCCGCGGGGGTCGAGCATGGCCGTCGACTCGTCCAAAATCATGATTTTCGGTTTGAGCGCCAGAACGCCGGCGATTGCGATCCTCTGCTTTTGTCCGCCGGAAAGGCGGGAAAGCGTGGAATGCCTGAACTCGGACATTCCCACCGCGTCGAGGGCGAACGAGATCCGCCGCCCGATTTCCTCCCGCGGTATGCCGATATTCTCGGGACCGAAAGCGATGTCGTCCTCGACGATAGAGGCGACCGTCTGATTGTCGGGATTCTGGAACACGATGCCGACGTTCTTCCGTATCTCAAAAGTATTTTTTCCTTCGGCGGCATCCAAGCCCAATACGGAAATTTTTCCGTCGGACGGGGATAAAAGTCCGTCGACAAGCAGCGACAGC
>USMU01000035.1 GCA_900555925.1 uncultured Clostridium sp. | reverse complement strand
CATCGCCCGCGCCGCCGTGGCGGATACGCCTGCCATGATTCTCGACGAGGCGACTTCCTCCATCGATACGCATACCGAAGCGCTCGTACAGGACGGTATGGATAAACTCATGGAAGGCCGTACGGTATTCGTCATTGCGCACCGACTCTCCACCGTGCGCAACTCCAATGCCATCATGGTCCTCGACCACGGCCGCATTATCGAACGCGGTACGCACGAACAGCTCATCGAGCAGAAGGGCGTTTATTATCAGCTCTATACGGGCGCCTTCGAACTCGAATGATTTTGCTCGTTCTTTCCTCCGGAGAAATCCGGAGGATTTTTTTTGTTCGTCCGCGGTGAAAAATTGCTTTTCGAAAACGGATATGGTATAATGTCGATAATGTCGGAAAATATCGGATACGGATATCATACAATGTCGGGTGCCGATAAATCGGAAACCGATGTAATACGCGCGCGGACGCCGTGCGCCGAAAAGAAAAGGACTCTGCGCACTACAAACCGCAGACGAGAAAAACGCAAAAACGCATACACGGCTGACCGCAGGTACGGCAAAAACACAGGGAAAAGAGGAACTCATGAACAACGAATTTTTTTCTTTTGAACTTATTAAAACCGATCCCGATACGGGGGCGAGGGCGGGGATTTTGCATACCCCTCACGGCGATACCGAAACGCCCGTTTATATGCCCGTGGGAACGCAGGCGACCGTCAAGGGCGTATTTCCGCGCGATTTGAAGGAGGCGGGCTCTCAAATCATCCTCGCAAATACCTATCACCTCTACATGCGCCCCGGCGACGATATCGTAAAAAAAGCGGGCGGGCTTCATTCCTTCATGAATTGGGACAGGCCCATTCTGACGGACAGCGGCGGGTTTCAGGTCTTTTCTCTCGCAAAGCTCAATAAAATTACCGATGCGGGCGTGGAATTTTCCTCCAACATCGACGGAAGCAAACATTTCTTTACCCCCGAAAAGGCTATGGAAGTGGAGGAAAATCTCGGCGCCGATATTATCATGGCTTTCGACGAGTGCAGCGAATACGGTTTTACGCACGCTCAGGCAAGGGACGCCATGATTCGCACGGGAAACTGGCTGGAACGCTGTTTTAAGCACCATGAGGCGCAAAATCGCCCTTGGCAGGCGCTGTTCCCTATCGTTCAGGGCAACCTCTATAAGGATTTGCGCGCGGAAAGTCTCGAAAGGTGCCGTCCCTTCGTAAAGCACGGGATCGCGATCGGGGGACTGTCCGTCGGAGAACCCAAACCGCTCATGTACGAGATTCTCGATTCTTTGAAAGAAAAGCTCCCCACGGACGTGCCCAGGTATTTGATGGGCGTCGGCTCGCCCGATTGCCTCATCGAAGGAACTCTGCGCGGGGTGGATATGTTCGACTGCGTGCTCGCGACCAGAATCGCGAGAAACGGGACCGCTTTGACCTCCCGTGGACGCGTGGTCGTGCGGAACGGGCGTTACAAGGAGGATTTTACGCCGTTGGACGAGGATTGCGATTGCTATTGCTGCAAACATTATACGAAAGCCTACCTTCGCCATCTCGTCAACGTGGGGGAAATGTACGGCGCCATGCTTTTGAGTTTACACAACATCACGTTCCTGCACAAACTCATGAAGGGGCTTCGCGGAGCCATTCTCGGCGGTTATGTCCGCGATTACGCAAAGGAATTTTACGGAAAATACGGCGGCGAAGGGAAATGGTGAGCCGCCGGAAAAGACGGGAATAAGCAGCGGCAGTCCGTGTAAAGACTAAAATTGATGACGGGAAATTTTTCCGTGGGCAGGGAGAAGAAAAAATCTGTCGGGAATTGTGACCGGGGAAAAGGAAGAACAGAACAAGCATGCCGATAAATTTTTCGCTTAACAAATGAAAAATGGGTGAAAAATGAAAAAATGTCATAATCCGACAGAGAAATACTTGCCAAAAACGCGAAAAAAGGGTATCATATAAAATATAAAACTTTGAAACAATCATAAGGAGAAAAATTATGCTGTTTAATTTATTGGATTCGGCGACTTCTTCAAGCCCGACGAGCGGCGGCGGAGGGGGTTGGATGTCTTGGGTGCTGATTATCGGCCTTGTCCTCGTTATCGTCGTCTTCATGGTGCTCAACAGCCGTTCGGCCAAAAAGAGACAGAAAGAAACGCAGGAAATGCTGGATGCCATTCAGCCCGGCAATAAAGTAAAGACGATCGGCGGCGTCTGCGGTATCGTCGTGGAGGTCAATCCCGAAGACAATACGTTCATTCTCGAAACGGGTACGGAAGCGACCGGAAAATCTTACCTCAAATTCGACAAACAGGCCGTCTATCAGACGGATGCGACGGCGAAAAAGACCGAAAAGGCCGAGCTCCCTCCCGAACAGCCCGAACAGTCCGAAGAGACTGCTCAACAGCCTGCACAGGTCGATGACGGCTCTGCGGAAATCGTCGAGGAAAAGACCGAAGCGCCCGAAAATCAGGAGACGGAAAACAAAGACTGAGTCGGGAAAACAAAAATCGGCTTGCGTCAATAAACACGGATTTGCGTTTTTTGAAATTGCTTCTAAAACGAATATGCCTCCGCATAGGATAATACCGAAATATCCTATGCGGAGGTATCTTTTTTATCATGCAATCGGAAAATTCTTTTGCCGCTCATTTGGTGCAAATCGCCAAGGCCGTCCTGCTCTCTGTCCTCTTCTGCCTTGCGGCCGTGCTCATCTTCTCTCTCGTTCTCAAATTCGCGTCCCTCTCCGAGTCCGTCATTAAGCCCGTCAATCAGTGCATCAAAGCGCTCGCCATCCTCTTCGGCTGTTTCTTTGCACTCCGCGGCGAAAAAGGCTGGCTCAAAGGTTTGGCGGCGGGGATTCTCACCGTCATGCTCACTTATCTCGTGTTCGCTATGGTCGGCGGGGACTTCTCTCTCTCCTGGCTGATTTTGGCAGAGCTCGCCTTCGGCGCTGTCGCGGGCGCTTTGAGCGGCATCGTCGCCGTGAATGTGCATCACGATTAAAACATAAAATTTTTAACGAAAAACATTAAAAAATAGTTGACATACATAAAATTCTATGCTATACTGTACCCACAAAACGAAATCGGGAGACAGTTTAAGTTTATGGAAGAAGTAAAAAAGATTCAAAAGATAGGCAAGGTCGTAAAAATCGTCACCTTGATTTTGGGGATTTTGACGATCGTCGGCTGCGGAGTCGGGTTTTTCGGCGCGTTGATTCTCGCCGTCGTGCCGGGGAATTGGCTGCAAATTTCCGTCGAACTGAACGGAAGCGTGGGAATATCCAGCTCTTTATCCGTATTTGAAAGGCTCGTGCAAAGTATTGCGGAGGATCTGCCCGGCGGCGTGGTGACGGGGGAGGGAAATTCTCTTCTCGTCGAATTCGGATCGGGAGAGATGAAAAATATTCCGCTGACGAAATTGCTCGCGCTCGCCGCCTTTGTCGGGGCGCTGACCGCGGCGGTTTACGGGGTCGTGTTCCTGCTCATTTCCAAATTCGGGAAAATGCTCGAAAAGAACAGCTCGCCGTTCTGTAAGCCCTGTATCCGCTATTTGAAGGTCACGGCGTTCCTGCTCCTCGCCTGGTCGGTTCTGTCCGTTCTCACGGGAAAGGCGGCGCTCGGAATACTGTTCGGGAGTTTTATGCTCGGGGTTTCGTGGAATGCGGGCGGCATATTCGTCTCTCTCGTGCTCCTTTTGGTCGCGTATATTTTTGAATACGGCGCAAAATTGCAGAAGGACGTGGACGAAACGCTGTAATCGTTTCAGAAAACAGGACGAAACGTTGCGAGAATTTAAGGCGGCGGCAAGATTGTAATTATTTAAGGAAACGGGCAAAAGAGATGATTATTTTACGATTGGACAGGGTTATGGCGGACAGGAAAATGTCTTTGAACGAACTTTCGGAAAAGGTCGGCGTGGCGAACGTCAATCTGTCGAAAATCAAGACGGGAAAAATCAGCGCTATCCGGTTTTCGACGCTGGACGCTATCTGCAAAGCGCTTGACTGCCAGCCGGGGGATATTCTCGAATATCGGGGAGAAGAGAGCCCGTCGCGCGAAAAATAAAAAAACATGGCAGAAACTGCTTGCAATTTGCGCTCGTGTGTATTATAATAATAGCATAAAAACCGAGTTCGGGGCTTTTGGAAAGGATAAAGTCGGATTCGGGATTCAATTTGGAGGAGAACGGCTATGATTAAAACGATTGCGAAACCCGCAGAAAGAAAAGTAACCGGCTGCGGCGAGTGCAGAAGCACCTGTCAGTCCGCCTGCAAAACGAGCTGCACGGTGGGAAATCAGTCCTGCGAAAGGATTACCCGCGAAGAAAAAATCGAACGCAAGTAATTTCGGTAAAAAAATATCCGGCGTAAAAGGCGCGTATACTTACGCGCCCTTTTTGCCGTCAAAAAGGATTTTATGATACACGTTTTCAACTATCGCGATAAAAACTATATCTACGACGTGGGCAGCGGCTCCCTGCACGAATGCGACAAGACCACCGCGGATTATCTCCGCGCCAAAGAGGAGGGACAGCCCGTCGATATTACTTATATCACCGACGAGGAAATCAAAAATATCCTCGCGGACGTGGAGGGGCTCAAAGAACAGGGACTTTTGTTCAAGGAAGAGGTAAAGACCTATCCCATGAAGAGCGACGAGATAAAGGCGCTCTGTATTCATATCTGCCACGACTGCAATTTTCGCTGCCGCTACTGCTTTGCGGACGAGGGCGCGTATCACTCCGCCCGCGAGTTCATGAGCGAGGAGACCGCTAAGGCGGCGGTGGATTTCCTCATCGCAAACAGCGGGAAGCGCAAGGTCCTCGAAATGGACTTTTTCGGCGGCGAACCGCTCATGAATCTTTCCGTGCTCAAAAAGACCGTCTATTACGCCAAGGAGCAGGCCGCCAAGGTCGGAAAGAAATTCCTGTTCACGACTACGACCAATGCGCTCCTTTTGAACGACGAGACGATTAAATTTTTCAACGAGGAAATGGAAAACGTCGTCCTCTCCCTCGACGGAAGAAAAGAGGTTCACGACGCCATCAGAAAGACGGTGAACGGGAAGGGAAGTTTCGATTACGTCATCGGCAACATCAAAAAGTTCGTCTCCCTGCGCGGGAACAAGAGCTATTACGTCCGCGGAACCTTTACGGCAAAGAATCTCGATTTTTCAAAAGACGTGCTCTTCATCGCGGATCAGGGACTCGATTCCATTTCCATGGAGCCCGTCGTCACCGATTTGCCCGATTTAGAGATAAAGGAAGAACACCTTCCCGCAATAGAACGGGAGTATGAAACTCTCTGCGACGAATACTTGAAGCGCTACGCGGAAGGGAAGGGATTCAACTTCTTCCATTTCAATATCGATCTCGAAGGCGGGCCCTGCCTTTCCAAACGGGTCTCCGCCTGCGGGGCCGGAAACGAATACTTTTCCGTCGTTCCGAACGGCGATCTCTATCCCTGTCACCAATTCGCGGGGGACAAGGATTTCTATATGGGAAACGTGCGCGACGGGATCACGCGGCCGGACATTCGGGAAAAATTCAAAAATTCCTGCCTGTTCACCCGCAAAAAGTGCGGGGACTGTTTCGCAAAATTCATCTGTTCGGGCGGCTGCAACGCCAACAATTATCACTTCAACGGCGATATAAACGAACCGTATGAAATGACCTGTGCGATGATGAAAAAGCGCATCGAATGCGCCATGCACATTCTCGCCGAGAAAAAAGTCCTCGCGTCCGCGGGAAAAGAAGCCGGGCAAAGCGGAAAGTAAACATAAACCGTGTGAAAAGGACTCGGCGAGGCGGCCGTTAAAAATTTGAGCACGCGGAAGATATTTCCCGAAAACGCAGGTACGCGAAAGGACGGAGTTCCTTAAAGGCGCGCCGTGCAAAAGGGGATAAAGACCGCGCGGAGGACGAAAACGCGCTTTCGAGCTCCTCGGATTTGCCCGCAAAGCGCATTTTTGTGAAAAACGGCAAAAAATTCGCGTTAAGCCGCCTTTATGACTTGACGGGCGGCGGAAGATAAGATATAATAAAACAGTATCAGTGTAAAATTCGGGTACGTGCCCGAAAATCATCAGGAGGCTATTCAATGGGCAAGAAGAAATCGGTGGTATTGTTGACTTTGCTTACCATCGTAATCGTCGCGTTGTGCGCGATGATCGTGGTTCCTTCTTTCGAGCTTCCGTTCCTGTGGAACGGCGCCGTCAGCAACTGGAACCCCGTCGTCAAAACGTACGACCTCGACGCAAACCTCGGCGGGGGATATTATACCTATTACTACCCCGAAGGAGTCATTTCCGAGGTCGAATATCAGAAAGAATATGAATCCCGCTCGGAGGACAAGCAGGAGGAATATGAAAATTCTTATACTCCGTATAAAGGACTGTATCTGAGCACCGATTCCGACGACGGCGTCGTAGAGGAAACGGAGAACGGATACGTCGTCACCGATTCCTTCAAGGAGTCTTTCGAGGCGGCGAAAAAAGAAATTTCTTCCCGCTATGAAAAGAGAGGGGATTCCTCTTTCCGCGTGTCCGTCGTGGACGATTACGCTCTGAGAATAGAACTTCCCGTCTCCGATACGGCGGCGGGCACCGCGTTCAGCTATTTCTCCTATACGGGGGAATTTACGCTGTATGACGGCACCAATACCGTTCTCGAAGCGTCGAAGGACGAGTCTCCCAAGGACTATATCAAAGGCTTTTCGCCAAAAAAGAACGGCGACAGCACCTATATCCAGGTTAAACTCACCGACGAAGGCAGAAAACTTATTAAGGACGTGACGACGTCCTTGGCTTCTTCGTCTTCTTCCGACGACGGCTCCACTTCTTCGGGCGGTACGCTTTCCTTCAAAGTGGGTGACGAGTCGATTATTCAGCTTTCGGTAACTGAGGCAATCGATGAAAAGACGCTCTATATCGGAGGTACGGATACCTATACGGACGAAACGGCTTCGGTCGTTGCGATCCTTCTCAATTCCGCGCTCAATGCGGGGGATCTCGGCCTCGGCTTCGAAGTGGAAGAAACGAGAACGTTCGGACCTGCATACGGCTCCAATGCACTTACGCGGCTCTATATCGCGTTGGCGATCGTGCTCGTTGCCTCCATTGTCTGGCCCTTCATCAAATACAAGGGATTCGGCGGCGCCTGCGCCTATTCCACGCTGTCCTATCTCATCGTCACCGCTATCTGCTTCGCCTTCATTTCGAGCGGCGTGTTCGAGGTGACTTTGGGAACCGTTGCGATTTTCCTCTTCGGCCTGCTCCTCACCAATCTCTTCAATGCGCGCGTCTACGGCGCCATAAAATCGGAATTCGATACGGGCAAAACGGTGGATTCTTCCGTCAAAGCGGGGTATAAAAAGACTTTGGCAGGCATGATCGACGTCTATGCGGTGCTCGTCCTCGCTTCCGTCGCCCTCCTGATCGGCGCAGCCGGATTGCACACGCTGGCTCTGCAAGCGCTTATCTGTTTCGTTACGGGCGCTTTCTGCAATCTCCTGTGGACGCGCTTTATCAACTGCATGTTGGTGTCTTCGTCGAAAGATAAATATAAATATTTCGGCTTTGTAAGGGAGGATGACGACGATGAGTAAGATGAATAAAACGGTCGGAAAGTTCAAGCTTTGGGCCATTCTCAGCGCGCTCGTCATCGCCGCGGGAATCGTGATTTTAGCCGTCTTCGGATTTAATCCCGATACCACGGTTTCCGATGTAAAGACGCTGAGCGTCGAGCTGGAATCCTATGTCGAAATTTCTGACGCGAGAGTGGAGAGCGTCAAAGAAATCTGCGAATCGGAATTCGAGAAGGCAGGTTTGAAAGACGCTTATACGGTGAAGGCGGACATGTCGAACGGAGGGGAACTTCTCTATGTGTTCGACAAGAATACCGACGACGCTAAATTAAATGAGGCTAAAACTGCAATCGGCGTCGCTCTGGACGCGGCTTCCGAGGCAGAGGGCAACCTCAACGGGGCTTTCTTCTATGTCACGATGGGGAGCGAGAACGCCATAGCGGTCGTCCCTTCGGGATATATTTGGCGCGGTGTGCTGGCGGGAGCCGTGATTCTCCTCGTGATTTTTGTGTATGTCTCTGTTCGCTATAAGCTGAACATGGGCATCGCGGGTGTGGTTTCCTCCCTCGTAGGGACGCTTCTGACGTTGGCGGTCGTTGCGCTGGTGCGTATTCCCGTGACTACGTCCGTCGCGTATGTCGGTGCGTTTGCGCTTCTCTTTACGGCGCTCACCTCCATGCTGAGTTTCAACAAAATGCGCGAAAATTTCAAGACGGACGAATATAAAGCGATGTCTGCCGAGGAAGCCGTTTCTTCCTCCGTTCAGACAAAGTCGGTTTTGTTCTTCGCTCTTTTAAGCATTATAGCTCTCGTTCTGGTAGGGGCCATTGCCGTGACTTCGGTCAGATGGTTCGCGGTCGCCGCGTTGGTGGCGGTCGTTATGGGAACTTTCTCGTCTTTGATCTTTATGCCCGCCATGTATCTTCCCATGAAGAAGATTTCCGACAAACGGGCGGCGGAACGTGCGAGATACGACTATAAAAAGGGCTCTAAGTCCGTAAAAGCAGCCGCAAAAGCGGACGCCAAAACGGACGCAAAAGCGGAAACGCAATCTGCGGCGGACGCGGAAAAGAATTCCGCGGACGAGAGTGCAGAATAATATGACATGTGCTTCATGGAAAAATGAGGACAAATAAGGTCGGATTTTGACGGCGGCGAAGGACCGGAAACGGTCCTTTTGCGGCTATTATGCAATGTGATGGGCGGGAGGGCTTTATTCCCGCCCGCTCTTTTCTTTGATAAAGACAGGGAAAATATGTTCCCGCAAAAGAACATAGCCGATAAATTCGGGCGGGCGGCGGAAAAGAGAAAAAAGTCCCAAAGGCAAACAGGTAAAACAGCCCAACGGAATCCGAAAGCGAGAAGTAAACGAATAAAACGGAACAACAGAATCCGAAAGCGAGAAGTAAACGGGCAAAACGGCTCGTCAGAACCCGAAAGTGATAGGCAAACGGGTAAAACGGCCTGACAGGAGCCGAGAACGGGAAGCAAACGGACAAAATGAGAATCCGGGAGAAGAGATTGACCGTATAACGGGTTAAAGAACAAGGAATTAAGATGAAAAAAATCGTTCCCGAATATATATTTTCGGAGGAACAACTCAATAAAATCGCCGAACTTTCCGAGGAGACGGGACTGACGGAACATATCGTGCGTATTCTCTATGCGCGGGGCGTGGACGACGCGGAAAAAATTTACAAATTCATGCACCCTTCCCGTCTCAACTTTCTTTCTCCCATGCTCATGAAAGGGATGAAAGAGGCGGTGGACATGCTCGTTTCTGCGAGAGAAGAGGGAAAGACGGTCGCGGTGTTCGGCGATTACGACGCGGACGGAATTTGTGCTTCCGCCATTATGTACCATGCCTTGAAAGAATTCGGCATAGAGGCGCATATTTACGTTCCCGAACGTGCGGACGGATACGGGTTGAGCATAGAAGCGGTGGACAGAATTTTCGACGATTGTCAGCCGGAATTGTTCATTACCGTAGACTGCGGTATTTCCTGCGCGAAAGAGACGCAATATATTTACGAACTGGGAGCGGATGTGATCGTCACGGATCATCACGAATTGCCGGAAATTTTGCCCGATTGCGTCGTCATCAATCCCAAATTGCAGGACGATTATCCCTACGACAATCTCTGCGGAGCGGGGGTCGCGTTCAAGCTGGCCTGTGCCCTGATAGGTGAGAATGCGTATAAATTATTGGACTTTGCCGCTTTGGCGACCGTCGCGGACAGCGTTCCTCTCCTCGGAGAAAATCGGGACATTGTGACCGAGGGGCTGAAATTGTTCAATACGCCGCGCCCGCGAAGCTGTTTTTCCGCGCTGATGGGAAAAACGTACGACGCCGTGACCGCGCAGAATCTGGCGTTTACGATTGCTCCGCGCATCAATGCCGCGGGGAGAATGGGAGACGCGCGCGCCGCCTTTCAGCTGTTCGTTTCCGAGGACGAAAGCGAAATTCTGCACCTTGCGGCAAAACTGTGCGCCTACAACACCGAACGTCAGAAATGCTGCGACGAGCTGTATGCCTCCGCAAAGGCGAAACTTGCGAAAAAGGGAGCTTACGGTTACGTCATCATGCTTTCCGACGAGAGCTGGAATTCCGGGTTCGTCGGGATCGTCGCGGCGAGAATCGCCGAAGAATACAATCGTCCCACGCTCCTGTTCGTGCATCACGGCAATATGTTGAAGGGAAGTGCCCGCAGCATCGAAAACGTCAATATTTTCAATGCGCTCAAAAATTGCTCGGAGTATATTTCCGAATTCGGCGGGCATGCGCAGGCGGCGGGCATCAACCTCGCGGAAGAGAATTTCGATAAGCTGGAAGCGGCTTTGAACGAAGAAATCAGGCGTTCGTACACCGAGGAGGATTTCGAACAGCGTATTTACGTCAGCGAAGAAATTTCCGAGCCCTTTCCCGAAAAGTTCGCACGGGAACTGAACGCCATGGAGCCTTACGGCGTAGGACACCGCAGGCCGCTATTTTCCATTCGTGCGGGAGCGTGTTCCGCCCGCCCGCTGAAATATATGTCCCCGCACCTTTCCGTCAGGAGCGATTATATCGAGCTCATGTATTTTTCGGGGGCAAAAAATTTGAAATTGGTGGAGAGCGACGTCGAAAAGAAATTCGTCTTTGAAATCAATATCTCCAAATTCAAGGGACGGGAATACATCAAGGGCTTTATCCGCGAACTCGTTTACGACGGGAGAACGGGGCGGGGCGCGGCAGAGAGTATTTTTGCCAATTCGGTGGCGCGGTCCTATGCGCCGCCCGTCGCGGTGAATCCCGTATCCCTTACGACGGAAGAGACGGAAAAGCTGATAGAAGAAAAAAGAGCCGAATGCGCTTACGGGCTCTGTCTCATTGCTTCGGACAGGCGGACGCTGAAATTTTATAAAAATCTCGAAGGATTCGGGTGCGACCTGTTTTATCCTTCTTCGAAAAATCTCGCCAACAATCTCATCGTTTCTCCTTCCGCCGACGCGGATATAGGCGGGTTTCGCGATTTTATCTTCCTCGATACCCCATCCGATTTCAATATCGCCGCGTTGGAGGGCAGAAAAGTATACGTCAATCGGGAAATCTGCGGCTATAAAATGTTTTCGGGCTTGGATACGCGGCGGGAAAGCCTTTTGGAAATCTTCTCGGCGCTTCGGCGGCAGGTCAATTCTTTGAGCGGGGAAACCGCGGAAGAACTCGCGTTCGCCTGCGGAGCGCTGGGATTCGACAAGAGAGAGTTCATTTTCGCCCTGAACGTATTCGAGGAATTGGGCCTCGTAGCATTCGGAGAAGGAAAACTCACCGTGTATCGCGGCGTCAAAGCGGATTTGAACGATTCCGCGATTTATAGAAAAATCTGTATTCTGCAAGAGGAATAACGGCCGTTATGTAAAAGTCGAAACGGCAGAGGATATACAAAGGGGTAAGATATGATCACGACCTGGAACAAAATAAACGAGTTATACGACGGAAAGGATAAAGAAATGCTCCTGAAAGCCTACGACTATGCCAAAGAGGCTCATGCCAATCAAAAGCGGGCTTCGGGCGAGCCGTACTTTATCCACCCTTGCGCCGTCGCGCTCATTCTCATGGAGCTGGGATTAGACGCGCCCACGGTCGCGGCCGCTCTTTTACACGACGTCATAGAGGATACGCCCGTCACCGAAGAGGACATCAAACGCGAATTCGGAGACGAGATTTTAGAACTCGTCAGCGGAGTCACCAAGCTCGATAAAATCGTGTTCGAGTCCCAGGAACAGGAAGAGGCGGAAAATTTTCGGAAAATTTTCGTCGCCATGGCGAAAGATATCCGCGTCATCATCATCAAATTGGCCGACAGGCTTCACAATATGCGTTCCCTCAATTTCCTCTCGCCCGAAAGACAGCAGAAAATGGCGAAGGAAACGCTGGACATTTATACGCCGCTCGCGGGGCGTTTGGGTATTTCGCAGATTAAGTGCGAATTGGAGGATTTATGCCTCAAATATCTCGATCCCGAAGCCTATGAATATCTAGTCGTTCACATCAACGAGAAACTTTCCGAACGGCGGGAATTCGTCAATAATATCGTCAAGGAAATCAAGGAACTGATGGCCGCCGACGGGATTACGGGCGAGGTGTTCGGGCGTCCCAAGCACTTCTATTCCATCTATAAAAAGATGAAGAATAAGGGAAAATCCCTCGACCAGATTTACGACCTTACCGCCGTTCGCGTCATCGTCAAGGACGTCAGGGAATGCTATACCGTACTCGGAGAAATTCACGAGCGCTGGAAGCCTCTCCCCGGCCGAATCAAAGACTATATCGCAAACCCGAAACCCAACAAATATCAGTCTCTGCATACCACGGTCATGACGAGATTCGGTCAGCCTTTTGAAATTCAGATTCGGACCGAGGAAATGCACCGTATCGCCGAATTCGGTATCGCGGCGCACTGGAAGTATAAAGAGGGACGCTCGGAAGACGAGAATACCAATTTCGAAAATAAACTCACATGGCTCAGGGAAGTCATGGAATGGCAGGGCGCCGTCAAAGATTCCCGCGAGTTCCTGGCCGCCCTCAAAACAGAACTTTACAGCGACGAGCTACTCGTCTTTACGCCGCGCGGAAAGGTCATCTCCCTGCCGCCCGGTGCGACTCCCGTCGATTTTGCCTATGCCATTCACTCGGAGGTCGGAAACCGCTGCACGGGCGCGCGCGTCAATTCCAAAATCGTTCCTCTGTCCACCACTCTGGAAGTGGGGGACGTGGTCGAGATTATTACCTCTCCCAATTCAAAAGGCCCTTCCCGCGACTGGCTGAAATTCATTAAATCGTCCAGCGCAAAGGCCAAAATCAAACAGTTTTATAAAAACGAACTCAAAGAGGACAATATCCGCATAGGACAGGCAAGGCTGGAAGAAGAAGCGAAAAAAAGAGGATATACCCTCTCCGCTCTCCTTACGGACGAGAGTTTCAAACGCATTTCCGAACGCTATTCCTTCGGTTCCCGCGACGAAATGTTCGCGGCCGTGGGGTACGGCTCCGTATCCGTCAATCAGGTGCTGTTCAAGCTGATAGACTTCTATAAGCGGGAAATGCCCAAGCCGTTCGAGGTACATGCGGGGGACGGCGGAGGCCGTACGCCGGGCGGCGTGCTCGTAAACGGACAGTCCGGACTTCTCGTTCGGTTCGCGGGCTGCTGCTCTCCCGTTCCCGGCGATAAAATCGTCGGCTATACCTCCCGTGGCCGCGGCGTCGTCATTCACCGCGCCGATTGTCCCAACATTCACGGCGTGGACGAAGGGAGACTTCTTCCCGCCGCGTGGAATAAAGAAGTACACGACAAGCATCGCTATAACGCGAATATCATGATTCGCGCCACGGATCAGGGCGCCGCTCTGTCCGTTTTATCCGGCGTCGTCTCGGATATGAAATTGTCGATTACCGCCGTCAACGGACGCATAGACAAGAACAGGGACGCCGTTTTGGAGGCCTCTGTCAGTCTGACCGACGTCGCCGACGTGGATATGCTGCTTAAAAAATTGCGCGCGGATAAACGTATTTACGACGTACACCGCATCACTTCTTTGTCGTAGGGAATTTTATGAAAGTAGAAAAGATTTATCCGAAAGAATTTGCCGCCAATTCCTATATCGTGACCTGCGACGCTTGTGAGGGGCTTGCCGTCGTCGTAGACCCCGCTCAACCGAGAATCGCCGAAGAATTGAAGAAGCGTTCGCTTACCCCCGTCTGCGTGCTTCTGACGCACGCACATTTCGACCATGTGGGCGGCGCGGCCGCGCTGCAAGCCATGGGCGCGAAAATTTTTTGTTCGGAAAAGGAAAAGGCGCTCGTGGGGACGAGGGCGGATTTGTTCGATACGGCAGGTATTCCCCGCGTTCCGTTTACGGTGGACGGAACGCTGCGGGACGGGGAAATTCTGAATGTCTGCGGCCTTTCCGTACGGGCGGTTTCCACGCCCGGGCATACGGCGGGGGAAATGTGCTATCTTATACGGGATGAGGGAAAGGCGCAAGAGACGAAGGAAAAAGCCGCTCTGTTTACGGGAGATACGCTCTTCGCGGGCAGCGTCGGTCGGACGGATTTCCCGACGGGGAATGTCGGGGCGCTTCGGGAAAGCCTGAAAAAACTTGCCGCCCTCGACGGGGATTATCCCGTGTTTCCCGGTCACGAGGAAGATACCACATTGAACGAAGAACGGCAGAAAAATCCTTTTTTGAGGGACGCATAAAGGAGTGCGCGGGAAAGGCATGGAAACGATACTCAAAACCGATTGCAAGTTTTTGGAAAACGAGCTCATGGACGTCGTGCGGCTGTTTGAAGCGCGGCCCGGGAACGTCGCGCATTCCTTTGTCTATCGAGACGGCGTATTTTATAACCGTTTCTCCGTGGACGGAAAAGAGTATTCCTTTGAAGACGAGGGACAAGTAAGCGGCGAGATAGAATATAAACGCATGGAACGGCGGTTCGGAAAACTGGGACTGTATGCGATTTTAAGCGATTTATATCAGGAAAAGATGCCCTGGGGGGCTTTGACGGGGATCAGGCCCACGAAGCTCGCATATATGGAAAAAGAGTCGGGCAGGGATTTTCGGGCGCTCTTTGAAAAAATGCGGGTGAGCGAGGAAAATATTTCTCTCGTGGAAGAAGTATTGAAGGCGCAGGAGGGAATATACGAAAAAAAGGACGGAAACACCGATTTTTTCGTTTCGATTCCCTTTTGTCCCACCAAGTGTTCCTACTGTTCCTTTATCACGGCGCCCATCGATAAAACGCGGCAGTTTCTGCCCTCTTATCTCGATTGCCTCGAAAGGGAAATCGCTGCCTGCAAACCGCTCGTCGGAAAGCTCCGCAGCGTATATATCGGCGGCGGAACTCCTTTGGTTTTGGAGGCGAGTGATCTCGAAAGAGTTTTGAAGGCCGTGGAAAAGGTGCGCGATTCGGCGTGCGAATATACGGTGGAGGCGGGACGGCCCGACGTATTCACCGAGGAAAAACTGGCGCTTTTGAAAAATTACGGGGGCACGAGAATCTGCGTCAATCCGCAGAGTTTTTCGGACAAGACACTCGAACGAATCGGGCGCAGGCATACGGCCGCCGACCTCTATCGCGCTTTCGACATGGCGGCGAAATTCGGTTTTGAAATCAACGCCGACCTTATCGCGGGACTGACGGACGAGAGCTTCGAAGAATTTGCGTTCAGCGTTCGGGAAGCGGTGAAAACGGGCGCGGAAAACATCACCGTGCACTGCCTTTGTCTCAAATCGGGAGCCAGGCTCAAAGAGGAGTGCTCCTATCTCGAAAATCCCGTCGTTTCGGATATGGTCGCCGCGTCGAGAGAAATTCTGCGGGGGGCGGGATATGTTCCGTATTATATGTACCGACAGAAATATCAGGCGGGGAATAACGAGAACGTGGGCTGGACCAAGCCCGGAAAAGCCTGCGTATATAACATAGACATCATGGAGGAGACGGCGGACAATCTCGCCGCGGGCGCGAACGCCGTTTCCAAAAGAGTGTTCAACGCCGAAAACCGAATCGAGAGATTCGCTTCCCAAAAGGATCTGAAAACGTATATCGGAAAAATCGACGAAATAATCGAAAGAAAAAACAAATTTTTCGGGCAAATTTGATTTACATTCGGACAAGAATATGCTAAAATAATAATAACGGCCGCCAAGCGGGACGATTCTCCACGTTCGGCTTAGAGGTTCGGGATAAATTCCATAGGAGGATAAACGCAAATGGAAAAGAAAGAAATCATCGCAAAATTCGCAACGCACGAGGGCGATACGGGTTCCCCCGAGGTTCAGATCGCGCTTCTCACCGAGAGAATCAATCACCTCAACGAGCACCTTCAATCCCACAAGCAGGACAACCATTCCCGCCGCGGCCTTTTGAAGATGGTCGGTAAACGTCGCGGTCTTTTGGATTACCTCAAAGAAAAAGACATCGCGCGTTACAGAGCGATTATCGAAGCGCTCAATTTAAGAAAATAAGCGGCACGAAAGGGCGGGTTATTTTAATCCGCTCTTTTTTGTCGATGTGTGCGTATCGGTCTCTTTCCGAACAGGGGGAAACGGATTTCCGAAACGGGAAAATTCGGAACGCGCGCATCGGCTTCACCCCTTGCCGTCGGGCGGCGGTAAGGACAAGAACAAAAAAAGAATCGAGTTAAGGAGAATTTTACAATGCCATCTTTAGACAATTACAGGGTTTTCAAAACGGACTACGCGGGCAGAGAACTGACCGTAGAAATCGGAAAATATGCCGAACAGGCCAACGGCGCCTGCCTTATCCGCTGCGGCGAAACGGTGGTGAACGTCACCGTCTGTATGGCGGAACAGCCCAGAGAGGGAATGGATTTCTTCCCCCTGTCCGTCGATTATGAAGAAAAAATGTTCGCGGTCGGAAAAATTCCCGGCGGCTTCAAAAAGAGAGAGGGACGCGCTTCCGATAAAGCTATCCTCGTCGCGCGCCTCATCGACCGTCCTATCCGTCCCCTTTTCCCGAAGGGAATCTTCAACGACGTCGTCGTAGTCGCCACCGCGCTTTCCGTCGATCCCGACATCGCTCCCGAACCCCTCGCCATGATCGGTTCGTCCGTGGCGCTGTCCGTTTCGGATATTCCTTGGGCGGGTCCCACGGGTTCGGTCATCGTGGGCTGCATCGACGGAAAATATATCATCAATCCGACCGTTGCGGAAAAGGAAAAGAGCTCTATTCACCTTTCCCTTGCGGGCACCAAGGACGCGATTTTGATGATCGAAGCGGGTGCGAACGAGGTCACCGACGCGGAAATGGTCGGTGCGATCATGTACGGGCATGAGGAAATCAAAAAGGTCTGCGCCTTCATCGAGGAGATTCAAAAGGAAGTCGGCAAACCCAAGAGAGAAATGGAGCTCTACCATATTCCCGAAGACCTCGACGCCGCCGTCAAAGCCTATGCTTACGATAAATTGGTCGCCGCTCTCGATACCTTCGACAGACAGGAGCGCGAAAAGAGACAGGCGGAAGCCGAAGCGGATATCCTTGCGCACTTTGCGGACATTTATCCCGAACAGACGAGAGAAGTCAAGGATTCCATTTACTATATCGTGAAAAATATCGTCCGCGCCAAGATTTTCGATAAGGGAATTCGCCCCGACGGAAGAGGACTCAAAGAAGTCCGTCCCATCTGGTGCGAACACGGCGTTTTGCCCAGAGTTCACGGCTCCGCCGTGTTCACGAGAGGTCAGACGCAGGCACTTACGACCTGTACGCTCGGCATGCTGGACGAGGCTCAGAGAATGGAAGGCCTCGACGAGGAAGAAGAAAAGAGATATATGCATCAGTATAACTTCCCCGGATACTGCACGGGCGAAGCAAAACCCCTCAGAAGCCCCGGCCGCCGCGAAATCGGCCACGGCGCTCTTGCGGAACGCGCGCTCATTCCCGTCATTCCCTCGGAAGCGGATTTCCCCTACGCCATCCGCGTGGTGTCCGATATCCTTTCTTCCAACGGATCTTCTTCCATGGCTTCCGTATGTGGTTCGACCATGGCGCTCATGGACGCAGGCGTGCCCATTAAGGCTCCCGTAGCGGGCTGCGCCATGGGACTCATTAAAGATCCCGATACCGGAAAATATGTCATTATGACGGATATTCAGGGCCTCGAAGACTTCCTCGGGGATATGGACTTCAAGGTGGCGGGGACCGAAAAGGGCATTACCGCCATTCAGATGGACATCAAAATCAAAGGTATTTCCGAACAGATCATGCTCGACGCTATCGCGCAGGCTCAGGAGGGAAGAAGATTTATTCTGGGAAAAATGTTGGAGTGCATTCCTCAGGTCAATGACCAGCTTTCGCCCTATGCGCCTAAAATTATTTCCTTCCAAATCAATCCCGAAAAAATCGGGGACGTCGTCGGAAAACAGGGTAAGGTCATCAATAAGATTATCGAGCAGACGGGCACCAAGATCGATATCGAGGACGACGGCACGGTATGTATCGCCTGCTATGGCGATATTTCCGCCGCGGAACGCGCAAAGGCTATCGTTCAGTCGATCGCGCATGATCCCGAAGTCGGCGATATGTTTGTCGGCGTCGTCGTGAGAATTCTTTCCCGCGTGGGAGCCTTTGTAGAGTTTGCTCCCGGCAAGGACGGCATGGTGCATATTTCCAAACTTTCTACCGAGCGCGTCAACCAAGTAGAGGACGTTCTCAATATCGGCGATAAAGTCAAGGTCGAAATTATTAAAATCGGCGAAAAGGGTATCGATTTGAAGCTCCTTGAAAAATTAGATTAAAAAGACGCCCGCCCGATACAACGT
>USMU01000034.1 GCA_900555925.1 uncultured Clostridium sp. | reverse complement strand
TTTGGGGCGGGACTTTTCGGCTTTCGCCTACGGCGCCCGCTATGCCGATAATATGATAAGGAAGTTTTTGTATAAGCTGTTTTAATTTGCCGCCCGCGCTTTCCCCTCCGCCTCGATTGCCTGTTCCAGACATCTGATCGCCTCCGACAGCCGCTCCTCCGCCTGCGTCAGCGCGTCTAACCTCTGCACCGCTTTCGCTCCCGACGGACTGTATATTTTTCCTGCGCTCATGCCTTCGATAAGCTCCGCCGCTTCGTCTATCTGAAACAGCAGCCGCGTGTCCTCCAACTGCAACCGATCCCGCAAGACTTCTGTTTTATCCCGCCTCTTCATTCTCCGCCTCCTCGATCGCTTCCTTTATCGCTTCGATTGACTTCGTTAGATCCTGCACTTCGTACCAATACGCTCCCACCTGCACGAACGCCCCATCTTTCGTACTTTCTTTCATATCTCGCAAAACCGCCGCCGCGTATCTCAACTCCAACAGCTTTTCCGTCCGTCTCTTGCGGGCGGGGACGGAATACTCTTCATATTCTTCCGTCCCTTCTCCTTGCGCCTCCCGGATTCGTTCGATTAAATACGCGATTCCGAACGCCATCAATACACCCAGCAACGACGAAAACATTACCAAAATTATCATATCTCCGCTCATTTGCTTCCTCCTCCCTTATTTCCCGTATTTCTTTTTGCCGTCCGAAAACTTCACTACTTTTGTTTCTTTTTCGCCGGCTTTCCTTTTGCCTTCGATTTTGCTTTCGGCGCTTTTTCAACCGACTTCGGCACCTCGTACCCGTGCTTTTTTGCCCAGCCATACGCCCCCCGCTCCGTTTTCCAATTATTCGGCGCGCTATGCAGCACCGTGTTTTCTTTCGCGGTTTTCAATCCGTAATACTGCGCCGGCTGCCCTCGATTGATACAATACGTCTTTACTTTCAGTTTCTCGCTCATGCTTGCGACCTCCTTCGCGCTTTCTTTTGCCTTCTGCGCCTCGCTTCCCTCTCCGCGGGTGATTCTTTGTCCTCTACCGATTTTGACAAGCCTGCCCTGCGCTGGGGACATCAAAACGGGCATTTCGCTTAAAAGTAAGAATTTCTTGTTTTTACTATATGATAACAAAGAAAATATTGTTTGTCAAGTAAAAAATCAGAATTTCTTGTATAATTTTTTTGGAGGTAGATTTATGCGTCTAAGAGAATTACGAAAAAATAGAGGTTTACGGCAAAAAGATATAGCTGAAAAAATTGGAGTAAGTCCTCAATCTTACGGTTATTATGAAAATGGAATCAACAAACCCGATCCGGAAATGCTGATTAAACTTGCAAACTTTTTCCAATGTTCGACAGATTACCTGCTCGGTCGGGAGGACGACTTCGGAAATATCACGATACAAACAGAAAAGCCCGCCCCGCTGCCGCAGGACGAGCAAGAATTTTTAACTATGTATCGGGCTTTACCCTCATACTTAAAAGATTCTATCTTTTCTGAACTCAAAGGTATGTACAAAGCATACCTGGCTTCTAAATCGGAAAAAACTACGCGGAGGGCTTGACGGTGAATGTTGGTAACAGAATTAAAGAATTACGAATTAAACACGATCTAACACAAAAAGAGCTTGCAAAAGAAATAAACACCACCCAGACCAATATAGGACGCTGGGAAAAAAATTTGAATGACCCTGCCGCAAGTTTTATTATACGACTTGCCGATTTTTTCCAATGTTCAACTGATTACCTCCTCGGGCGAGAGGACGATCTCGGCGTGATCCATGTCTATCCCAAAACGGACAAGCTCGATACTCTGAACGCCGACGAGCAAAAACTCATCGACTTTATAAGAAAAAATCCGCCGCTGAACGCGACGGAATGGATAGAACTTTATGCGGAGCTACCCCGCTATATGCAGGAAAGCATTTTTGCCGAGCTTCGCGGTATGCACTTAGGATTTAAGGCTGCAAAAACGAAAAACGCCGCTAAAAAATAACTTTACGGAGGAAAAACTTATGCCTACCACTCCTATTTTTTGTCCCTGTTGCAGAAGTTTGCGCGTCGAATTTGTAACGGAATATCATCAGGCGCTCGGACTTCGTTTTTTGCGAAAAGTTCTTCGGTTTTTCCTATATGCCTTCCTGATCTTCTTTGTCCTTAATCTGCTTCCCCTCGCCTCTTTTAACGAGGAACTTATAAAGGCAGTAATGAAAGAAGAATCTTTTTCTCTCCTCATGATCGTATTGCTTGCGATTGGAAGCTCGCTTTGCAGCTTAATGATTTTTTTAACCGAATCGAAAACGCATATCAAAGCGATCTGCCGTGACTGCGGAAACCTTTGGAACTTAAACTGACGAGGAAAAAACTCATGGAAACGAAATTAAAGCTTTTTAACGAAAAGACTGTCCGCACTGCGTGGAACGCGGAAGAAGAAGAATGGTATTTCTCCGTCGTGGACGTTTGTAACGTTTTGACGGACAGCGCGGACTATAACACCGCGCGGAAGTATTGGAATAAATTAAAACAACGCCTCAACGAGGAAGGCAGCGAACTGGTGACAATTTGTCACCAGTTGAAAATGCAGGCAGCCGATGGCAAAATGCGTATGACCGACGTACTCAATACAAAAGGCGTGCTGCGGCTTATTCAGTCGATCCCCTCGCCGAAAGCGGAACCTTTTAAGATCTGGCTCGCGCAGGTCGGAGCGGAACGGCTCGACGAGATCGCCGATCCCGAAAAGGCGATTCAGCGCGGCACGGCATACTACCGCGAAAAGGGATATTCAGACGAGTGGATCCGTCAGCGACTTCGCACCATCGAGATCCGAAAGAAGCTCACCGACGAATGGAGCGCCCGCGGCGTGGAAACGGATCTCGAATACGCAATACTCACAAACGACATGACGAAAGCGTGGTCGGGACTGTCCGTGAAGGAATACAAAGCCTTGAAAGGCTTGAAGAAAGAGAATCTCCGGGACAATATGACCGATCTCGAACTCGTTTTCAATATGCTGGCAGAGGTAACGACGACGCGGCTCTCCCAAAAAGAAAAACCGGAAGGATTTGAGGAAAGTCGGAAGGTAGCGAAAAAAGGCGGCGAAGCGACAAAACAAGCGCGGAAAAGCATTGAAAAAGTTATCGGCGAAAAAATCGTTTCCCCTCTGAACGCTTCGGAGAAAGAAAAGCTCGTCACTGACAAAGCCAAAGAACTCCCCGTTTTGAACGACGAAGAATAATTGCGGGATAAAATTCAAGCCGTAAATTTTTTTAATAAAAAATTTCGGCTTGTAAAGTATATTTTCAATTTTATTAAAAAACGTCCTATAATTTATCCATAAATTTCCACTCAGGAGGACGAATTTATGGATAAATTCGAAACGGAACTCTTTACCCAAGTGATGGACACCGCAGACGAGCTGCAAGGGTGTTTCATCGACGATGACGCTTACAGCCGCACGCCTTCTTTCGAGGAATGGCGCCGCGCTTCGAAGCTGACTCGGAAACTGACGCTTATCGGCTACGAGCTGCAAGGGTATGCGAAAGCCAAACGGCAATTTGACCTTGAAACGACCAAAGCGCAGCTGCGGATCGTCGAGCCGGAAGCCAACGACTTTTCCGCGCAAAAGGCGGAACTCGTTTCTTTTGTAGATGAAAACGGATTTCTAAAATTTACAGACAAGGAGATTTTAGAAATGCCAAAAAAATTTCGGAAGCAATTTCGTATGCACGGGATCACTGCTCACGTGCGAATCACCAAAGACGGCTTGTTTCAGATCCGCTGCCGTTCGAAAGGATTTGATATACAAGCTACGAGCAAATACATGATGGAGGCGAAAGAAAAATTTATCAGAGAACTTTTTAAGCAATACCCTTCCCGCGGCGAGCCGATCAGAAAAAAGCCGAAGCCGGTGCTCCTGCACGTTTTCGCTACCGATTGGCTGGAACACGTCAAGCGCCCCTATATCAAAGAAGGCACTTACGCCGATTATGAAATGACGTTTCGGGTACATATTTTCCCCGTTTTGGGAAACAGCAATATAAGCGCCATAAAGCCTATGGATATACAATGCTTTATCAATAACTTCGGCGACAGCCGAACGGGAGAAAAGGCATACAAACTTTTGAAGCCCGTTTTCGATTACGCCGTCGCCAGCGGTATTATCGAACGTTCCCCGATGGCACTGATCAAGAAACCTTACCACGAGCCGGAAAGCGGCGTCGCCCTCACGATCGAGGAGGAAAGAGTTTTCCTTGCGGCGCTCGAAGGCTCCGAATACAAATTCCTTTTTATTTGCATTTTGTATTTAGGGCTTCGACGTTCGGAAGTGAAAAGTATCGTATTCGATGAAAATTTCGTCACGGTCGTTTCGGCAAAACAGCGCCGCGGGCGTCGGGAACAGGTCAGGCGGATTCCTATTACGCCCATGTTGAGAAAATATTTGCCCGGGGGCGAGATCCCGCAGATCACCGACAACGCCATTTCCCACATTTTCAAACGTTTTTGTCCCGAGCACCACGTTCACGACCTTCGGCATACGTTCATCACCCGTTGCCAAGAGTGCGGCGTTTCACGTGAAATTGTTTCGCTCTGGGCGGGACATAAAGCCGATGATACCGTTACGACGAATGTCTATACCCACTTTTCAGAAGATTTCCAACTGAAAGAAGCGCAGAAGGTCTTATATTGAAAGGGATTGAGGGCGATTTACTGCCCGATTGACTACCCGAATTTTTGTTTTTGAAAGGAAAAGCACTTGTTTTTCCACGGTCAAAAGCACGAAAAAACGGCGTTTTTCAGGGAAAAACCTTGAAAAACGCCGTAAAAGTGGTGCGGTCGACAGGAGTTGAACCTGCATGGGGTTAACCACAAGATCCTTAGTCTTGCGCGTCTGCCAGTTCCGCCACGACCGCGAATTAACGGGTCTATTATATAATAACCGCTCGTTTTTGTCAACTCATTTTTAACCACTTTCCCGATTTTTTTTATTTTTTTTATTTTTCTTTTTGAAAGCCTGAGAATCTTTTTTCCCGCACGAAAAAATGTATATATTTCCTATACATACACACAATAAGTGTAAACGGAGGAAATTTTATGAAAGCAACCGGTATTGTCAGAAGAATCGACGAGCTCGGCAGAGTAGTTATCCCTAAGGAAATCCGCCGCACGCTCAGAATTAAAGAGGGAGACCCGCTCGAAATTTTTACCGACAGGGACGAACTCATGTTAAAAAAATATTCGCCTATCGCTACGTTGGAACGTTTTAGCGTAGCCACCGTCAAATCTCTCAACGATTTAAGCGGAAAACTTGCCGTTATCTGCGATACGGACGAAATTTTATGCGCATACGGAGAAGGGAAAAAAGAACTCGACGGCAAAAATCTGTCCGAAGAAATGGACAAAATTTTGAGAGAACGCCGCAGTTATCTTGCCAACGCTTCGGAGGGCGGAGACATTCTGCCTCTTACCTCTTCCCGCGAAGAAGGAATCACCGCCCAGATTATCGTTCCTATTGTCGCAAACGGCGATTGTCTCGGAGCCGTGGCCGTCCTTACCAGAGAAGAAGGCGCCAAACTCGATAACAATATTTTGAACCTCGTCCGCCTCACCGCGGAAATTCTGGCGAATCAGTTTGACTGAACTCTTTTTTACAGAGAAATCTCCAAAAATTTATTCTATCAACTTTTCCAGTCAAACGGCGGAAATTCCGGCGAATCCTTCGCTTAAATTTCCCCTCGTCGAAACATTCTGAAAATCCAGATTTTGCGCCCGATATTTTTCGGGCGCATTTTTTATACGGACGCAGGGTTGAGATGAGTTTTTTCCGGAATGAGGGAAAAGAAAAGCGCATATACTATACGTATGCCTGCCGCTTATACTCATTTTTCCGTCGCCGCGGAAGTGTTCAGACGCCTCCCTGAAGAAATCCGCGGAAATATATCTTCCTTGCGCCTCTATTTTTTCGGTGCACAAGGCGCCGATTTCTGTTTCTTTTATCGGGCTTTTCGCGCTTCGGAAATCAATTTCGGGCGCTTTTTGCACAATAGAGGCTCATTTGATTTTTTCAAAGCTCTCCTCTTATTTTCAGACCGGAACTCCGATCTTTTCAGTTATGCGCTCGGATATATCACCCACTATGCCGCAGATTGTATTTTTCACCCCTATGTCTATTACCTGTCAGGACACTCTCCCGTCAAGCACTCCCGCTCGGAAGGCGCTCTAGACTTCTATTTCAGAGAAAAATCCAATGCAGAGGAGCCCAGTCAATTTCAAGTTTATTTCAATGCCGGTATACCTTCGAAAGAAGCCTCGGAATTATTTACTCTATATGCGGTGGCGACGGCAAAAGCTGAACGCGATCCACTCATCAAGGGCGCCTTTTTGAAAAGCATACGGAATTTCCGCGCATACACGCGTTTTTCCGCGCACATGTTCGCCAAAAAAGATACAAGATTGTTAAATGCAGAGAGACACGAATGGCAGTATCCGGACGATAAAAACATCGTAATGACAGACGGCGCAGAACAACTCTTTGTCCGCGCCGTCGAAGAAAGTATTTCATTGATAAAAGAATTTGTCCACTGCTCGCAGACCCGCAAACCGTTGAAAAAAGAGCTGTTCGGCAAAAATTTTCTCAGCGGACTGTAAATAACGGCTCTTAAACGTCCAAAAGAGTATGAACGGAAAACTACAACGGACAAAGGCCATAGATTATACGGACATAATCTGCGGACGGCAAACCGAAACTTAACCTTTCGGAATCGATTCGGACAGTTTTTCCAGCCACGGTTTCAAATATTCGTCGAACGCGGCAAAAATTCCCTTTGACAGGGACGCGTTTTCGCCGAAGAGCTGTGAAGCGTCGAATACTTCAAAATGTCCCAATATGTATAAGAGCGCCATGACCAAAACGCAGAAAAACGCTCCCACGGCAAACATGACGGCCATGGACAGGACTCCGTCCACCAGGCGGAACACAAAAAAGCGTTTTACGCCCGAAACGATAAGCCGGAGAATCAATCCGACCAAGGCGACGGCGATGCAGAGCGCCACGCAAGAAACGAGTCCGCAGGCTACCTTGCCGAGAACGACGGACACCTGTTCGGGAAGCGCCTTTGCGATCAAATCTCCGAAGTAATCGGAACCTTTTCCGATAAATGCGAAAGCCGCCCCTTCCCCCGCAAATTTAGAAAAGGGAAGCCAAAAAGACACAATAATCGCCGCGATAAAAGCTATCGTCACGATGAGGCCGCCGCGCAGCATTCCGCGCTTGAACCCCGCGTGCGCGAAAGCCGCAAGCACCCCTATAATGAGGAAATCGAACGCATAGGAATGAATATATTTCCAATTATTCGCAACGAGCGTATTCTCGAATACGTTTTTCAAAGCTCCCGTCTTTAATGGAGTCAGCGAAACGACGACCAGCGCAAGGCTTGCCATGGCGAGCGCCAGCACCGCAGCATTGACAATCGTGACGAGCACGGAAAGAACGGGACTGGCGGCAAAAATACGTTTTCCGCCCCTGCGCTTCAAAACGACGCGCCCCTTTTCTCCTTCGTCTAAGTCGGAATCCTTCTCGTCTTCATCCTCGGGGTCTCCGTGGGGTCCGACAATCATGGAGATGATTCCGAATACCGCCAAAGCGGCTATAATACATACGACGGCGATAGAGAGCGTAGAGACCAGATCCCGAACGCCCGGCGCAAGTTTTTCCACCGCTCCGATTTTGAGAATGGGATTTTTATCGTGGAAATGAAGTTCCAACACGACGAAGAGCGCGCAGGCCCCCGCCCATGTCAAGGGGCCCCAGCCCATGGAGAAGCCCGCGACGAGCGCGAGAATGACGATCAGCACTGCGGCGCCGATCGCAAACCATTTCGCGTTTTCCGTAAACCATGCGGGCATCGCCAAAAGCGAATACATTGTCTGCATTTTGCAACCTCCTCCGACAAAAAATGTCGGCAGATACGTTTCGTAATTTATTTATTGAAATTGTCTTTGAGGGAGACGATTTCCGATAACACCAGATTTCCGTCCTCCCCGCGGCACTTTTTATAATACCCGATTCTCATGAGCTGGAACGCTTTTCCGTCTTTCGCTTCAAAGAGATAGGGTTCCGCTTTGCCTTGGAAAATGTGCTCGCTGTCGAGATTCATGCGCTCGGAAAAGTCCTGTCCCGGATATTCCGCGTCCTTCAAAAGATAGGAATACTGGCGAATCTCCGCGTCCACGCCCGTCGCCGCGTCTACCCACTGAATGGTTCCCTTCACCTTTATCCCGCTCGTATCCCGCGAAGAACGGCTCTCGGGAATATAGGAACAAACGAGTTCCTTCACCTTCCCGTTGCCGTCCTCTATCACCTCGTCACAGTGAACGATATAGGCGTTTTTCAGGCGGACGTATCCGTTCGGTTTGAGCCTTTGATACTTGGGCGGGGGATCGGAGGAAAAGTCCGCCCTGTCGATATATACCGTCTTTCCGAACGTCACTTTCCGCGTTCCCAGTTCGGGCTTCAATGGGTGCAGGGGCGTTTCCAGCTCCTCCGTGCCCTCGTAATTGGAAATCGTCACCTTCAAGGGCTCCAAAACCGCCATGGTGCGTTCCGCGTTCTCGTTGAGATCGTCGCGGATACACGCTTCGAGATACGAGAGCTGACATTCCGAATTCGCCTTGACGATCCCGATTTTGCCGCAAAAATCCAAGAGCGCTTCGGGCGGCACGCCGCGGTTTCTCAGTCCCGCAATCGTCGGCATTCTCGGATCGTCCCAGCCGTGGACATGCCCCTCCTCTACCAGCTTTTTCAGGTAACGTTTTGACATGACCGTATTCGTGACCGCCAGCCGCGCGAACTCGATTTGGCGCGGTTTGGGGAAAAAGCCCAGATTGATTCCCACCCAGTCGTACAGAGGTCTGTGATCCTCAAATTCGAGCGTACAGAGAGAATGCGTAACCCCTTGCAAATAATCGCAGATAGGGTGCGCGTAGTCGTACATGGGATAAATACACCATTTATCCCCCGTGCGGTGATGCGTCGCGCGCAAAATCCGATAAATGACGGGGTCGCGCAGGTTCATATTTGGAGAGGACATGTCGATTTTTGCGCGCAGACACTTCTCTCCGTCCGCGTATTTGCCCGCCTTCATCTCGCGGAACAACCGCAGGTTTTCCTCGACGGAACGGTTTCTGTAAGGGCTCTCCGTGCCCGCTTCCGTGAGCGTGCCGCGCGTCGCGCTGATCTCTTCGGGGGAAAGGTCGCATACGAACGCTTTTCCGTCCTCTATCAGCTTCTCCGCATATCCGTATATTTCGTCGAAAAAGTCGGAGGCATATACCTCCTTCGCCCAATGATACCCCATCCATTCGATGTCGCGGCGAATGGCGTCCACAAACTCCGTCTTTTCCTTGGACGGGTTAGTATCGTCGAAAAACAAATTGCACTTTCCGCCGTACTTTTCCGCCGTCCCGAAATTGACCAGCATGCTCTTGATGTGTCCGATATGCAGGTATCCGTTGGGTTCGGGCGGAAACCGCGTCTGAATTTCCTTCACCCTGCCCGCTTCTATGTCCTCGTTGATGATTTGCTCGATAAAATTAGTCGCTTCTACCTTTTTCATGTATATCCGTTCCTGTCAATGATAGTAAAAAATATTTCCTCTTTCAGATAATTTCAGAGAGTTAAAAATAGCCTGAAGGATTGAAACCGTCGGTATATTAAGACAGTTCAGCGCATTGGAACCGTCGGCATATTGAGACTGTCCGAAATATTAAGACAGCCCGACGATTTTTCCGTCCGCCGTCAAATCGATTTTCTCCGCCGCGGGATGCGCGCCGAGTCCCGGCATGAGCATGATTTTTCCCGCAATCGCCACGATAAAGCCCGCACCGCCCTTCAATACGATGTCGCGGACGAAAATCCTGAACCCCGACGGTCTGCCGATGAGGTCGGGATTATCGGAGAGCGAATACTGCGTCTTGGCGATGATGACGGGAAGCCCGCCCTCGCCCTTCGCCTCTATCGTCTTTATCTTTTCCAGCGCTTCCTCCGAAAAATCCGCGCCGTCCGCGCCGTAAATCTTCTTCGCGACGTCCTCGATCTTCTTCGCGACGGGCGATTGCAGGTCGTAGGCAAATTCCAACTTGGAGGGAATTTCGCACGCCTTTACGACCTCTGCCGCGAGCTCCTTTCCTCCCTCGCCCCCTTTCAGGAACACGTCGGTAAACACCGCTTTCGCTCCGCTGCTTTCCACCGCCGTGATGACAAAGTCCGTCTCCGCTTTCGTGTCCGTCGCAAAGCGGTTCATCGCCACGACGACGGGCTTTTTATATACCGTGCGGATATTTTCGATATGTTTCAGGAGATTGGGCATTCCCTTTTCGAGCGCCTCCAAATTCTCCTTAGAAAGCGTTTCCTTCGCCGCTCCGCCGTGCAGTTTGAGCGCTTTAACCGTCGCAACCACGACTACGCAGTCGGGCTCTATCCCCGCCGCGCGGCATTTGGTATCGAGGAATTTTTCCGCGCCGAGGTCGGCGCCGAAGCCGGCTTCCGTCACCGCGTAATCCGCAAGGCTCATCGCCGCATACGTCGCCTGTATGCTGTTGCAGCCGTGCGCGATATTGGCAAACGGCCCCCCGTGAATGATCGCGGGCGTCCCTTCCAGCGTCTGCACCAGATTGGGCTTCATGGCGTCCTTCAAGAGCACCGCCATGGAGCCGACCGCTCCCGGAATGTCCCTCGCATGGACATAGTCGCCCGACTTATTCAAACCGACGATGATATTCCCCAGCCGTTTTTTGAGGTCGGAAAGGTCGGTCGCAAGGCAGAGCACCGCCATGACCTCGCTCGCCGCCGTAATGTCGAAATGATCCTCGCGCTCCACGCCGCGGCCCTTGCCGCCGATACGGATATTGATGAGCTCGCGGTCATTCATGTCCATACAGCGGTGGAAATAGATATTCTCCGTGTCGATATTCAGCTCGTTGCCGCGGAAAATATGATTGTCCATGAGCGCGCAGAGGAGATTGTTCGCCGCGGTAATCGCGTGCAAATCCCCCGTGAAGTGCAGGTTGATGTCTGACATGGGCACGACCTGCGCATAGCCGCCGCCCGCGGCTCCGCCCTTGATTCCGAACACGGGGCCCAAAGAAGGCTCCCTGAGCGCAAGGCATACCTTTTTGCCCAGCTTTTTAAGACCGTCCGCAAGTCCGATGGAGACAGTCGTTTTTCCCTCCCCCGACGCCGTGGGGTTGATCGCCGTCACGAGAACGAGCTTCGCCTTCCTCGGCAGGCCTTCGGGCAGAGAGAGTTTGGCTTTATATTTTCCGTACAGTTCCAGTTCGTCCTCGGTCAGCGAAAGCTGAGCCGCGACTTCGCGTATGTCTTTGAGTTCCGCGTTTTCCGCAATCTCGATATCCGACAGCATGGTTTCTCCTTTGTGGATTATATTATCTCTTTTACATTATAACATATTTTTTGTAAAATGGGAATAATTCTCCTATAAATTTATTTGAAAATTTTTGCGCTTTTTGCCGATTTATGCTATACTTTTCTCAACAAACGCTTCGGAGCTTCTTATGGAACAATCTATTCTTGAATTTTTCGAGAGCCTGCGCTCTCCCTTCGGCAATATCCTCGCCGGAGCGTTTTCCCTGTTCGGGGAAACGCTCGTACTCGTCGCGCTCATTTCCCTCGTCTATTGGATTATAGACAAGGACTTCGGAGAAAGGCTCGTGCTCGTGTCCTTTTCCTCCATGAGCGCAAACGCCTTCTTAAAAGGCGTCGTCGCGCGCCCGCGCCCCTATGCCGCGGGTATCGTATCGCGCGTGGAAATCGATTCGCCCCTCCTTTCCACCGTCAATCTGGAAGCGGATATGTCCTTTCCAAGCGGACATTCCCAAATGAGCGCGGGGCTGTTCTTTACTTCCGCTTTCCGACTGAAAAAAGCGTGGGCATGGCTCCTCGCGCCCGTCCTCACGCTTTTGGTGATGTGTTCCAGAATGTATTTGGGCGTTCACTATCCCACCGACGTCCTCGCGGGCGCCGCGCTCGGCATCGCCTTTTCCTGCCTTTGGGAATTTATTTACCGAAAATTTCCCCGCCTGCGCGATCCCGCGGCGGCGCTGTTCGCCGTTCTTTCCCTCGTCCTGCTCTTTATCTCGCCCAATAAGAGCCTCGCGGAGCTTTCCGCCTGCATGTGCGCGGCGGCAATCGCCCTGCCGCTCGAAAATAAATTTATTCGTTTTCGCGTGGAAAAGGGCTGGAAGAAAAAACTGCTGCGCGCGTTAGTCGGGTTTGCATGCGTGGGCGCCGTATTCGGAATTTTTGCCCTCATTCCCTCAGAGGCGCTCGTCATAAAATGGCTCAAATATTTCCTGCTCGTGACGGCAGCAGCGCTCGGTGCGCCCGCGCTGTTCAAAAAGCTGAAAATCTGAAAAAATTGCAGGGCCGAACGCCGCAAGCGATTGACTTCCGAAGCGGAAACATTGTATAATAAAGAAAACGATGCAGCGATACGGCTACAATCGGTTTTGTAACCTCGGTTCGTTTTATCTGATACAATGGAAAATTCGCTATAAAATGACCGAAAAATTTTCCGCGATTGCTTTCGCGGAAACAAGTCGTGACAAAAAATGTCGCCGCGGCTCTCCGCGGCATTACAGGAGATACAATATGGCTGAAAAGAGAACGGTGACGATGGAAAAACTCGTTTCCCTTTGCAAAAACAGGGGCTTCATTTTTCCCGGAAGCGAAATTTACGGCGGTCTCGCCAATACCTGGGACTACGGTCCTTTGGGCGTGGAGCTGAAAAATAACGTCAAAAAGGCGTGGTGGAAAAAATTCATACAGGAAAATCCCCATAATACGGGCGTAGATTGCGCCATTTTGATGAATACGCGCACATGGAAGGCTTCGGGGCATCTCGGCGGCTTCTCCGACCCCCTCATGGACTGCAAGTCCTGCAAAGCCCGCCACCGCGCGGACGACCTCGTCGAAAAATACGCCGAAAAACACAAGCTCGACGTAAACGTCGAAGGCATGGACAACGACGCTTTGGAAGCGTTCATTACGGAACACAAGGTTCCTTGCCCCGTCTGCGGAAATTCCGATTTCACGCCTATCCGCAAGTTCAATCTTATGTTCAAAACTTTTCAGGGCGTTACCGAGGACACGACGAACACCGTCTATCTCCGCCCCGAAACGGCGCAGGGGATTTTCGTCAATTTCCAGAACGTACAGCGCTCCACACGCATGCGCGTCCCCTTCGGAATCGGACAGATCGGAAAATCCTTCCGCAACGAAATTACGCCCGGAAACTTCACCTTCCGCACCCGCGAATTTGAACAGATGGAGCTGGAATTTTTCTGTAAGCCCGGCACCGATCTCGAATGGTTCGCCTATTGGAAAAATTTCTGCCGCGAATGGCTGCTCTCCCTCGGCATGAAGGAGGAAAATCTGCACCTGCGCGACCATTCCCCCGAAGAACTCTGTTTCTATTCTAAGGCGACGACCGACTTTGAATATAACTTCGCTTTCGGCTGGGGCGAGCTCTGGGGCATCGCCGACCGCACGGATTACGACCTCTCTCAACACGCGAAAGAGTGCGGTAAGCCCATCAATTACACCGACCCCGTCACGGGTGAAACTTACGTCCCGTACGTCATCGAGCCGTCGCTCGGCGCCGACCGCGTCGTTCTGGCGTTTTTGACCGATGCTTACGACGAAGAAATCGTCGATCCCGTAAAAAACGACGTGCGCGTCGTGTTACACCTCCACCCCGCCCTTGCGCCGTATAAATGCGCCGTCTTGCCTCTGCAAAAAAATCTTTCCGAAAAGGCGGACGAGGTATACGCGAAAATGCTGAAAAAATTCCCCGCTACTTATGACGTAACGGGCTCTATCGGAAAACGCTATCGCCGTCAGGACGAAATCGGTACCCCCTTCTGCGTCACCGTGGACTTCGAGACTTTGGAAAACAATACCGTCACCGTGCGCGACCGCGATACCATGCAGCAAATTCGCGTGAGCGTCGACGAGGCAATCAAATATATCGAAGAAAAAATTGAGTTCTAAATAAAATTTTTAAATTTTTCATATTTGATTGAAAAAGCTTTGATAATGATATATAATAAAAAATTTTTTTCGGAAAATGTCATAAAAATATTTTACTTTTTTGTCGATTTATAGTAGAATATACTCGTAAATCAAATGAAGGTACTCCTTCCGAGAGATTTACTTAAAACAGCTCATCATTTTCCCCCTTATCATATAGGTAGTCCCCTCAAAGCCGCAAGGTTTTGAGGGGACTATCGTTAGTTCAGGAAATTATTTTTATTTGAAGATAGTTCGTCGTTTTCGGCGGTTTACTGTTAGTTTGAAATCGGCTCGTCGTTTTGGCAGTCATCGTTTTCGCGCAAAGTTTTCCAAGTTTTGTCTTTTATCGATACGGACGAAACGGCAGAAAAAATTCCCCCTTTCAAAATACCTTTGTAAGCCTGAAAAAGATGTTCTCCCGAACGCAAACGGAAAATTTACCGAAAGAAAACTTTTAGCGGCGCTGTTCTTAAAGAACGGCGCCGCTAAAAAATTTTATCTTTCGTTTTTATATGTAAATACAATTGCACCCAAAGAATCAAAAATTTCCAAAACGGACGCTCTGTTTACTCGAACCTTTATCTTTCCGGACTTTGTTTTCCTTTTCTGCGTCCAGCTGCTCGCGCCGATTGCCAAAGGCGTCCCCTCTGTCCCTTCCGTCGAAATGACGAGCACAAAGGCCATGCGCATAAGTTTCAAAATTGCCGCGATTACCATAAGTACGCCCAACAATATGGGCAGAAAAGCAAAATATCCCTGATTCCCCAGTTTCCCTGTCATGATAAGTCCGACGATAACCAGCAGCGCGCCGAAAATCATCGCGATAATCGGACCTACCTTGCTTGGACTGCTATTCGCCATATCTATGGACTTGACTGCTTGCAGGGGAATTTCTTGCCGAGAAACACTTCGGCTTCCTTTTATCTCCGAAATAATCCGCTTGTCTGTCACAATCAGAGAAGCCGATTTCTTCTCCCCGCCTTTCTGCTTCGAGGCCGCATAGTTCCAGCCTTTGATAACTTGTTCGCCTTTCGCCAACGTCATAAGTCTTTTCTCCTTTTCAAAATATTTTCTCCGCCTCGCTTTCAGACAAGACGAATATTTCCTTTTCTCTTTCATAAGCAATTATACATCATTTTATGATGTATGTCAAGCATTTTTGTGATGTAAAATGCAAAATATAGATATGATGAAAGAGCAGACATTACGAAAGGAAATCGGGAACCGATTGAAGGAGAGCCGCAAACAAGCGGGGTATACGCAAGCGCAGGTGGCGGAGATGATGTATATGACGCAACAGCAATACAGCCGATTTGAAAACGGTGTTTTTGAATTGAATTATCAACAAATCGTCAAGCTGTGTCAGCTATACGATATTTCGGCGGACTATTTATTCGGACTGAAAATTTTTTGAGAAGAACGAAAAGGGCCTCGCTCTTTGAAAGCGAGGCCCTTTTTAATCGATAAATTATCGATTAAAGTTCCGCGAAATATTTGATGGTTCTGACCATCTGGCTGGTGTAGGAGTTCTCGTTGTCGTACCAGGAAACGACTTTAACGAGCGTCGTGCCGTCGCCCATGGGCATGCACTTCGTCTGCGTAGCGTCAAACAGGGAACCGTAGGTGATGCCGATGACGTCGGAGGAAACGATTTCCTCTTCGGTATAGCCGAAGGAAGCGGAAGCCGCAGCCTTCATCGCCGCATTTACGGTAGCCGCGTCCACTTCGCCTTCGCAGACCGCAACGAGCTGGGTAAGCGAACCGGTGGGAACGGGAACGCGCTGAGCGCAGCCGTCGAGAACGCCGTTGAGCTCGGGAATAACGAGGCCGATTGCCTTCGCCGCACCGGTGGAGTTGGGAACGACGTTGACCGCCGCCGCGCGAGCACGGCGCAAATCACCCTTACGGTGAGGTCCGTCGAGAACCATCTGGTCGCCCGTATAAGCGTGAATGGTGGTCATATAACCCTTCTTGATTTTCGCAAGCTTGTTAAGGGTGTTCGCCATGGGAGCAAGACAGTTCGTGGTGCAGGAAGCCGCGGAAATAATGGTATCCGTAGCTTTCAAGGTCTTTTCGTTTACGCTGTAAACGACGGTGGGAAGGTCGTTGCCCGCGGGAGCGGAAATAACGACTTTCTTCGCGCCGGCCTTGATGTGCGCTTCCGACTTCGCCTTAGAAGTATAGAAGCCCGTGCATTCGAGAACGACGTCTACTTTGAGCTCGGCCCAAGGGCAGTTTGCCGCGTCTTTTTCCGCGTAAATTTTAATCGTCTTGCCGTTGACCGTGATGGTACCCGCTTCGTCGTCCGCGGAAACCGTGTCGGCAAGGGCATATTTGCCCTGTGCGGAATCGTACTTCAAAAGGTGCGCCAGCATCTTGGGGCTGGTGAGGTCGTTGATAGCGACGATTTCGTAGCCTTCGGCTCCGAACATCTGTCTGAAAGCAAGACGGCCGATACGGCCGAAACCGTTAATCGCAACTCTTACGTTTGCCATAATGAAAAATCCTCCGATAATATATTGATTGTGATTTTGAGATACATTTTACTGTCGGTAGTATTGTACCACACTTCGCGGAGTTCGTCAAACAGATTTACGCCCCCGCGGCGAAAATTTCCCGATTTCTTCTCATTCTTCCGACGGACGATTATAATTGGGAATGTTCGGGAGATACTCCTCGCAGATGTAATATCTATCTTGCGAATATCCCTTTTCCGAAGAAAGCAATAATTCTTTCGTACAGAAAAAGCTCATCTGCCAATCCGATGCGATGTTGTCCCTCCTGCTTTGGTTTTCTCCGAATTCCACAGAATCGTAAAAACAAAACGCCGTATTCTCTTCGGGATAGTACAAATATTTGAACGTTACGGTATAGTCGTTAGTTCTATCTTTTTTTTGGTATTGTCCCGTTCCGCCTTTTTCAAAAACGACGGTCGTCGTCTCAACGACGTCGACGTTCGACATCTGGTAAATATACTTCTTTCCGTAAGAAAGGCCGAGAGAGCCTTCCGATTTGCCCGAAGAACAGCCCGCCATCGCCGCGGAAGTCCCCGCGACGACGAAAACGGACAGCAGACACAAAAATTTTTTCATCTCTTTTCCCCTTTCAAAAATTACGCCTTATTCGCACTTCCCAGAACGTTTATGATCTTATGCTTGACCATTTCCTTCATCATGACGCGCGCGTCGCCGAGATACTGACGGGGGTCGAAGTGGTCGGGGTGCTCGGCAAAATGCTTGCGGATCGCCGCCGTGAACGAAACGCGGAGGTCGGAATCGATATTGATCTTGCAGACCGCCATCTTCGCCGCCTTTTGAAGCTCCGATTCGGGAATGCCGATCGCGTCGGGCATATGTCCGCCGTACTGATTGACGATCGCCACTTTATCCTGAGGAACGGAGGACGCTCCGTGAAGGACGATGGGGAAACCGGGCAGGCGCTTGCCTACTTCTTCGAGAATATCGAGACGAAGCTTGGGGTCCTGGCCGGGCTTGAATTTATATGCGCCGTGCGAGGTACCGATCGCGATCGCGAGGGAATCGATTCCCGTTCTCTGCGTAAACTCTTCCACTTCGTCGGGAGACGTGAACAGCGCGTCGTGCGCTTCTACTTTTACGTCGTCCTCTACGCCCGCGAGCTTGCCGAGCTCCGCTTCGACGACCACGCCGTGGTCGTGCGCATACTCGACGACTTTTTTCGTGAGCGCGATATTCTCCTCCCAAGGCTTGGAAGAAGCGTCGATCATGACGGAAGTGAATCCGCCGTCGATAGAGGCCTTGCAGATATCGAAATCCGCGCCGTGATCGAGGTGCATGACGATGGGAATATTCGTAGTCTCCACCGCCGCCTGCACGAGATGTTTGAGGTAGACGGGATTCGCGTACTTTCTCGCACCCGCGGAAACTTGAAGAATGACGGGAGATTTGCACTCGTCCGCCGCCTCCACGATCGCCTGAATCATCTCCATGTTGTTGACGTTGAACGCGCCGATGGCATAGCCGCCCGCATACGCTTTCTTGAACATTTCGGTACTGGTAACTAAGGGCATAAACAATCCTCCAAAAAATATCGTTCGAGAGCCTGTCCGCCGCGCAGGGCGCAAAGCTCCTGTTTTTCGTACATAGTTATTATATATGATTTTCCCGAAAAAAGCAAGGAAATCGCGGAAAGTTTCCGATTTTTTATCAATTATCCTCAACCATAAAATTGTCGTCTTAAAATTCGGAAATGAGGTCTGCGGTCTTTACCGTCAACTATTTTGTTCAAACAATCCGCAGGAAAGGTACCTGTCCCCCGTATCGGGAAGGAGCACCACCGCCGTTTTTCCCTCGTTCTCCTTCCGCGCGGAGACCTGAACCGCCGCGAACAGAGACGCGCCCGAAGAAATCCCTGCGAGAATCCCCTCCTTCCGCGCCAGAATCCGCGCCCACTCATATGCCTTTTCGTTCTCGACGCCTACGACTTCGTCATAAATCTTCGTATCAAGAATCTCCGGCACGAAGCCCGCGCCGATTCCCTGAATCTTATGCGGACCGCTTTTTCCGCCCTCCAATACGGGCGACGAAGCGGGTTCTGCGGCTATCACCTTTATCGAGGGCTTTTTCTCTTTCAAATATCGGCCTACGCCCGTCACGGTTCCTCCCGTTCCGACGCCCGCGACGAAAATATCCGCTTTCCCCTCCGTGTCCGCCCAAATTTCGGGCCCCGTCGTCTTGTAGTGCGCCGCGGGATTGGCGGGATTGACGAACTGCCCGCAAATCAAGCTGTTTTTTGTCTCCCTATGCAGCCGCTCCGCCTCCGCGATCCGCAGCAGAATCAGGTGGTGGATGGGGGAGTCGGCCACCTTCTCCCG
>USMU01000033.1 GCA_900555925.1 uncultured Clostridium sp. | reverse complement strand
GGAAAATTGATATGAAATATTTATGTTGCAATTCAACTATATTTTACCAGCAGGAAAAGATTATTGCCTCATTAAAGGAGGAATGGATTTTGATGTCCGAATCCGAAAGTCCGAAGAAATTCGTGTTCAATAAGGGGTATACTCCCGCGGGATTCGCGGAAAAGGTCTTTCATCTGCACGTGCGGCGTGCGGGAGATTGGAATGAGTTATATTTCTGCGATTATCTTCGGGAATATCCCGCTGCCGCGGAGGAATACGGGGCTCTGAAAAAATCTCTCCTGAAAAAGTTTGAACACGACCGCGACGGATATACGGCGGCAAAGGGAGATTTTGTCCGAGAATATACTAAAAAAGCCCGTTTGCTTTACGGCGGCAGGTATTTACCCGAAGCGAAAAATAATTTCTCGGAAGCATGTTCGCTCATGGAAAGGCTGTTTTCAAAGGATTGTATCTTTGTAATGGCTACGGTAGAAGAGGGCGGAAAAGCGGATGCTCGGAACGTGGATATTTATTATTCCGAAGGGGCTTTTTATGTCGTCACGCATAGAGCGACGGGAAAAGTGCGGCAGACAGAGGCGTTTCCCCACGTATGTTTCTGTTCGGGAGAATTTCGGTTTTATGCCGTCGCGGAAAATATCGGGCACCCCTTGGAGGCGCAGAATGCTCGGATAAGGTCGCTTTTGACGAATGCCTTTCATGCGTGGTATTTTCGGTATAACGATGAGAACGACGAGGGAATGTGTTATCTTCGTGCCCGGTTGGAGAACGGATTTTTTCATTTCGGCGGGACGGGTTATCGGGTGGACTTTTTGCACGAACGGGCGGAAAAATTTCCCTTTCAATCGGATATTGTTTTGCCGACAATTGAATAGCCGAAAAATTCAATGTATTTTCCGACATATCATCTGACATATCAAAAACGGAGGCGGGACAAAATTTGTCCCGCCTCCGTTTATTTAATGCTCGCTTTATATTCCCCGGGCGTCATGCCTGCATACTTTTTGAATACGTAGTTGAAATGGGAGAGGGAATCGAAGCACAGCTTGTTGGCGATTTCCGTAAAGGATAGTTTTCTGCGAATGAGGATTTTCGATTCGTCGATTTTTAATTTGAGATAGGTCTGATAGATGCTCATGCCCGTCTTTTCGCGGAAAAACGTGCACAGATAGGTCTTGCCGTAGTGCAGGGCATTGCATAGGTCGTCCAAAACAAAAGTGTCGTATAATTTGGAGGAAAGGATTCTTACGATTTCATCTTGAAGCTCTGTGGAGGAATTGATTTTTGAAATAAAAAATTCCTGCTGAGCGTCGCGGTTATTTGCGCGGCGGAGCAGATAGATGAGCAGGAGCTCCAAAGAATTTTTTATGACCTGCTCGCCGCCGAGATTGGGATTTTCTCTGAGCTCCAATTTATTGAGGTCGGGATCGAAATCGGGAATGATGAACGTCTCCCGCGCTTCCGCCATAATGTTCTGTAACAGATAACGGTATTTATCGGGTACGGAATATTGTTTGTCAAAGAAAAACCCCATGCTCTCCGAACGACATTCAAAGGAAATGATGAAAATATTCGCTCCCTCTTTTCCGCAGCGGACATAATGCGGCTGATTGGGCTTGATAAATACGATTTCTCCCTGTCTGAGCAGACTGCCCGCCGAATCTTTTACGACAGAGATTTCCTGCTTATCCACGTAAATAATTTCCCAAAAATCGTGCGTTTCCTCCGCGGACGAATATCCCCGTTCCAATTCCTGATAGTGGATCGTCACGATTTTTTGTACGTTCAGGAGATTTGCGATTTTGTGCATATAAAAATGTTTTGCCGTTTCCCGCCTTTTCATGACCTTATTCTTTTACCTCCCGCGTTTATTATACCATATCTCGTTTTTGTTTGTAAAATATTTCACGGTAATATTTTGAGAAATATTTTGTAAAAACAGAGAAATAATTTCTATTGTACTTTGCGGAAAAAGTAGTATAATAAAAATAAACATAAAAGAGGGAGAAGTATATTTTTGGTATGAAAAGACCTGTTTTGGACAAAAATTTTTATCCGATGATCAAGGCGTTGGAGGAATACGAAGCAGAGGTAAAAAAGAGCGGAAACACGGCGGAGGTCGCGTTGATCGCGGAGAGAAACGGCGGATATAACTACGTTTACAAATATACCGCGTTTGCGGACGGCAGCGGAAAGGACGAATGGAATTTCCGTATTGCGGAACGTCTGGCGAAGACCATTTTATGGGTCGTGGGCGGTTATAAAATCTCCGTTTCGGGAAGCAAAAAGATTTACGAGGGCCTGAAAAAGGCGTATACGGCGGACGGAGCGCGCGCGTTCGACGTCGATTTCATGAGCGGCGTTTATGAAAAGCCCTTTGAAGTCGTGTGGCTGGAAAAGGACGAGATTCCCGCAGAGAAGAATTGCTCGCTCCGCGTGGGCGGATACCTGAAAGGCTGCCGCATCGGTTTCGATGCGGGCGGAAGCGACCGAAAAGTCAGCGCGGTAATAGACGGAAAAGTTGTATACAGCGAAGAAGTCGTCTGGCATCCCAAGACGACGGAGGATCCGCACTATCATTATAACGAAATTCTGACGGCGATGAAGACGGCGGCTTCCAAAATGCCGCGCGTGGACTGCATCGGCGTTTCGTCCGCGGGCGTGTATGTGGACAACAAGATCATGGTCGCGTCCCTCTTTATCAAGGTGGACAAGAAGAAGTACGGCGATTACGTCAAAAACATGTATATCAACATCGCCGAGGAAATGGGGAATATTCCTCTCGAAGTCGCAAACGACGGGGACGTCACCGCTTTGGCGGGGAGCATCGATCTGAACGATAACCGCGTGCTCGGCATTGCGATGGGTACGAGCGAAGCGGTGGGATATATCAACAAGGACGGCGGTATCAACGGCTGGCTGTCCGAGCTCGCTTTTGTTCCCGTCGATTTCAACGAAGGCGCCATGGCGGACGAATGGAGCGGTGACGTGGGGGTAGGCTGCAAATACTTCTCTCAGGACGCCGTCATCAAGCTCGCGGAAGCGGGCGGCTATCGTTTCAAAGAGGGGACTACTCCCGCGGAGAAATTGAAGGAAATACAGGCCTTGATGGAAAAGGACGACCAGCTCGCGCGGCAGATTTACGAGGATATAGGCATCTATCTCGCTTATACGCTTCCCTTTTATGCGAAATTTTACGACATGAAGCACGTCCTTCTGTTAGGCAGGGTGATGGGCGGAAAAGGGGGAAACATTCTTCTCGATTCCTGTAAGAAAGTACTTGAAGAAGAGTATCCTGAATTTGCCAAGCTGGACATTTCCCTGCCCGACGAAAAGAACAGAAGGGTCGGACAGAGCATCGCGGCCGCGTCTCTTCCCGCGGACAGAGCGTAAAAGCGGGTTTGAAAAGACGCTTGTTTTCAGTTTCAGGAGAAAGGAGACAGAAAATATGAAAGTTATCATCGCGAAAGATTATGACGAAATGAGCAAAAAGGCCTTTGAAGTGATGGCGGCGGTCGTAAAGGAAAATCCCGAAGCCGTCTTGGGACTCGCCACGGGGTCCACGCCCATCGGACTCTATAAGAATATGATAGAGGACCACGAGAAGAACGGGACCAGCTATAAAAAGATCCGCACCGCCAATTTGGACGAATATGCGGGGCTGGATTATTCCAGCGATCAAAGCTACGTCTATTTTATGCGGCATAATCTTTTCGACCATATCGACATAGATTTGAAAAATACCAATATCGAAAACGGCAAGGCGGCGGACAGACAGGCGGAGTGCGACAGGTATAACGCGCTCCTCGAAAAGATGCCGCGGGACATTCAGGTGCTCGGAATCGGTTCCAACGGGCATATCGCTTTCAATGAGCCCGGAACGCCCTTCGGGAGCGTCACACATATCGTTGACCTCGCCGAAAGCACGATTAAGGATAATTCCAGAATGTTCAAAAGTATCGACGAGGTACCTCGCCAGGCCTTTACGATGGGTTTGAAAAATATCATGAATGCGAAGAAAATTCTCATTCTCGCCAACGGAGCGAACAAGGCAAAGGCGGTTTACGGGCTCGTAAAGGGCGAAGTCACCGAGCGGGTGCCTGCGAGCATTTTACAACTCCACCCCGACTGCACGCTCGTGTGCGACGAGGCGGCTGCTGCGCTCCTTTAAGGGGAAAAGCTGAAACAAGGAGAATCGAAAAATGGCAAAATCGTTTGAAAACGCCCTCGTGTACGTCGAGGGCGAAGGCCTGAAAAAGGTCAATTTGGTATTTGACGAAAGAATAGAAAGCATCGGCGGGGAACTCGGAAAGAGCGACATCATTCCTCTGCCCGAAAATGCCGTCGTCCTGCCCGGCTTTATCGACGAACATATCCACGGCGCGGGCGGCGCCGATGCCATGGACGGAAGTACGGAGGCGCTGAAAACGATCGCGGAGACGGTCGCCGCGGAAGGAACGACTACCTTCCTCGCCACGACGATGACGCAGAGCAAGGAAAATATTCTCAAAGCCATGAAGGCCGTCAGAAAATACCGCGAAGAAAACCACGAGGAAGGCGCCAGACTTTTGGGCGTGCATCTCGAAGGCCCGTTTATCGCGGCGGCTCACAAGGGAGCACAGCCGCTCGAATATGTGGCGAAACCCGACGTCAAAACGTTCGACGAATACAATTCCGCCAGCGGAGACGCAATCAAAATCGTCACGATGGCGCCCGAAGAGGACGGAGCGGAAGAACTCGTCAGACATCTCTCCGATAAGGGAATTATTCCGTCTGTCGGGCATACGGGGGCGACCTGCGCGCATATCCGTTCGGCAATTGCCGCGGGCGCGAAAAACGTCACGCATACTTACAACGCGCAAAGTCCTTTGCATCACCGGGAAATCGGAACGGTGGGAAGCGCGCTCTTGTACGACGAGCTCAACTGCGAATTGATCGCCGATACCATTCACGTTTCCGTACCCGCGATTCAGCTTTTGGTCAAGTGCAAGCACAAGGATAAACTGACGCTGATTACGGACGCGATGCGGGCGAAAGGGCTCGCGGACGGCGAAAGCGAGCTCGGCGGACAGGTCGTCATCGTCAAGAACGGCGAAGCGCGTCTGAAAGACGGCACCCTCGCGGGGAGCGTTCTGAGAATGAACCGCGCGATTGCCAATCTCGTGGAAAAGGTCGGCGTGGCCTTCCTGCAAGCTGTGGACTATGCGACGATCAATCCCGCGAGAACCTTGGGGATAGACGGAGAAACGGGAAGTATCCGCGTCGGAAAAAGAGCGGATTTCGTCGTCCTCGACGATAAGTTCTCCGTCCTTTATACGATTCGCGACGGGAAAATCGTCTATCGCGCGGAGAAAGTATAATTATAATCAATTACGCTCACACATTATTTCCTCTTATAACGAAAAAGGCGCGGAACGTTGATTCCGCGCCTTTTTCATCGGCTGGTAAAAGGGGATAAGGTCAATACGGTTTGCAAGCGTTTGCGGGCAGCGCTTAAAAAGGGGACATTCTTTTGAGGGGAACGCGCCTTGCAGAACAAAGGAACGGTGCTGCAATTTTGCAAGATGGCTTGTCAAAGGCGTTCCGCTGAGCACTTTGACGGAATACGGTCAGGCGCGTTTCTCAGAGTTTGAACACGGTCTCTCCGTCCCGTATCGTCTCTTCCACCCGGATTTCTCTGAGTTTTTCTTCGGAACAGCCGACGGGGTTTTCGCTGAGGATTATCAGATTTTCCCGCTTCCCTTCCGAAAGCGTGCCCGTTTCGTTTTCTTCGAAATATTGATAGGCGACTTCCGCGGTCACCGCGCGGAGTGCGGAACAGACGTCGATTCGTTCGTCCTCGCCCAAAATTCGGCCCGTTTCCGTCTTTCTGGAAACGGCGCAATAGATTGTCTCCAACATGTCGGGAAGAATGACGGGGGAATCCTGATGCAGGGTAAAATGCATATTTCGTTCCAAAGCGGAACGCAGGGGACTCATTTTGGAGGCCCTTTGAAGCCCTAAATTTCTGATGTGGATTTCTCCCCAATGCAGGACGTGCGCGACGAAGAACGAGGGAATAATCCCTGCACGCTTAACGCGGTCGAGCTGGTCCAAGCCCAAAAATTGCGCGTGAATCATGACGGGGCGGGTCGCGGGATCGCCGTAATTCTCCTCGGCTTCTATAAAGCGCTCCGCCGCCATGTCGCCGTTGCAGTGGACGAGTAGTTGCAATTTTCTCTCCGCGGAAAAACGCACGGCCGATTCCAATTCTTCCTGCGTTACGGATGGATAGCCCGCATAACCGTCCGATTCGGGCTTTCCGCTCTCGTCGAGATAGGGACTTCGCATCCATGCCGTTCTGCCTTGGGGAGATCCGTCGGAAATCAGCTTTATTCCGCCGATTTTCAGATGACGCTTATAGTTTTTCACCCTGCCCGGAAAGGCCGCGGAATAGGCTCCGAAAGCGTGGATATCGGGGTACAGAACGACGTCCATGAGGAGTTTGTCCGCCTCGTCGAGTGCGCGGTAAAGGGGAAGGAGCTCCTTTGCGGCGAGCCCTTCCTGCGCGGTGACGATACCGTGAGAAAAATAGAGCTTTTGCGCGCGGGTGAAAGCGTTGAGCAGTTTTTCTCCGCCCGGCATGGGGATATTTTTTAAGCGGGAGACAAAATCAGCTTCCTCCATATATCCCGTCGGAGTTCCGTCCTCCGCCTTTTCGATAAATCCGCCTTCGGCCGAAGGGGTATTTTTATCCACGCCCAAAATTTTCATGGCCGCGGAGTTGAATATTCCCATATGCCCCGATTGATACTGTACGACGAGAGGATGTTCGGGAACGATTTTGTCGAGAAATTCCGCCGTGAGACGCCTGCCCTTTATGCGCCCCGAATCGTAACCGCAGGCAAAAATCCATTCGCCCGCTTTTAACGCGGCCTGAGAGAGAAAGGTTTCGAGCGCACTTTTTATCTCCTCGTTCGTCTTGCAGGACTCCAAGGGAACTTGCAAAAACCGCGCGGCGCAGCCGGAAATATGACTGTGCGGGTCCATGAAGGCAGGCATGAGCGTTCGGCCTTTTAAGTCGTATCGTTCGGCCGAGACGGGAAGCGGAGGCGGCGTTCCTTTCCCCAAATTTTTGATTTTTCCGTTTTCGGTAATCAGATAATCCGAAGTTTCGTCCTTGTCCATTGTAAGAATATTTCCGCCGTAATAAATTCGCTGCGACATAAAAAACTCCTTATCTTTTACTCTTTCCATTATTATAACGCATTTTTGCGGTTTTGCAAGCACTTTTTTTGAAATTTCACCCCGTTTTCGAAAAAGAGCGGAAGGCCGTGCCGAATTTATTGACAAAAATTCTTCTTATGATATAATAGTAAAGAGGAGAAGAAAAATGACCGATATTTTGAAAAAGATGAAGGAGACAAAGACGCCCGTCGCACTTTATTATAAGAGCTCCGGAAGTTTCTACGCGGGATTCGTCAGGGAGACGGACGGGGAGTTTGCACTTTTGGAATTGATTTCTCCCTGCGGAAAATTTGACGGATATTTTTGTATCCGTATCGAAGAAATACTCAAATTGGACGCGGGAACGGGGTATCTCGAAAATCTTGTTAAGGTCTATCGTTATCGTGCCGAAGAAATTCCGACCTTGAAGGTTTCGTCTAAATCGGTTCTGGAAGAATTTATCGATTTCATTGTAAAAAACAAATGGCTTTGCACCATGGAAATCGGCTTCGAGACTTTGGATAAAATCAGCGGCTTCGTGGCGGGCAGGGATTGGAACATCGTCGAAATGCACCTTTTGAACGAAAACGGACTCCCCGACGGGTATACGGCATTAGACCTTGAAGAAATCGTTTCTTTGGAGGTATTGTCGGACGACGAAAAATATCTCGGGACTCTGTTCGACCTCGCTGCGGGACATCTCAAAGAGAATAAAAAGGAATCGGGAAAAAAGGGAGACGAACACGTCCTGTCTTTTCCGTTCGGTAAATAAATTCGGGGATTTTTACTTGCAAAATGAGGGAGTTTCAGAAATTTCTGAAACTCCCTCATTTTTTATTTCCAAAAGTATTGGAAGCTACCTGTATAGACGCGGAATCGTAATTTTCATAATGATGATCGATCGTGCTCTTGATAAACGAACGCTTATAGTCCGAAGGCGGAAGTCCTACCACCTTTTTGAATTCATAATTTAATTGATTTTTATTGGAGAATCCCACTTGCAGAGCGATTTGCTGAATGGGCAGGTTAGTATTGCGCAAAAGATTAGTCGCTCGTTGTACCCGTAGAGTATTGATGCTTTCGAGGATTGTTTGTCCCGTGTACTTTTTATATTGCCGTTGCAGATATGCTTTATTGATTCCGACAAAATCTGCGATTTGGTCCATCGTGATTTTTTGTCGAAAATTTTCTTGAATAAAATTGTTTGTCTTACGGATATAAGAGAGGGAACCGCCCGTCGTTTCAAGGCATTTGGAAATTTCTGTAAAGAGATTCAATTCTGCTATCGTAACGGCACAGGCTTGTTCGAGAGAAGAAATGCCGTCGGTCAACATTAAGACCAATTCCTTGAAAGTACTGTCTACCTGGTGCGTATCGTTGACCACTGCGTATCCGTCGTTGCTCAATGAAATCCTTCGAAAATTGGTTTCGGTAAACAGAGCAGCAAAATCGACTTTCAAAACAGAATTAACGTTATAGGGATTGTATTCGTCAAATTCCCGTGGATTAAATTCTATATTATAAATAACGGCGGAGGTATGAGGAGAAATGATGATTCGATGAAAGGTAAAACCATCGAGAATAATGATTTGTCCGGGGCGAATTGAAAAGGTTTTCAACTTAGGGGATTCGTTTTCTTTGAAAATCTCTAAGGTAAAACTGCCCGAATGTGAATACATGATTTCAAAATATTGGTGTTGATGCATGCCCATGCCCTCAAACATATCATCAAAGGTCTTCATGTAATAAGATACGGGCTCCAAAGTATAATTTTGTAAATCTTTGAGTTTTAAGGCTTTTGAAACATCCATTTTTATTCCCCGCTTTTTATATTCTTAATCTATTATCACATACAATTTCAAAAAAGTCAAGTGAAAAAAATCAAACTAAAAGATCGAAATAGTGACTTTTTTTGGGATTTCCCTATTGACAGATAGCGGATATGGGATTATAATGAAATTACAAATAACGAATAAAAAGAAAAAATAAACGACGAAATTTTACATTTTTTAACATTTTTGAGTATGGATTGACGAAAGAAAAACAGGGCCGGCCCTGTTTACGTAATACAGCGTATTACGTAAAAAAATATTTACTCGGAAAATAGCCCTCAAAAACTCCGTTTTGAGGGCAAAGAATAAAAATTTAAGGAGGAATGTGATATGTTCACAATATTTTCAACGAAGCGAAAGAGTCTGTTGGCCGTGACCTGCGCTTTGGCGCTTGCATTGGGAGCTGTGGGAGGAGGCTTAGCCGTGTCGGCAAATGCAGAAGGCGAAACCGCCGAAGTCACTCCGATTATCCCTCTCGCAAAATACGAGTTTTTAGACGCGGAAAATCCCGGAAAAGATTCTATGGGAAATTACGACCTTTCCCTGCGAGTGGCTGACGGGAAAGAGACCGGAAAGGTAACAGTCAAGGATGGGGTGGCTTCGTTTGACGGGTCGGCCGGCTTGATTGCCACAAACGATATTTCCGAAGATGTAACTTCCTTTACGCTTTATTTTGAATTACAGCAAACCGCTCTTCCGGGCAATTGGGCTTCTCCCATAGGATTCGGCTGGAATGATTGGAATCCTACAAAATGGGCGACGTTCCAATTTTCAGGAAACAGCGACCTTTTAAGATTCTCCTCTGCAAGCGCTTTAATTAACGATGGCTCTGGAAATGTCAGTAACGTAGACGGACATGGCAACGCTTTTTGGGGACATGAAATCGGGAATGTCGGAAGTGAATATCACAAGGTGGCGCTTACGGTAGATTTGGACGGAAAAATTATTGTCTACCTTGACGGAAACGCAAGTGCCAATTATGCTTTCGAGACTCCCGAAGGCTTTAATCTCAAAGACTCGAATATGCGTTTTGCTATGGGCGGCGAAAGCTGTTGGGGTAATCTTTATAATGCTTTTACAGGAAATCTTAAAAACGTATGCTTTTATGATTTTGCATTGAATGCAGAACAAATAAAAACACTTGGGGCAGACTATTCGCTCGATACCGGAGATTTAGGAACCACTGCCTATCTGGAAAGTGTGGATTCCTCTACCCTGACCTTTGAAAACGATAAAGTAACAGTTGAAACCCTCTATGAGGAAATGAGCCAGGAGCAAATGCTTGCCTGTATGGGGAATGCGACGGTCAAGGGAACTTTATCCGATAAATCGGAGAAAAAACTTCCCGTCATCTGGACGAGCGTGAAGGAAACCGATGACGGTTGGAAAGCTCATGGACATGTTCAAAATGCAGGTCTCGGACTTCCCTCCCTTGTAGAAAGAACGGAAATCGTCCAGAACGTCGAGGTCAAAACTGCTCAATCTGTTACAGTCGCTTCCGATATTAAAAACGGTACCGTTACTCTCTCTCCCGATTACGGCGTTACTGGGGATATCATTACCATTACGCCCATTCCCGCGGAACACTATGAAATTGATACGGTGACCGTCGATGGGGAGGCAATAGAACCGACGGACGGAAAATATACCTTTACGATTGGAAATAAAGACGTTACGGTGAGCGCAACGTTCAAACAGAAGGTATATAAGGTCTGTGTAGGAGAAGGGGTAGAACATGGAACGATTACGTTCAGTGCTAACGAAGGAGTAATTGATACCGAAATAGAAGTGACTGCTACGCCCGACGAGCATTATGTCCTTTCAAAACTTTTTGTAAACGATAAAGAACTTACTCGTTCGGAAGGAAAATATACCTTTAAGATAACGGGAGATATGACGGTGACCGCAGAATTCAATGAGGCTGTTTATTCGATAGACTGCTTCGTGAATGGAGGAAACGGTACCGCAGAGGCGGATAAAGCATCCGCAAAGGCGGGGGAGACCGTCACGATTGACGTTACTCCGGCGGAAGGATATACAGTCGATGCCGTTATGGTAAACGGCACAGCACTCGAAGCAAAGGACGGTGTTTACAGCTTTGTTGTGGACGACGATTCGGAAATAGAGGTCACTTTCAAATCAACAGCGCCTTCTCCTGACTCGTCCTCGTCCGGTTCCGCTCAGGATTCCACGGAGCCCGATTCTTCCAGCACCAGTGTTTCAAAGCCGGATTCTTCCTCCGGCGCGGACAATGGCGGGACCGGTTGCGGGAGTATGATCGGGATTTCTGCCGGAATCGCGTTCCTGTCCATCGGGGCTGCGATACTTATCAAAAAGAGAAAACACGATTAAAGAGCAAAATAGACGCATAAGAGGGTCGGAAAGCTGGAAGCAAGAAGTCCAATAAAAATGGGACATGAACAAAACTGACTCAAAAACAGCAAGAAATATGGCGGCAGGCCGATGAGAAAAAGGCTGATTTTCCGTCCGTGAAAGATTTCGCCGAGTGGATTCCGGCAGCATGGACGAAACAATTTGTATAAGGACCGGATTTTATAAATACGGTTTGAAAATAAAACAATGGAGGTTTACTATATGCAGGTATTCAAAAGAATACTGGCTTTGGGATTATGTGGAATTGCGGCGATAGCATTTGCCGCTTGCGGAAACCACGGAACCAGTGCGGATTGGGGCAACTACGATTCCGTCTCCGACGGTGGCGCATGGAATGATACGGAGGATGAGAACGTAAAGGAAATCACCGTATTCAAAAACGATTGGGCTGCGTTCAATAATGCACGCCAGGCAAATTCGCCCGTCTATCAAAGAATTAAAGAAGAACTTGGCTGCGATGTCGTGGCGATGAACAGCTCCGGAGCGAATTGGCAACAGCAGCTTGTACTCTTACAGGCAGATCAGGATTTGCCGGACATCTTTTTGACGGAAGGCCCCGGGGCGCCCGATTTTTTCAGCAAGCTCATCGATAACGGCGACATTATCGCTATTTCCGATTGGGTGACGGAGGAGACTTATCCGAATATTTACAGACACATGCAGGAATTTTCCTATATGCGCTCCAATATCTCTTACGCAAAGGGCAAGTCATGGTTTATTCCTTCTTCTTGGCACAATGAAAAGTCGCTGTATGTACGTCAGGACTGGATAGATAATCTCAATGCGAAATTAGCGGATATTCTCATCAAGGACGGCGTTATCTCCTCGGAAGGAGAGCTTACGGCGGAATTGCGTACGAAATGGGAATTTAAGGCGCCCGAAACCCTTTTGGATTTCTATCGTCTCGCTCGTGCCTTTACGATTTATGATCCCGATAATAACGGGCAAGACGATACCTTCGGATATATGTCGGAATCGAACAAAGATTTCGATGCTTGGATTTATATGGCGTTCGATACGGGTTGGGATCAATTCGTCGAGGACGAAGAAACGGGAAAATATACGCACAGCGATATTACCGACGGGGCCATGTATGCGACTTCTTTTATCGCGCGCATGATTACAGACGGATATATGTCTCAGGATTCCCTGACGGCGGACAACGGTACCAAGCAGGACAGATTTACACAAGGGAAAGCGGGTATGATGTATGCGCACAACTGGCTGAATAATTTCGTGTCCGGGATTATGGCTGTGGAAAAATGCTCCTTGGAGGAAGCTACCGCGAAAATTACTATGTGCGATCCTCCCGCAGGCAAAAACGGTACATGGAACGGCGCCGGAGAGGAAGGATATTGGCAGGGCTTCTGTATCAACGCTAAAAACAGCAATTCCCGTATCCGCAAATGTCTCGAATTGTATGATTTTCTCCTCAGCGACGAAGGGTATGAGCTCCTTCAATACGGCGTAGAGGACGTACACTATGCAGAGTCCACGGACGGAACGAAATCCAACCTTTTGGAGAAGAACGAAGAAGGATTCTATAAGACCATCGTCACAGAGGACCCCGCTACGCTCCTCTATGCACTCGTAGATTGGACGATGCACTACAAAGTGACTACCTGTACGAATGCGGAAATTATTTGTGCCCGCGAAGAACGTTCGGAAGCGAACTCGTACTTTTCCGATTATCCGGCTTTGCAGACAGAGGCGGGCATAGAGTACCTTACCGACTGTCACGATTTCTTCTTAGAGACGATTGCCGTGCTCGAAAAAAATGAGAAAAATCTTTATTGGAACCCGAGCAGCTGGACCTATGACGCAAAGACTTTTGGTTGGGATGATCTCTACATTGTGTCAAAGACCTTTGAAAATAAGTGGAAGTCTTTTGTCAGCGATTACCTTGAAGATTATGGCGGAGAGGACGTAATATCCGAATATAACGCCTATATTGACGGCGGATTTGCCGTAAAGGCGGACGGAAGTAAATAAATACTTCCCGGATATTGAAAATTTGAGATAAGGAGATAAATGACATGAAAAAAATTTTAAGTCTGGGACTTACACTTGCACTATTTGCGGGTGGTATGACGCTGGGAAGCGCGCCGTTCGTTTCCGCAACGGCAGAAACGGAGGACATCATTCAACCCATGGCCCTCTATGAATTTGAGGACGAGACAAAGCCCGGTCAAGATACTTCCGGAAATGGGTTTGATCTCAAAGTATTGAATACCTCTCAAAATGGAGATGAAGCCATACAAATTAAAGAAGATACGGACGGGGAAAAATATGTCTCCCTTGTCAGTGACCGTAATGCCGAGGACAAAGGCGGAAAAACGGGAGCTTGTTTATATGCTCCGCAACTCGGCAATTCCGGAATGGATTTTTCCGACCTCATCAGAGAGTCCTATACAGTGTCTATTACTTTCCGCAGGGATAACTCTAAATATCAGGGCGATCATTATATGCTTGCGGTAGGGCGGTATAACGACGCTTTCCAAATCACTCCTTGGAAAAATGGGGTGGAAATCCAAGTCAACAATATGGATATGGCGCCCGGGGCAAATAATGATGAAAAACAACAATGGTTGGAAAAAAATCTCGCTTTTTATACGGTCGATACGTCGAATTGGACTACTGTCACAGTTAGTACAGACGCAGTGAAGAATGCAGCTACTATCTATATTAACGGTGAAGCGGCAGGAGATCCCATACAACTTTCGGATACATTTTTCTCTTGGCGTTCTGACCCCTACGCTTTTACGTTGGGCGCACAGTGCCAGATAACGGGAAATGCAGCAACATGTTATGCAACCGCGGACATTAAAGAGTGCAGAGTTTATGACAGTGCGCTTTCCGAAACAAATGTTAAACGTTTGGTCGAAGGAGAAGAGGCTATCGCTGAGGAGAGCGGAACGTATATTACCTCGGTTACGTCCGTAGATACAGCTGCGCTCGACCTGTTGGCCACAGATGTCAATACCGTGGACGTCATCATGAACGAAACTTTGCCCAAGACGACAAAGGCCACGCTTTCTAACGGCACAGAAATCAATGTGAATATTCTTTGGTATATGGTTTCCGAAACGGAAATCAACGGCTTTATCTCCACGCCGTATGCTAAGACGGAGCAACTTATTTTGGAAGCGGAATACGGCTATACCGTCCGTTTCGATTATGATGAAACTCTCGTTCGCGTTTCGCAAATCAAATTGGACGGAAACGCTTATACGCCCGGTACTCCCATCGATTCGGAATTGCATAATTTGACCTTCAAGGTAACAGTGCTCGACAAATACAGCGCCATAGACGCCGTCTCATACCTGGATATGGAATGGCCGCCTGAAAATGAGGCGGGAGATGAATACTACATAGAGCTTGCAGGCGGGGCGGAAGTTATTATCGAGGCCTCGGCAGAAGAATTTACCGTCACTTATTATGACGGAAACTCCAAGCTCGGAACGAGCAAATATACCCATAACGGAGATGAGACGTTGAAATCGTTCGATAAAGAGGGATATACTTTTGACGGCTGGTATACAGATGCTGCGTTAACAAAACCGTTTGCGGCGCTCGATTATGCGAATCCTGTGGATATTTCCCTGTATGCAAAATATACAAAGACGGACGGAGGAAGTTCTTCTTCCGATTCCGCAGGAGGAGAGACCTCGGATAATAGTGGCTGTGGAAGCGTCGCGGGTATTTCCGCCGGATTTGTCATTTTGGCTGCCGGAGCGGCTATTGCGTTGAAAAAGAAAAAATGAGAATTTCAAAAGGTAAAATGTATTGAAGACATTCTATGCCTCAAAGGCCGCTTTCTAAAATTAAGGTTATAAAAGCGGCCTTTGTTAAAGGCAAAAGAATAAATCGGGAAGAAAAAAAGGAGGAAAACATGGCAGAACAAGAAAAAGCCGGATCTTTGCCGGTAGAGGACTCGATAAAAGAAACACCTCACAAAACTCCGGCCGGGGAGAAGCGAAAAAAAATATGGGAGCGCATGAAGCGAGGCAAGCAAATCTATATTATGCTGTTGCCCGTTATGTTATTTTATATTTTATTCAGCTACGTACCCATGTACGGAATTATTCTTGCATGGAAACGTTATCTTCCCGATATGGGAATTTTAGGAAGCCCCGACGTCGGCTGGAAATATTTTGAGCAATTTTTCACCCGTCCCGCGATGTTTCGGGCATTGAAAAATACTCTCGTTATTAGTTTTTTAAAACTTTTATTCTGTTTCCCCGCGCCGATTATTTTGGCGATTTTTCTCAATGAAGTCCGTGTGGCAAAATACCGTAAGTTATTACAGTGGATGGTATATCTTCCCTATTTCATTTCCTGGGTGGTCATCGGAGGTCTCGTCAAACAGATGCTGGCGATAGACGACGGACTTTTCAATAATATCCTGGCGGCGTTCGGAAAGGATCGCGTAGCGTTTTTACAAACCTCCTCCTACTTCTATCCCATTCTCATTTTAACGGAACTGTGGAAGGGAATGGGCTGGGGAACTGTCATTTATATTGCAGCGATTTCGGGAATAGATCCATGCCTTTACGAAGCCGCTACGATAGACGGCTGTAAACGTTTCGGGCATATGAGATATATCACTTTTCCCAGCCTTTTGCCTATCATTACCGTCATGTTTATTTTACAGCTCGGAAACATCATGAATGCAGGCTTCGATTCTGTTTATAATTTATATAACGATACCATTCTCGATGTTTCGGAAATTATCGATACGCTCGTGTATACCGAGGGTATTGGAGGAAAACAGGAGTTCTCGACGGCTGTGGGACTTTTCAAAAACGTCATTAACTTTATTCTTCTCATCGGCGGCAACGCTTTGACGAAGAAGATAAACGGATATAGCATGTATTCGCTTGATTAAGGAGGTGGACCATGGATATTCTCAAAGAATCGAATCCGGAGACTACGGTTTTGCCTTCGGGCAGAAAAAGAAGACTCAAACCAAAAGTGACAGTATTCGATATCGTCAATTATTCACTTTTGACGTTGTTTGGCTTTATCTGTATTTTCCCCGTCATCTATGTCTTTCTTATGTCTTTTGCTTCAAAAGCGGACTATCTCACTGCAAAGCTACTCGTCATCCCGAGAGATTTCAACGTAGAAGCATACAAATTCATTTTCGGACAGGGACGAGTTCCCAGAGCATTTGGTATTTCCTTCTTGATTACGGTGGGCGGGACGCTGTATTCCATGATTCTTACTTCTTTCGGCGCCTATGCGTTTACCAGAAAGGATATTCCCGGATTAAAAATTTGTTTTACCCTCATTCTCATTACAATGTTTTTTTCGGGCGGAATTATTCCCTTCTATTTGTCCGTGAAATCGATGCTCGGAATCAATAACCTTTGGTGCCTTGTAATTCCGTTCGGCATCAATAGTTTTAATCTCATTATTCTCAGAAATTTCTTTTCTCAGGTTCCAGAAAGTCTCTTGGAGTCCTGCCGCATGGAGGGTGCAAGCGAGTTCAGAGTTCTGTTTCAGTTCGTTATTCCTCTCTCAAAAGCGGGGCTTGCAACCGTAGGACTTTGGTATTTGGTAGCAAAGTGGGACGATTGGTATTGGCCTTCTTTCTTTCTGCCCAGCAGAGACGACCTTTATCCCTTGGCTCTTGAACTGAGAAACGTACTCAATAATATGGCGGGGGAGACACCCGTCAACCCCGATGTCGGGCTCGATGGTTCAAAACTCTTTTCCCAAGGGCAGAATGCAGCTATGATTGTCGTTTCTATTACGCCAATTTTACTCATTTATCCCTTTTTACAGAAATATTTCGTTAAGGGAGTAATGATAGGTTCGGTAAAAGAATAAAGGGGCTTTTGCCTGAAAGACAGGGAAGGAATTTTTAAGGAGGAAAAGTATGAACAAATTTCCCAAGTCGGTTTGTTTAATCTTCAGTCTTGTATTTGTACTCGGAGGGAGTGCATGCGGAGGCATAACGGAGAGCGATTCAGCATCTTCCGGAGGCATAACGCCGATAGAAGCGAATTGCCGTATTTATCCCACGAGATATGAAGGAATAGAAAAGATTTCGGATATTTCCAATTATGCGGGAGAGGTGTCAACGAATCTACCCGTATCCGATGGAGTAATTTACAGCCCTTACTATACGCTGACGGTCAATGGAGAAGAGGTTCCTGTATATGCTACGAGAAGCGCCAACGGAATACATTCTTTCGCTTATATCGACGTGGAGGTGACAGACAAAGCAAAAGAGTTTGCCTTAAATACGGAGGTGACGGTATTGGATGCAGGTTCGGTGCTTTCCGAGCGTCAACCGAGTGTTGTCGTGTTGCCTGAAAGTGCAGGGGTGACCGCAGAGCTTGGGGAAAACAAGGTAACTTCCGTCATTCGGGATTTCGGGAGCTTCTCGTTTGCATTCAATAAAAAACCGGACGAAGCGCTTACCGTATTTGTGGCAGAAAAAGAAGACACGGAGGAGCTTTTTGGAGAATATGCGATAGAATATATAGAGCCGGGGGACTATTCCTCAGTGGAGAAGAAATCGGGAACTGCGTTCCAAGAGGGCGAAACTGTTTATTATTTTAAGGCAGGGAGATATAAGACGGACATTATTTCTCTGCCGTCGGATAGCATATTGTATCTTGAACAAGGTGCCTATATTGAAGTAATGCCGCCTGAAAGCGGCGGATCTAATGCAGCGCTCACAGCGGGGACAGGAAAAAACGTCAAGGTCGCAGGGCGGGGATTATTCGACTTTTCCGCCTGTTGCGGGGGAGAGGTTCCGGCCGGGTATTCCAACAATAAAAGCGGGCTTATTTTCAATCAGGTGGACGACGTTTCATTCCATGGAATCACGGTTATCAATTCTCAGACATGGACACTTTGCATGAACGACTGCGAAGGAGTTTCGGTCAAGGATTGTATGTTTTTTGCCTATCGGGTATTCGCGGACGGAGTGATGCTGTCCGACTGTAAAAACGCCATCGTCGAGGATTGTTTCATCCGCACGGGGGACGACGCTTTTGAAACGAAATCGACAACTGCAAATGGGCTTACCGATAACGTTCTTTTCCGAAACAACGCGGCTTGGACGGATAAGGCGGTTGCTTACGGCTGTATTTATGAATCCAATCACGATACCCGAAACGTGCGTTTTGAAAATTGTTCGGTCGGATTTGCCCTCGGTACATGGAGCAATCATCTCGGCTGCTGCGTCATTCAGATGGGGAACAGAAAAGGCGCGGTGATGGAAAATATTACGTTTGATAATATTGAAGTCTACATGTCCCATAACGATGGACTGTTGAACGTATATATAGGCGGAAGCGGAGGCCGGGGAGAAGGCTACGGAATTGTCAAAAATATCTATTTCAAAAATATCACCGCACGCAGGAATTACGGAGCGTTCCTGAACGTCCGTACTTATGACAGCGAAAATTGTTTTATCTATGATTTATATCTCGATAATATCGTATCGAACGATATTCTTTTGACACCGGAAAATTACAAGGAAGACGGTTATATTTACGACAACGTAGTAGGCGGTTATGATATGGAGAAATATCTTCATATCAATACGCTTACAGAGAATTGATATTAGTTGGAAAAGTGGAGAAGCAATAATTTATGAAAAAACTAACAGCATTATTCTCGACGCTTACAGCAATATGTTTGCTCCTTGGTTCCGCCTGCGGCGGTGGCGGGGCGAATAGGTCGCCCCCCCTTTTCTCCCGGAATAGAC
>USMU01000032.1 GCA_900555925.1 uncultured Clostridium sp. | reverse complement strand
TCGTAATTTCTTCTTCCCGTTCAAAATACAGGCAATTTTGGGGATTATAGGTACGCACCTTAAATTTATTGTCCTCCAAAAAGCCTTGAATTTCCCCCTTCGTTCCGATAATGTGAATATTTCTTCCCGGGCGGGCGACGCCGGACACCATGCTGTGCGTCGCAACCGAGCCGTCGGCAAATTCCACGATGACCGCCTGTCTGTCCACGATATCCGCATCCGTTTTGAAAATACATCTCCCTTGCGGATTATCCGTCTCCAAGGAGCGTTTTTTCTCCTCATAAGTCAAGTCTTCGTATTTTTTGTTCAGGCAGGTGAACGTATACTGATTGAAATACTCATTGTCCAAAAGCAGTTTTTTGCAGGAATACGGACATTCTTTTTCCGCCTTACAGTCTATAAGACACCTCGTCCCCGCACCCGAAGGAGCATTTTCGGGAATAAAATAGTGTCTGCCGCCGTAGCTCGCTGCCTTGACGGGCGCCGTACCGCTGTTGAACCAACACAAAAGATCCATATCGTGACAGCACTTCGCAAGGAGCATAGAGGAACCGCACTTTTCTCGATTATTCCATTTTCCTCGGATATAAGAAGCGCTGGCATGCGCCACGCCTACCATTTCGTTGGATTCTATCTCCACGATTTTCCCGATTTCTCCGCTCAGAACGATTTCCTTGATTTTTAAGTAAAACGGAGTATAGCGGAGCACGTGACAAACCATCAACTTGCAGCCGTATCTGTCCGCGATGCTTTTCAGCATAAGGAGATCTTTTTTATTGTTGGTAACGGGTTTTTCAAGCAACATGTCATAGCCGAGTTTCAAAAAAGGCAACGCGGTTTCGATATGTAGTTCGTCCATCGTGGTATTGATGACCGCATCGGCGATCTTTCCCCGATTTACGCAATCTGTCACACTTTCAAACAGCATTTCTTCCGATAAAGAAAAACGTTCCTTGGCAAGCTGACGACGAAAAGGATTTGGATCTACCACGGCCTGCACCTTCAATCTGTCGGGGTGATCGATCGCATATTTCGTATACGCGCCGCCCCTGTCTCCGAAACCGACTACAACTACTTTTACGATTTTCATGTTAAAATCTCCCATATAAGTCTTTTCATTTTTGCGCTTTTATCCAATACATTTCCGAAAGGAATTGTCCTCTCTTTACCTTTGTTTTTCAAGCAGGTAAAGAGCAAATTTTTCAGAAATTGCAGCCTTTTTTGTACTTCTATTTTCAAATCTCGGCTTATTTTTTCCTTTTTTCGATGATTCTATTATAAAATATATTTCCCGCCAATACAATGGAGAAATGCGCAACTCTTTCTTAAAAAATTTTCCTCTTTTTCCCATGGATTTTTCAGCATTGTCCCGCTCTTTATCTCGACAAAATTTTCGGATATTTTTCACTTTTTTCTCAAAAACATGCAGAATGGGAGGTCTTCTTCCGAAGATCTCCCATTCTGCAAAAAATGAAATTTTTTCTATTTTACGGCAATCGAGAGCATATCAAACGAGTTCATACTCGTAATAAGAATTTCCGTTTGCGTCTGTTTTCACGTGCGCAATATATCGCCGCGTATCGGCCCCCTGTCCCACGCGCAGGTAAATGACCTCTTCCCCTTTCACCTTCTCCTTTTCAAAATAGACGACTTGGGTCTTTCCGTTTTTGTATGAAACCATTTTGAGTTCCAGCTCTCCCCGTTCTTCCTCATACTCAAAAGAACTGCGCTCCAAAACTTTCTTATTTTCGATAACGGAATAACTATATTCCTGTTCCGTTTCCCCGTCCTCCGTTTCGAAACTCTGCTCTACCGACATATATTTATTTTCTCCGAGTATGACTCTAAATTCCGTCTCGCTCTCCGCTTCTCCGCCGTCCGACTCATCTTCCTTTTGACCAAAAATCTCATAGTCTGTGCCGTCAATATTCATTACCCCTTCTATTCGGTACTTTTCTTCCCTTTCACCGTCGTCTTCTTCTATATCGGTAAGAATTTGGTTATAGTACATGATATATTGCAGGGAATTCCCTACCATATCGTTATAACCGACAACCATTTTTTCTTCAAATTCGGGTCTATCCGATGTCTGTGACTGTATTTTGAATCCCCCGTCACTCAAAAGACTCTCGACCAGCGCCATATATTCGTCAAATTCGGATAAATCCGCGTCAGGTTCCGCCGCACCGCCGGAAGGACTTTCCGGTTCTGTTATGTTTCCCGAAGATTCGCTATTTTGTTTTTCTCCGTCCACTCCCGAAGAAAGCGAGATTTCGGCCTTCAAAAAAGTATTTTCTTCCGCTACGGAATCGATTCCCTTTTCCGCTGCGAGCCGTTTTATATTTCCCGAATTGTTCATAGAGGAAATCAACATACCAGCCGAAGCCGCGCTGAACCCATACACAGCTTCCGTAGTCGTCAATTCGTCAAATTTGTTATTGACGTCTCCCGTTTTTCTCCCGCCTTCCGAGCAAGCAGCTAAACCGAATGCCAATACCGAAGTCATCGTAAAAATCGCTAAAAGTTTTTTCATTTTACATCTCCTTAAAAAGTTTTTCAGGAATCTCTTTTCCCTTTCACACCTATATAACAATTCTTCTTTTGCATTTTGTTGGAATTTTCAGAAAAAAAAATTTTTTGTCTCTTATCTTGACTATTTTTTTCGTTCCTGATATTATATTGTATAGAATTTGTTCTTTTTACCAACAATTTTCCTTTTTTGATTGTTATTATTAGGGAGAAATTATGAACCGCGATAAACTCGAAAAGAAAATTGCCGAATTAAAGAGCGGAAATAAACGCGCTTTCGATTATATTTACGAACACACAAATCGTTCCGTTTATTTTGCGATTCTCTATATCGTCCGCGACAAGATGTATGCAGAGGACATTTTACAGGATACATTCATTCGGGCAATCTCCGCGCTGAATCAATATCAGACGGGGACGAATTTCTCTGCCTGGATATGCAGAATCGGAAAATCGCTTGCGCTCAATCACCTGAAAAAATATCGGCGGGAAATTCCCACGGATTTTGAAACCGATTCCTATAAATACGGTCACCACGAAACAGAACTTCCTTATATTTTCGACGTTGCGGCAAAAATTCTGTCCGAAGAAGAATATAACATTCTTATGCTATGTCAGGTCTCAGGATATAAACGACGGGAGGTGTCCGAGATGCTCGATATTCCCGTCGGAACGGTTACCTGGAAAAACAACGAGGCCCTGAAAAAGCTAAAAGCTCATCTTATCAAGGAGGAGGCAGATTTATGAAAAAAATAAAAAAATTATTATCGGAACATTCTGCGGAAATTCTTCCCGATAAGCATATAAAAGACAATATTAAACGGCAACTCGGCTACGAGGAAAAAGAAGTATCTTTGTCCTATGCGCACGGAGGCGAAAAAACGGTTAAAGAAAATCGAAATAAGCTCATTGCGCTCTGCGCGTCGGTTTTTGCAGTCCTTTTGGCTCTTTGTATTCTTCTCCCCGTTTTTTTGCATAAATCGAAAGCCCCTTTCTTTCCCGCTCCGAGCGGAAATAAATTCGCGGATATTACCGACGCCGATTCCTTTTATGCTTACGGCGCCGCTTCCATAGGAACAATCTTGTCCTCTGAAAAATCCGCTACTCCCGCACTCCAAAAAGTACGGGCGATGTCCGCTGTCGTTCGGAAGAATTCTTCCGAACAAATCGATACAATCAATAAATATATGGCTTTGGTGGAAAGTCTTTTGAGCGACGGAGCCATAACGGGAGAAGGCATTGCAGGAGAAATGGGTTACACCTACGGAATGACCGTTTCCTATACCGACCTTTTGGGAGACAGCGTCTCCTATGTCATGTACTATGACAAAGTTTTTCTCGAAGGAGAAACGGAAGACGACGAGACGGAAGAAAGTTATTCCCTTTCGGGTATACTCGTCATAGAAGATACAGCCTATCCCGTCGAAGGGAGCTATGAAACGGAATTTTCCGAAGGCGAAACGGAAAACGAACTGTATTTCAAAGCATTTACGGATACGGAGAAAAATTCCTATATTGAAGTGGAACAAGAGACCGAAACGGAGGAAGACGACGGAGAATCAGAAACGGAAAAAGAATATGTCTACTCCGTCTATTCAAAAAACAAACTGATTGAAAAGACGGAAATCAAATACGAAAAGGAAGACGACGAACTCGAACTGAAAATGACGGTTTCCAAAGACGGAAAAAAGGAGGAACTGATTTTCAACGACGAAACGGAAGACGGAGAACGAGTCCTTTTTGTCCGAGGCAATATCGACGGCAGGGACGTCCGCTTCCGAATTTATATCCGTCAGGGCAACTATCACTATGTCTTTGAAAACGGCGAATCTTCCGACCATGACCGTTTTGACGACCAAGACGACGATGACGATTAATTTTTTGACAATCATAAAAAATTCCCTGCGTCCTGCCTTTCGGCAGGACGCAGGGCACATATAGAAAAAACGTTTACGTTTTTATGTAGGAAATTGCATGCATTTAATACCGTCTGTTATTTTTTTACAGTATTCCCTTATCGCATTTAATTCACTTCCTTGGCAATAATAAGTAAAATTATTTGCCTTTGATTTTTCTAAATAATTTTTGTTTCCAGTAATGATCCCCGCGGCTTTCTTTTCGTCCCTCGTTACCCCTCCTATACGCTCTATCGCATTCAGTATTTCCTCAGCACACTCGTTCCCTAAACAGCTGTAATCCGCCGAAAGATCATTAGGGCCTATCATACACCCCTCAACCCCTCTTTCGGAAAGAATAGAAATGATATTTTTCACCCCTTCTCGGGTTTCAATTTGAGCAAAAATTTTCGTTCGGGCATTTGCCTTAGAAAAATATTCCGTCATGGGAGGCGGATTATAAAAGGTATGCGCACGCATCGTGGAAATTCCCCGTTCACCTGTCGGCGGATATTTTGCGTATCGCACGACCTCCCGAATCTCCGAAGCATTGTTCGTCATCGGCAATAAAAGGCCATCCGCTCCCATATCCATCAATTTAATAATATCTTTTCGGGAATTATCCGGCAGACGAACGATATTCTCCACCCCGCAAAGTCGCGCCGTCATAATGATTCTCGCAACATCGGCATAATCGAAACCGCCGTGTTCTAAATCGAGAATAAAAAAATCCAATCCCGCATTTTTCATCAATACGGGCATATTGGAAAATGAAATTTCCGAAATCATAATTCCGGCTTTTCTCATCGTTTTTCCGCCTCCCCGGCTAAAATTTTTAATCCTTCTATGGCTCCGCTCTTTTCGTCGACAAAATAATCTAATCCTAATCGGTTCAACACTCTTTCGACCAAATCCCGATGATATTTTGTCACTCCCCCGACTGCTAAAATCGACTTTCTTCGGGGTAGTTTTTGCAAAGCGGAAAAATATTTCTGATACATGATTTCTTCCGTTTGGGTTCTGTCCGCATTTTTCTGTCTTTTTAGAAACTCCCCTGCGGGCAAACCTGTCACCGTGCAGAGCGTCTTTCCGTAAAAATACGGCCGACTCTCGAAGTCTCCCCGAATAAATTTTTCGGAAATCATACATAATTGTCCCGCCGTTCCGAGATTCATAACATATCCGTTTCCATGCTCGGAACAAGCAGAAACGGCACCCAAAACCGACGCCTGCTGATCGCCGGTCGGAGTATAAATCCTGCTCGACGCATACCTGCCTATTTCTTTTACATAAAAGCTCGCTTCGGGAAGGTAAAGTCTACATTCATCTATGCTTTTGAGTTTTACATTAAAAAATCCCGATGCTGCCGCATCCGTTATATGCGTTTCATTCCTTCCCGTCAAACAATATGAAAGAAAAGATCCCAAAGTACAAAAGCTGTCCGCATCCGTATGCAGCGTTTGTAAACTCAAACGGGGAAGATTCGGTTTTAACGACACTCCGTACGCTTGCGTAATGGAAAAATGAGGAGTGATACCTTCTCCGCGTTTATCCCGCCACGAAATATAGGGAGTAACCGGCTTTCCGTTCTTTAATAATATATAACCGTGCATTTGCACGGAAAAGAATGTACGCGACGGGGAAAATAAACGGATTATTTTTTGAACACATCCGATGATTTCTTCGCCGTCGACTTCAAAATAAGGATATTCGTCGCGTAGCGGAGCAGGAAAAGGAATACTTCCTTCTCCTGTTCCTTTCCCTTCTTCGTAAATTTTCCATTTAATATTGCTGCTGCCCACGTCTATCAATAAATCCATATTAAAAAATCCTTTCTTTTATAAAATAAACGTCATGGCGATTCAATTCTACGGCAATATAAGCGACGCCGTTTTCGATAAATCCGTCGGGATAGGAAATCCAGCCGTCCAAATCCCATATAGTCTTTTTTATTTCCCACGTTTTCATTCCGTCGGAGCTAACCCATACAGACAAGGGATGTCGGTTCGAGATACCGTGTATACAATTGGGCGTATGAAACAGTGCTGCTTTTTCCCCTCCGAGAGGAATCAATTTGACTTTATTGGACGGATTCGGAATATCCGTCGCCCGAGGCACGCTCCACGTCTTTCCCTCGTCGGCCGAACGACTGAGATAAAGTCGGCCGGTATAGTCAAAACGCAACAGCATCGCAAGCGTTTTGTCCGGCATACGCGCGACGGAAGGTTCGCTCCATACGAATCTGAGCTTCCCTTTTTCGTCTTTCAGGGGAAGCAGAGCTTCCCCTTCGCTTCGGGTATAGGTTTTCCCTCCGTCTTCTGAAATAAGCACGCCGTTTCTCACTACATCGAGCCCCGCGTCCCACAAAAACTTCTTTTCTTTTGACAGTTTTTCCGATTGTTCTTCGGAAATGTTGTAGAGTTGGTAAGGTAAAAAATGTTTATTTCCCTCTTGAAGCAATCCTCTGACAAAATAGAATCCGTGCAGAAACGGAAGAGAGCTTCCCTTTTCCCATGTGTAACCGCTGTCGCGACTGACATAGACGGCTTGTTCGTTTTTGCAAAATCTTCCGTCGTGAAAAGTCACGTAAACGCGAATTTCTTCGCCTATGACGCTCACTTCCGTCTGATATACCGCCCTGCCGTCCTCCGGAACCAACAATTTCCGTCCGGACCAATTTTCCCCGTCATCTCTGCTGTGCCACACGTATACTCTGTTCAACGGAGCCGGCTCCGTCACGTCGCCGCACTGGCAAACCAATAATAATTCACCATTCGGCGCTCGGCGGACAATCGCTTCACAACTTAAAAGCTCACGCTGAACAAGTTTAATCATCTTTTCCTCCGTTTCGTTTCATTTTTATTATGAACAAGCCCGAGAACGCCGCAAATAAAATCGCTGTTCCCGTAAATCCCGCGACGGAAGAACCGCAACCGCTTTTTGTCGGATGACCGGAATCGGGAACCTCCGTCCTTTCGAATTCGGCGTACACGGTAATATCTCCCGTCGTTCCCTTTTCGATTCCCGAAACCGTCTTTTTTTCTCCGTTTTCGAGGATATACCAACGCAAAAACGTATATCCTTCTTTGGACGCTGCGGCAAACGTTACTTCATCGTTTATTGTATAGAAAGAAGGATTTTCTCCATTCGTTCCGCGATCTAAATCATAATGGATCGTATAAACAATTGCTTGAAAAGAAATCTCCAAAGTCGAATTTTCATAAATAAAAAATTCATAACCGTTCTCTTTCTTTTCCAAAGTTTCTCCGTTCAGTAAAACAATTGCCGAATATCCCTGTTCTGGGGTCAAAATCAGCAGGTGACCGCCTTGTTCTATCGAAATTGTCCCGTCTATAAGTGTTTCGTCATCGAAAACGGCTCCCCCTTTTCCATTGAGTTTTACGGAAAGGTCCGCCTTTAAGGCCCTGAATTCTATCTCTACCGACGTACAATCTGCCGGAATCACATATTCGCTGTTTTGGGAAGAAATAAGATTTCCGCCAGCCTTTACAATCGCTTCGTATCCCGTTTCGGGCGTTACGAAAAGAGTATAATCGGAACCGGCAGGAACAATTATTCCGTCCGAAACATCCATGCCCTTATATGTTACCAAACCATGCTCTCCTGCCGTTATGGACACGAAAAGAGCGTCAACAGAAGCTATTTCAAGTGTAAAATCCGTCTCTTGAGAAGTATACGGGAAAACAATTTCAACATTAAACGTCCCGTCTCGGTTATCGGATACCGTACAGCCCTCCGGCGCGATTACGGAAGTAATCAATTTATCTTTTACGGGGGATACAGAAACGGTCGTCGTCCCGAAAATGACCTCGGAAGGAGAAATAACAGCTTCTTTATTTTCACTATTTACGGAAACGGCACGAATTTCTTTCAAGGAAAACGCGCCGCCGGCGTTGGGATCGGAAACGGTCAGAGGAGTAAAACAATCGACCGCCGATGCCGTACCGCTATAATCGATAACGGCGGCTTTTCCGAATAAAATTCCATTTCCGGCCGTACCGGCGGAATAGAAATTAAAATATTTGATAAAAAGTCCTTCTCTCAATATATTTTGCGTCTGTCCGGCAGTAACGGAATCCGTAGCGAAATCGGCAAAATGAATGACGAAAGTTCCGTCGAAATCTTTCGGAACAATAATATTGCGATTATTATCCACAATATTTTCCGTCGTACCGTCTTTCGCTATCAATGTATAGTAGTTTTTGGCGGTCGGGACATAAGTTTTATTGTCTGAACCGATAAAGTATCCCCGTATGCCGAAATCTGAGCCGCTGATATTTTTCACCCGTACCGCAAATCCCGCGACGCCGAAAGCAAGCTCTTCCAACGGCGTAATCCGAATCGCCTTTGCCTGCCCGGCGTCAGTTGCCGCCATAGTGGTATCCGGGTCCGAGAGCATGCCGCCGATAAAATCCCGATCTCCTTCCATATATAAATTGGCCTCGGAGACATCTGCTTTTGAAGGAGCGGGAAGTTCATTTACGTACGTCCAGTCCTTAAAAGCAGCCTGCAACATCTCTTTATCCTGACCGCTGCGGCAATCAACATAAATCTTTCCCGTGACTTCCTTGGGCTTTTCTCCTTCGCCATAATCGAAGGGAAGGTTTTGCACGCCGCCGTAAGTCGAACCGCGCCAAACGTTGAACGGAATATAGACCGTTCCCTCATATCCCGCAGGAATACTGAAAACATTTCCGTAAGTTACAATATTTTCCGTTTCATAAAGACCTACCCCCACGGAAGAAGCGATATACTGTCGCTCTCCGTCCGTGATAATAATGCGGTATTCGACCGCGGAATCCCCCGAATTGTTTACCTTGACCTTAATGCCCTTTTTATCCTGAAGCGATACAATCTGTCCGTCACCCGCCTGAAAGCTCAAAATTTCTTCGGTAATAAAATCGAGTTCGTAATTTCCGCCATCCCTGTCGAGGTTGATGAACAGAGGTTCTTCGAGCGTTCCCGTTCCGTCTCCGCCAAGTTCTATCCTATTCAGTGCATAGCCCAAAGAAACTACGGGCTCGAAAGAGAGCTTTTCGCCGTAAGTAAGCTGTATTTCGGATGAAGCATAATTTAATGAAAGAGAATCGTCCGAAACGCCGACCATTCCATTTACTTTCAAAGTAACCGCGGATACCGTCTCAGGATATGCGGAAATTGTGACGAGTCCGCCGTTTGCCGTAAGCGATTTTATCGTTCCGTCAAAGCATGTCGAATCGGAAAGGCGAAATTCCGCCGCTTCGCCTGTATAGACGCCTGCCTCTCCCAAAATCAATTCGTTTCGGCCTTCATTTCCGCTCCCGGTCTTGAAATAAATGTTTATTCCCGTAATTCCGCCGTCGGGATAAGCCGTCCAGACGTCCGAAGATCCCTTTATGAGTTTATCTTTTTCAAAACGATTCCAATTATAGGCATCGTCGATCGTCGAATCTACATGCGTCGCTACCAGCTCGGAAAAAGGAATCACCATATATCCGTCAAAAAGCGCGGGGATGCGGGTATTGCGATATTTTACCGTTTCTCCGCCGCCCGGACAATAGAAAGAGACTGTCCCGTCTATACTTATGTAGGTCACATCAGAATTCAGCAACGACCACTGAGCCCCGCCCGTTCCGTTGATATATAACGTATCGATGAGATATTCCGTATTCATCGTATTGCGCACGCGAAAAACCATTCCGTCGGATCCTGCCGCAGAAATTGTCGAAGCGAAAGGAAACGAGCCTCCGTAATTCGTTGAAGTCGTTCCGTTGTCTTCGGGGTCGAGAATACGGGAGGAATCGTCGAGATTTATTTCTTTGCTCTCCGTAAAGACCTCAAAAACGGTATCTTGTCTATAAGTATTTTTTATCTGTAACCTTTCTTGCACGATTTTGTCGTCCCCTTCGCCTATCGTTATGCTTCCATGTGCATAGTCGAAATCGAAGGTCGCGGGAACCGTCAGACTATAACCGTAAGGAACACTCTTTGACGGCGAGGAAAAACACACGTGTTCGTCCCCCGAAAAATTGCATGTAAGCGACGTTACGGAAGCGACCGTCATCAACGGTTCACTGCTCGGTTTTGCCGCCGTTTGTAAATCGACCGTCGTTCCTTCGCCCTTTATATAATCGCCTTCCTGCTTGATATATGTCGTATGTACTCCGAACATGAGTTCTTTTCCCTGCGTAGAGGCCAAAGAAAAGAAAGCGACCTGATTACATTCTCCCGTTGGCAGAGCATTGTCACCTTCTCCCTCTGCGCTCAAATGCGTTCTTGCATTCCAATCCCATGTATTTGACGAGTTTCGGATAACGACCATTTGATCGAAGGGAAGAAGCATATATCCGTCAAAATTTGCAGGGATGATAAGATAGCGAGCATTATGCGAGGTTTCCGTGATCCCTCCGCTCATCCAAAGAAAAGGGATCGTCGAATTGTAGGGAGAATATACAATGGGAGAATCCTTTGTATATACGCGGAATTGATTGATTTTATATTCCTCGGTCGAAAGATTTTTCACCCGTATGGCAAGTCCCGTTTGTCCGGTGAGAGAAAGACTTTCTGCGCCCGCAAACGAATAGAGAAGCCCTCCGGCCTCGGCAGTAGAGGAAAAAAGCGTAAATGATGTATCATCAAAATCGTCCGCAGAAATTTTTACCCCGTGCGACGCCGCAGCGGCGGGAACTTCTTTCAATTCAGACGCAACAACCGAGCCTCCTGCAATGAGCGCCAAGGCAAAGACGGCGCCGCAAAAAACGGACGTCAAATTTTTTGTTCTTCGTTTCATCTTATTTTCTCCTTATCTTTTTTATTGGAAGGACTACCCCCAGAGCGACGACGAGCGAAGCTCCTCCGACTCCGACGGACCCGCAGCCTTTATCTTTCTTTTCCTTAACCTCGACGTTCACGGTCAGATAACCGTAGCTGTCGCCTACTGCAACGGGAAGATCGGGCGTATCGAAACGGAATGTATATCTGCCTGCTCGGCTTGAATCATAGTCGGGACAAACCCACGTTCCATTAAGAGAATATGTCTTTTCTCCGTCGATTGCCGTCAGTCGGGAAGGAAGGCGAGAATTGATGTCCGCTTCCTCTGCGCCGAGCTCCACCGTTATATATTTCTCAAATTCCTCTTTCACGCCTTCGATATCGGAAATGATGTTCCCTTGAACATTGGCGTTTCTAACTACCGTATTGTAAGTATAACATCCCTCCGTCACGATTCGTCCCGCTCGGATATCCGCCTCGGTAAACTTTGCGCAGGCGATTTCGGTATAGCTGAAACGGGCGTCCCAAACGACATAGATTTCTCCGTTTTTCCCCTGCAAATTTGCAGCTTCCGGATATCCACAGCCAAACCAATCCCCGAAATGGTCGCGCGCATCGAGGCTTAAACTGTACGGCCACGTTTTACCGTTATCCTCACTTAAAAAAGCAGTCAAATTCTCTCTGCCGCTCGTAGAACAGCCGACGATAAACAGAAGGTTACCGCTATCCAACCGCTGAATATGCGACTTATTGCTATACGAAAGGAAGGGACGGCCGTTATTCGCATGTGTATCCGTCCAAGTTTCTCCCCCGTCGTAGGACCATGCGAGCTGGATTCCGCCTTCCGCGCCGTTTTCCAATCGGGAAACATGCAGGAGTGAACCGTCCGCACATTCGACGATCTGCGCTTCCCACCACTTTCTATTTCCGTTGGAAGAATTTACCGAAGAATACTGTTCCCATTTTTGTCCGTTCGTGGAAGCATAAATCGCATTGGAATCCGAGGAGGAATTTTCCGCGGAAAAAAGCCAAATATTATCCCATTTGTCGCTTAAAATCGTAGGTCTATGCGCAGAATTATAATTCAGGACCTTTGTCGCTTTGCTTAATTTCAGATTTTCCGAAGGATTTTCGCAATCGGGGTTTTCCAAATAGATAACATTCTGTCCGCTGTTATTCAGCCAGAGCTGTAACTTGCCGTCGTGCATGAAAAGGTGCGGCTGATAAATTCCGTTTTCCTCGTCTTTCTGATCGATTACGAGACTCTCCTTCGACCATGTTTTCCCTCCGTCGTCACTGTAATGAAAGGCATTGTAATTCAAAGGGTCAGGTTCGCCGTACCCGCCCGTCATGAAGCCGGCCCAAAGCCGTCCTCCCTCCGTCAGACATACGGACGGAAGTCCGTTCCAGCGCCTGTCGTCGAACGAATAGGTTTCCGTGGTGCCCTCCGCCAAGACGGTATCTTCCATTCCTTCCCAATCCGTCCAAAAGGCATAATAATTCCCCAAATCGAGCTTCTCCGTCCGTACGTTCTCCGCTTCGGTTTTTGAAAAACCCATCGGAGCAAAAACAATTCCCGCCGCAAGCAATGCCGCAAACGCGCTTTTATATATTTTTTTCATGGTTTTACCCCCCTTTCGAGCGGAAATTCGTGAATCATCGGCGTATAGAGGTATTCATCGCCGATCAGTCCTTCGTCGCCGCTGACGGCCGAGGACGTGAAATATATATCCACACTTCGCGATGAAACGGTATATCCGTATTCATCAGAAGCGATACACCCGTTATAAATGCGCTTATAACCGCCCGAACGAGAAAAATCGTCCTCGTCGTCTACTGCGGTATGAATTGCTCCGATTCGCCGCTGTTTTGCGTTATAGAGCGCCCAAACAGGGTCCGCCGATTCCATCGGAGCATTATCGCTCACCTCAAAAATTCTGTCTGCGGAAGCTATCACCGGCTGCACTGCCTCCGATACGGCGGGAAGACCGCTGACCGTTCCGGAGTAATTGCGGCATACCACATACAAATTTTCGTCGGGATCGTAGGCATAATCGGCACTGTAAAGCGTCGTGTTTTCACTGCCGTCCGCCAGCCCCGAGACATTGATTTTCATTCTCCCTCCGCGGATAATACTGCCAAGATCGGAACAATCCATTTCTATCCCGTAGCTGCAATTAAATTTCCCGTAAAAAGAGTAGAACAAAGTCAATTGCCCCTTTTTGTCGTAGCTGACGAGAGAAGGTTCCGTAACGCCTTTATAATTAGTGAGCCCGACGGGCGTTTGCTCCGTCTTATCGTAAGCCACGACGGGATTTTTTCCCACTCGGATATAGGTACCATCTATCGAATCGCTTACGGCAAAACCTATTTCCGCGTTATTCCGATTGGACTTTTTCGATCCCGCATACGCCATGAGATAATCATAAGTCTCGCCCTCGTAGAGAAACTCTCCTTTTACGACGTCTGCCGAAAACACCGAGCCGCTGTCCCATCCGTTGTCCGAGACGGAAAGAACGGTTTTTGCTTCACCGTAATTCCACTTTCCGTCCCGCCATTCGGCGCGCCGCACGGCAATCGTATCGGAAGTATTGTCATTGATATTTGCATTTCGGGTATAAAACATATACTGTATGTTTCCCATGCGGACGACATTAGGAGATTCGTTATAATATCCCAGATTTTCCTCAAAGCAAGGATCGATGCCCGTAATAGGTTTGTGTTTATTCGTTCCTTCCGCATCCGAGCAGCCGCAGGCGAAAAGAAAAATAAAAGACAGCGCCGCGGTTATACATAATTTTTTTCCGAAAGATTTCATTTTTCGCCTCCCAGACATTCCGCTATGCTCGGCAGCGTTCTGTCGAACAGTTTTCCTGCTTCAAATTCAGAATAATACAGTCCTATATTATCAAAATACATGGTCACGTTATCGTTCAAAATAAACTGACTCGTAATATAGATATTGGTATGAGGCTTATTTTCATCATAAATTCCGTCCGTATATTCGAGCGCCATGCTCCAATCGGGGCAGGCGTATTGAGAGAACGGAATACGCACCCAACCGCAGAAAGAGGCCGGAATATAGGCCACATTCAAAGTCGAGGCGGAAAACTCTTCTCCCGTAACGGTATCATAAAACCATAAGGTGCGATAAAGCGTTCCGTTCAAATTCCAACGTTCGGCACCGCCCTCTTCGGCTTCCGAAAATTCGAGATTGAAACTGACGGGATAGGGCTGCGGATTTTTTACCCATATCGTCAAGCCGAGCGCCCCTGCAAAATTCTGTTTGTCTCCGGACAACGTTACGCCCAAAGAGCCGTAGGAATTGAGGGAGGAATCATATTCGTCATAATAGCTTCCGTATTCCCACTTCAAAGCGTTTCCGTATCCCGATATATCGGCAACGGGATTATAGGCAAACTTCTGTCCGCTTACGGAAAAACGGGATTTCCAGGAATTTTCGGCGGAATTTTTCTCCGTTTCCTCAATATCGTCGATTTCTTCCTGTGTCGCCAATCTCGCATTCATGGCTTTGTTATCGCTCCATACGATCGACTCTAAATCCGTGGCCGAAAAATCATACAAAACTTTTTCTTCCGTTACGTTTAATAAATCCGCATCGAAATCTTCGAGTATTTTGACGTCGCCGATTCTTTCGATTTTTTCTGTTTCATCGACAATCGCATCGGTCAGACAGAAGAAATGGGCCAGCATTTCTCTGCGCGCGGTCGTATATGAAGAATTGTGTTGTATACGTACTTTGACGATATCCGAGGGCGCTTTCGTAGGATTTTTTTCCGAGCCTCCGTTCGTGCGATACCAAGGAAGATACATCGTGCCGTAAAATCCCTGTTTCGGCCAAAGATAGGAATACATCCAAGTCACGGAAGTCTTTGTTCCGTCTGTCGTTGCGGCGGGAATCGTTGTATCTTCGCCGTTGAAATTATCTGTATTCCACGTATTTCCGTCGGAATCGGTAAAGATAAATCGGAACATGGACCATACAGGATTGTTGCCGTTCTGATCCACAGCATATACGGGATTTACTTTTATACCAATATGAGTCCCTTTAATTTCTTGTTTGTCAAATTCTATTTCCAAATAGTCGGAGCCGCTTCCCCTATGTTCTTCCGTCAATTCCAATGTCAACGGAGCTTTTTCGTCCGCCTGCGTCCTTTCCAAAAACGATACTCCGCCCACAGCAAAAACGATGCTCGTTACGACAGCGACGACTGTTTTTATAAATTTACCGATCAAACTATTTTCCTCCTTGTCTGCTTTTCTTCCAGCCTTTTCAAAGCCCCGAAAAATCGCTCGTAAAATTTTTCGAGATCGATTAAAACGGCCATTCTCATCTTTGAGCCTTCCTTTTCCCGAACGGTAATTCCGTTTTTCTTGACCGAAATGTGCATATCTTCAAATTGACATATATCGTCATACGCCAACGATAACACGCACAGAGGATCGTGCATCGTGGGATACCGTTTATTGCCAAAGCCCGTTTTAGGATTATTACTTTCTATCCATACTCGCATCATATTCCGTACCGCTGCGACAGCGGGAGAAGTAAATTTGTTCAAACATTCTATTTGCTTTTCATATAGCTTACAGGATACTGTCACGTTCAACCCGACGCATGTGATCGGCAGACCGCTCGAAAAAAATTCTGAGGCAGACAGAGGGTCAACCCGTACATTCCATTCGGGATATGTATCCATGGGCTGCCCGCCCATAATATACGCTTCCTTCAAAAGGGCGAATCTCTCATTATCTTTCTTTTTAGCCGCCGCAACGTTCATAAACGGACCGAGGGCAACGAGCGTTACTTCCCCCGGATATTTTGCCGCCGTTTCAAGGATGAAATCCACTGCATTTCCCGGAGCGTACTTTTCCGAAGCCATTTCGTCGAGATAATGGTGGATTCGGATCTTTCCGTCTTCTTGGTATTGTTCATAGTTCCACTTTTCAATCAAACCGTTCAGGGGAACTTCTATCCCCGCATAGACGGGGATAGTCTCCTTTCCTGCCAAACGGAGTAGATATCTGACAATCTGCGCGCGCTGCGGAGTATTTTTGAACACGGTGGTAATCCCGAGAATTTCCAGCTCCGGCTCGGAGAGTGCGGTCAGAAGCGCAAAAGCATCGTCGATATCGTCTCCGATATCCGTATCGATAATAATTTTTTTCATGATTTCCTCTATTTTCGATTACTTAATTTCCACGTCAGAGGGAATTTCCTTATTATAGGAATAATCCCCGTAAATTCCTGTAAATTTCAGATTATGATAATCCGATTCCGGATCATTGGGTGGCCAGGAGAAAGCAATTTCCGCTTTTTGTTTATAGGCCTGAAAACTTTCGTTTTTATAGCCAATAAAGGTCTCATATCCCTTTCGCTTAGCCGAAGCCAAAGTATCCTGTACGATAGAAGCTGCGGCCTCTGCACTTCCCGCGCAAATGATTTCCGCATAATATTCGTTCCAAAGCAACCGAAGATTATTTTGTATATCTACTACTTTGGAATAATTTTCCCCCGTGGGATCAAGTTCAAATTCAAAGCCTCGATAACTATACGTATAGGGAATCAGCCCCGCTTTCAGATTATAAGTCACATAATTGGAATAGGTATTATAAGCTCCTCCGCGTACCGAAGAAAGGTTGACATACATTGGATTATAAAGAACGTTAGGCGAGAAAAATCCATAAGAAGAAGTATTGTTGGAATTGAACGCTGCTTTGACTGCATCGGTATATTCGATTTGTCCGTATTTTGCAACCGTCTCTTTTCCGTTTATCGTCGTGGTTTCTCCCGGTTTTACGGTATAATAGAAAGTGCCTTCGGTATCCGACGCATTTTCTCCCTCTACTCCGTAGGCGAGCAGCTTCTGTCCCTCCTCCGAATAGAGGAAATCAAATAGCTGGATTACACGGTCGGGACGCTTGCATTTATTGGTTATCATTGAGAACATATAAGAATTTCCGGTAACGGAAATTTGCGGTACGTCGCCAGCGGAATTTCCGAACACGATGGGAACATACTGTCGCCCCTCATAGTTATACACCCCGTCCGTCTTTTTGATATTCCAATTTTTGAAATAACTTCCCATATCCTGAGGAGAACCGATATAGATAAACGGCAACCCGTTCTGGATATATCCGCCTATTTGCGAAGCCGTCGCCGTCAGATTTCCCGAAGTCATCAGACCGTTTCGATACAGCTCGTTAAGCCAGACCATCATTTCTTCAAATTCGGGTTGTGCATATTGATATACATAATTCCCTTCTGCATCCTCCTCGGGCACAGAAAAATACTCCATCAACCAGCGAAGTCCCACACTTCCCGTAGTACGGTGTGATTCAAACGGAGACAAACAGACGGTGGGATTATCATTTTTCAATCCATATTCTTGCTTTACCCAAAGACACATATCAATAACGCCCTGCGGAGTACAGACAGAGGCAGGATTCCAGTTCGGATCGGCGGCATACATAGCGTCGTAATAAGCGTCCAAATAATCCTTTCGGGCTACAATCCCCCCATTGGAAAGTAGAGAATATCCCATGTCTTTATACTCGTTTACCTGTACGGTAGAATAAAAGTGATTGGGAATACCATATAAATTTCCATCGGAAGCCGCATACATCTCTGCCATTTCTTCGTCGAGCCTCGTCAAAAGCGTCGGGGCCCAGCGTTTTGCCAGCTCTTGGATAGGATAAATATAATTCTTGGCTTCTGCCAGCTTGATTCTTTCCTGTGTATTTGCGGCAATCGAAATGACGTCGGTGAAAGTATTCGTCTGCATCATGGTGGATAATTTGGAACCGTCCGCATTGGCAGGGGTTTCAAATACAATGTTCACTCCTGTACGTCGATAAATCTCTTTACTGATCAAGGAACTAGAATTATTGCTCCAACCTGCCAAATCGACGTACCAATTAATGGTGACTTTGTCCTCTTCCTCCCACTGCGTCCAGCTATCCTTCGTCGGATCGGCATTGGGATAATCGGGATACGTGAGCGTCGCTTTCGAGATTCCCCCGCCGCAACCCGCGCAAACAACTGCGGCGATAGCCGCACAAAAAACCGCAAAAAATTTGTTGAGTTTTTTCATAAAATTCCTCCTTGTTTTTAACCTTTCAAAGAGCCGACAAACACGCCCTTTGTAAAATACTTTGACAAAAACGGATAGACGAACAAAATCGGAAGCATGGCAATGACGATAGCCGCATAACTTACCGTCTTGGAGGTAACCCGTTCGAGAATTTCCCCGCCCACATCTGGCGTATATCCCGCCTTATTGATGACGCCCATCAGGTAATATTGCAACATAATTACATCCGGACCGCCGCGGGTGTATATCATGGTTCCGTAATAAGCGTTCCAGTTTCCTACCGCCAGCCACAATAAAACGGTGGCATGCACCGCCTTTGAAAGCGGAAAATAGATTTGGAGCCATATTCTCAATTCTCCCGCTCCGTCAATGACAGCCGAATCGTGCATTTCTTCGGATACCGAAGCGTACCCGCCGGTAATGATAATCATATTGTATACGGAATATAATGAGGGGATAAAATAAACCAGAAAATTATCATACAAACCGAGGAAATTAATTAATGCGAAATAAGGAATGAGTCCGCCCCCGAAAAACATCGTGATGAGATTGAAAATTTGAAAAAATCCGCGAAATTTCAATTCTTTTCGGCTCATCGCGTAAGCGACTAAGGAAGTAAACGACAGAGAGAACAAGGAACCAAAAAGTGTCCGAATCATTGTATTTCGATAAGCGATCCATAAAAGATTATCGGATACAATTACCTGATAATTGGCGAATGTCCAAACGCGTGGCAGTAGCCATACACCGCCGTTCATGTAATCTTGCCCGTCCGAAAAGGAACCTCCGAGCACAAAGACAAACGGATAAATCATGACGACCACGCATAACAGCAAAAAGGCATAATTAATATAATCGAATACCGTAAGGCGGTGTAATTTTTTTCTTCCGTTCATCCGAATAACCCCCTT